>NZ_JAPCIT010000014.1:13868-144356 GCF_027707385.1 Aeromonas sp. QDB54 | reverse complement strand
ACTCATGATGAACCCTGTTCCATGGCTCCAGATGACAAACATGATCTCATATCAGGGACTTGTTCGCACCTTCCCTAACAGCCCAATCAGTAAGGGATATAAATACCATGGACTATTTCATCACGGGGGGCAGCGGCTTTATCGGTCGCCGGCTGATTAAAAAAGTGCTGCAGCGCCCGAATAGCCGGGTGCATTTCTTGATGCGTGCCGCCCATCTCGATCGGGTACCCGATCTGCTGGCTTACTGGGGGGTTGAGGCGGATCGCGCCATCCCCGTGGTCGGCGACATGACCCACCCGCTGCTCGGAGTGGGCAGTGCCGAGCTGGAGTCTCTCATCGGCAAGATCGACCACTTCCTGCATCTCGCCGCCATCTACGATCTCAACGCCAAGGCGGGCATTCAGCAGCAGGTCAATGCCGAAGGCACCCGTCAGGCCCTGCAACTGGCCGAGCGGCTCCAGGCCCGCTGCTTCCATCACTGCAGCTCCATCGCAGTGGCCGGTCTGTTCGACGGACTGTTCCGGGAAGACATGTTCGATGAGGCCGAACACCTCGACATGCCCTATTTCCAGACCAAGCACGAGGCCGAAGGAATCGTGCGCAAGGAGAGCACACTGCCCTGGCGCATCTATCGACCCGGCATAGTGGTCGGTGATGCCAACACCGGCGAGATGGACAAGGTGGACGGCCCCTATTACTTCTTCAAGACCATCCAGAAGCTGCGCCGCATGTTGCCGCCCTGGATGCCAGCCATCGGGGTCGAAGGGGGGCGCATCAACCTGGTGCCGGTCAACTTCGTGGTGGATGCCATCGATCACATCGCCCATCTGGAAGGGGAGGACAACAAGGCGTTCCACCTGACCGATTCTCACCCTATGCGGGTCGGCGACATGCTGAGCACCTTCTCCCGCGCCGCCCATGCCCCTGAGCCCGCCATTCGCATCAATGCCGCCCTGTTCAGCTTCATTCCCCGCCATCTGATGACCATGCTGATGGCACTGACGCCGGTGCGGCGCATTCGCGATGCGGCGATTGCCGACCTGGGGCTGCCCAAGGACATCTTCCGGCTCATCAACTATCCCACCCGCTTCGACAACCGCGAAACCCAGCGGGTACTGAAGGGGACCGGCATCGAAGTGCCGCCGCTGCACAGCTATGCCTGGCGACTGTGGGATTACTGGGAGCGTCACCTCGATCCCGAGCTGTTCATCGATCGTACCCTGCGCGGCCGGGTCGAGGGCAAGGTCGTGCTGATCACCGGCGCCACCTCTGGCATCGGCAAGGCCACGGCGAGAAAACTGGCCGAGGCGGGTGCCAAGGTACTGACCATCGCCCGGGACGAGCACAAGATTGCCGAGACCCAGGCCGAGTTTGCCGAGCTGGGATTGACTCTGCAGGTCTATCAGGGGGATCTGGCCGATCTCGCCCAAGGGGAGGCGATCACCCGCCAGATCGTGGCCGAGCATGGCGGGGTGGACATCCTTATCAACAATGCCGGTCGCTCCATCCGCCGCGCCATCGAAGACTCCTTCGATCGTTTCCATGATCTCGAGCGCACCATGCAGCTCAACTACTTCGGCACCCTCAAGGTGATCATGGGGCTGCTGCCCACCATGATCGAGAAGAAGAAGGGCCACATCATCAACATCTCCTCCATCGGAGTGCTGACCAATGCGCCGCGCTTCTCTGCCTACGTCGCCTCGAAATCGGCGCTCGATGCCTGGGTGCGCACCGCGGCCTCCGAGTTTGCCGACAAGGGGGTCAACTTCTCCATCATCAACATGCCACTGGTGAAGACCCCCATGGTGGCGCCCACCAAGGTGTATGAGCAGGTGCCCATGATGACGCCGGAAGAGGCCGCCGACCTGGTGTGCGACACCATCATCAACAAGCACGTACGACTGGCCACCCGGCTCGGGGTATTCGGCCAGGTGATCCATGCCCTGGCGCCGCGAGTGGCCCAGGTGATCATGAACACCAGCTTCCGCACCTTCTCCGATCCCAAGGAGGGCAACGAGTCCAAGGCCTCGGCGGATCAGATGGCGGTCTCCACCCTGATCAAGGGGATCCACTTCTAGGGGGAGCGACAACGAACTGAGGTAGCAAAAACGGAAAGGGCCTGCGCAATCAGGCCCTTTTCATTTGCGGCTGTGGGCGGGAGAGCAGGGTTAACAATAAGGCCGTGGTACGGCGGGAGTAGAGCAGGGAGAGGTGGCCGAGGGCGGCGAGCTCCACATCCTCCATGCCATCCAGTCGCTGGCGGGACTGAGGCAGCACGAAGTTGTCGTGGCTGGTGCGCACCGAGACCCCGGACACGCAGAGTGGCACGGCGGCAAAGCGCTGCAGCCAGCCGGAGCCGGGCTCCATCTCGCGGGCATTGTCGCCCAGCCCCAGGGTCGCCAGCTGGCTGCCCTGATGGGGGGTGGCCAGGGTGATGAGCTGCGCCACCTTGTCACCGCCCGCCACCGCCAGATAGTCGCGGCACACCAAGCCACCCATGCTGTGGCCGATCAGCACCAGCTGCGAGGCACCGGTGGCGGCCAGCACCTCGTCGATGCGATTGGCCAAGAGCGGCACCATATCGTCGAGATGGCCGAAGGGAGGGGTCAAGGTGACGGTCCCTACCGTGTGGCCGGCAGCCTCCAGTCTGGCTCGTTGCACCCGCCAGATGCCGCGACTGCAGCCATAACCGTGGATCAGCAGCAAGGGCAGGGGGGAGGGCATCAGCCTGTCTGGCGCCATCAGCCAACGCTCGAACGGCAGCAACCAAGTGAAGGTCAGCAGGTAGGCCGCAATCTCTCGCCCCACCATGGGCAACCATTCTCGCCAGCCGATGGCAGGCACCGGATAGAAGCGGGAAAAGCCCCAGGTCAGCAGCACCACCAGGGTGCGCAGCCCCAACAGGGCCACCACCACGAACAGGATGGAGAGTGGCAGCGAGAGGCCGATGACCAGATGGGCGATGCCCCCAAGGAGCGTCACCTCAACCAGCAGCAGGATCAGTAGTTGCTTTGTGATCGTCATGGTCCAATCATCCGACCAGTCTGGCATGGAAGTCAAATGACCCTTTCATCAATGTGATGACAGGCGCGCAATCACCCGTCGGCGCGCCAATAAAACACTTCTGCATGGGGTTATTTGCAATACTGTATATCCATACATATACTTGTAATCACTATCAGAAGGAGGACGCCGCTATGGCCGTTGAGATCAAATATGTTGTGGTGCGTGGGGGAGTGGAGAAGATGACCTTTGCCAGCAAAAAAGAGGCCGATGCCTATGACAAGCTGCTGGACACTGCCGATGAGTTGATGCATTTGCTGGCAGGCGCGCCCGTTCGCCTTGAACCTGAACAGCAAGAGAGCCTGGCCTTCTACCTGGCCGAGCAGCGCGATCTGCTGCAAAACGTGCTGCGCGGGGCCAAGGGGCAGGGGAGTGGCAAGTCGGAGCAACAGGAAGAGCAGAATGACGCAGGCAAGCCAAAAGACAAATCCCTCAAGCGTGTAGCGTGAGGACGACACGGGGGAGGCTGCCCATCACAGCATGAAAACAGCCTCAATTTATGCATTGATGAGAATTTTAAAGCATTTATATGGATATTTACCCCGAGAACTTTCCAACCAAGGTGCATATCCATTGAATAAATACACTATGCAGTATCAGCTATTGATGGCGATGCTGTTCGCTGTACAACATCGACATTCCATTTCCGCGTGATGCCGATAACCCCATTTATCGGCATCACCATCACGCAGGCCCCGAGCCGAGTCTCTCATCCACAAGCATCATCATGACCACTATGTTACTTCCACCCGCCATGCCGCTGTTCGATGGTCTGGCCTACCTGGAGGCGGGCAACCCCCAGGTCAATCAATATCTTGCCAACCTCAGCCTCAACGATGTGCCCGATGCCGGGTTGGTCTACGAGCTCGCCGTCGACTGGCTGCTGGAGCAGCGCAACAGCGAAAACAACTACAAAACCTATCGCAGCGAGCTGACCACGTTTTTGCACTGGTGCTTCGGCGAAATGCGCATCAGCCCCAAGGATCTGACCCGGCGCATCATGATGCGCTATCTCGATTACTGTCAGGCGCCGCCGGCGGCCCTGATTGCCTATCGCAACGTAGCCCAGTTCGTGCTCGACAAAGAGTGGGGGGAACGACTGCCCAACCCTCAATGGCGGCCCTTCCTTGGCAAGCGGGAGCTGGGCCGCGAGTTGCCATACCGGCTCAGCGAACAGGCCATGAAGACCAAGCTCGCCATTCTGTCTGCCTTCTTCCAGTTCTTGATCCAGGAAGAGTACATGGACCGCAACCCGGCGCTGTTACTGCAACGGGTGAAGCGCTCAATGCAGCAGGAGCCGGACGACCATGGCCAGGCCTTTAGCGAATTGCAGTGGTCCTATGTGATGCAAGCAACCGACCTGCTGGCCGCCGAATCACCCGAGCAGCACGAGCGCAGCCGCTTCCTGATAAGCCTGATGTACGCCTGTTACCTGCGGATCTCGGAAGTGGCGGCAAGACCAGGGTTTACCCCCGTCATGGGGCAGTTTCGCCGCGATGGTAAAACCGGCGTCTGGGGCTATTTCATTCCCCGCAGCAAGGGTGGCAAGCGCCGCACCGTGGCGGTGTCCCATGCCTTGCTTGAGGCCCTCAAACGCTATCGGACGTTTCTTGGTCTCTCACCATTACCAGCACCTGATGAGCAAACTCCGCTGTTTGTGCGCCACAAGGCTGCGGCGCATGGCCGGGAACAAGGCGAGCTCAACGCCAACCTCGGGATCCGCCAGCTGCGTGACCTGGTGATGAGCGTCATCCAGACCGCCGCCGAGTTGGCAGAAAAAGATGGGTTTGTGCAGGACGGCGCCGAGATGCGCAACCTGACACCACACTCCATTCGTCATACCGGCATCACCCACGACATCAATCTCAACGGGCGGCCGTTATCACATGTGCAAGCCGATGCCGGCCACGACAGCATCGACACCACCTCAAAGTACCTGCACACCGGCAACAGCGAACGCCATGAAAGTGCCAACCACAAACCGCTGGATCGGTTGCACGACTAGGCCTTTGAAGGCGAGAGATAACGAAAAGAGAAGTTCAGGAGCATGGCTGTGATGACCAGCGTTTTTTAACCGGCATCACTCCAGACTCTTCCACAACCCAATACCGCGCATAATGTATATTATGTTAAATTAAATATCTTGTTTCCTGTCACCACCTATTGAACTGTGTATAATGGCAACAATTGATCCTATCTCCGACCGGATGTCTTAAGTGGCTGAATTAACATCAGAACAATTAAAACCTGTTTTTTCGATTGAACAGTTTCCTGCCCTCAGCGAACTCGAACCCATTCCTTTTGCCGCCTTGCAACCCAGAGCCATTTCCGGCATCAAGCGTCTCGCCAGTTTTGATGGTGACTGCCCGGTCATGCTGCTCAACGGCTTTCCCGGGGTGGATTATGAAGGTGTTTGCCAGACGCTGATCGCCGCCTCCAACGGCAAGGATGGTGACCTGTTCGATCTCTGCTACACCGAGAATCTGAACAATCCGTTCAAGCCCATCTGGCTGCGCCTGCAACCCGGCACCGGCTTCGAGTTCTGTGAAATGGTCGGCGAATTGCTCAAGCTGATGAGCCATCATCTGGATGCCGAGCGCCTGGTCACCCGCATCATGCGCAAACAGAACAACGATCCCAAGATCGATGACTTCCTCTCCGATCTGGCGGCGCACGTGGCTCAAGGGCTCGAATTCCAGCATCCGGTACTCATCAACCTGCTGATCCACCATGAAGAACAGGAAGCACCGGTCATCTATGGGCGGGATTTGAACTGGGATACCCTGTTTGGCTCCATCAACTATCAGACCGAGCAAGGTTCGGTCTATGCCAACCAGCACCTGCTGGAGCCGGGCCTGCTGCGTCAGGCCAACGGTGGCTATCTGATTTTGCAACTGGATGAGCTGCTGGATCAGCCCCATCTCTGGTTCAAACTCAAAAATGCGATGCAAAAAGGTGAGCTGGACTGGAACGCCTATCAAGAAGGCAAAACCCTGACCCCCTTCTTCACCCCGGAAGCCACCCCCATCAAGCTCAAGCTGATCCTGGTCGGCGATCGGCTCGATGTGGCCGAGTTCCAGATGCTGGACCGTGACATGTCCGAGCGCATCTTCCTGCGCGCAGATCTGGTTTCCGAGGTGAACATTGAAGAGGATCTGCCTGATTATCTTCAATATCTGGCCTGGCTGCGCGAGCGCTGGGAGCTGCTGGACTTCACCCCGGCCGCCCTCGCCGCCCTTTGTCGCCACGCCAGCCGGCTGTGCGACCATCAGGAGTGGCTGTCACTCTCCGAGGTGCAACTTTCTGCCATCATGCGCATGGCCGACAGCCTGGCGCGCGAGCTGGAAGCGGACGTCGTCACTGACGAGCACATTCGCGGTGCGCTGGAAGAGCAGGATTACCGCCTCAACTATCTGGTCGAGCAGTCCGACCAGGGCGTCATCGACGGCCAGATCCTGCTGCAGACCGACGGTGAGGAAGTGGGCCAGATCAACGGCCTCTCCGTGATTCAAGTCTCAGGCCATCCCTATGATTTCGGCGAGCCGGTACGTCTCACCGCCACCGTGCATCTGGGTGATGGTGATGTGGCGGATATCGAGCGCAAAGCGGAGCTGGCCGGCCATATCCACGCCAAAGCGATGATGATCATCCACGGTTATCTCTCCAACAAGTTCGGTGCCGAGAACCCTTCCCCGCTGTCGGCCAACCTGGTGTTCGAGCAGTCCTATCACGAGATCGATGGTGACAGCGCCTCGTTGACCGGTCTGTGTGCCCTGCTCTCTGCCCTCGCCCGCCAGCCCATCTACCAGCACTTTGCGGTGACCGGCGCGGTCGATCAGTTCGGCAATGTGCAGGCCGTCGGCGGCGTCAACGAGAAGATCGAAGGCTTCTTCCGGGTGTGCAAGATCCACGGTCTCACCGGCAAACAAGGGATCCTGCTGCCCGGCACCAATGCCCAGCAGCTCAACCTGTCCGATGAGGTGATTGCAGCCGTCGAAGCCGGCCAATTCCATATCCATCCGGTGGATCATGTGGAAGAGGCTATCGAGCTGCTGACCGGTTGTGTTGCTGGTGAGCCGGATATGCCGGATACCTTGTTCGGCCGGATCCAGCAGCGGCTGGATGAGCTCAATGGCACCGACGTCATCAAGGGTGGCGTGCTGCGCCGCCTGCTTGGTCGAGTGTTCGGACGGTGAGAAAAGAAGTGATCGGAGTTGTTTAGCGAACAACTGTACGCTAAATTGGCCCGGCTTTGACCCATTTGAAGGATAAACAGCGTGACCGTAGACAATACCACCATTGATGCCCGCCTTTCCCTGTGTGAACAAGGCAAAGACTCGTTTACCCGTGAAGAGCTGCTCGCCTGCAGCCGTGGCGAACTGTTTGGTGAGGGTAACAGTCAGCTGCCCGCCCCCAACATGTTGATGATGGATCGTATCGTCAAGATCAATGACAACGGTGGTGAGCATGGCAAGGGCGAAATCCTGGCAGAGCTCGATATCACGCCGGATCTCTGGTTCTTCGATTGCCACTTCCCGGGTGATCCGGTCATGCCTGGCTGTCTCGGTCTGGATGCCATGTGGCAACTGGTCGGTTTCTTCCTGGGCTGGAAAGGCGGCCCCGGCAAGGGTCGTGCACTGGGGGTTGGCGAGGTGAAATTCACCGGCCAGATCCTGCCGACCGCCAAGAAAGTGACCTACAAGATCACCTTCAAACGCGTCATCAACCGCAAGCTGGTGATGGGGATCGCCGATGGCGTGGTGGAAGTGGATGGTCGCCCGATTTACAGCGCTACCGATCTGAAAGTGGGTCTGTTCAAGGACACCACCGCATTCTAAGTGCTGACCCGCAGTTCAAACTGAACAACGTAAAGGGGCCATTATGGCCCCTTTCCTTTTGCAATGAGTGATGAAGTACCGGCTACTTCATGAAGAGGCCTGAGCCCCGCCCTTCCATGGCATCACGCCAACCACCAAGCCAATGCCCACGGGCATCCAGGCATTGATACGGACACGCTTCTTTCTGTTTGCCGACCACGCCAGCCTGATAACCACGAGCACGAGCTCTTTCCAGACGGTCCCGTTTTTGTCTCTTCATCATCTACGACCCTCTTCCGTGGAACAAAAAAAGCGACCAATTTTTCATCGGTCGCTTTCATCTTTACCCCAGGGGGTCGGCAGGGTCAAACAAAAAATTTCATGCTATCCGGTCATTGTGACACAAGACACTGAACCGCATTAATTTTTAGTGACACAACTTTTTAGCGCTGGAAACGGCGCAGCCAGGCGAATGGCAGGGCCAGCAGAGTCAACCAGAACAGGCTGCCGCCACCGCTGCCGCCATCCTGACCGGTCTGGTTGTTGACCGGTGCGTTGGCGACCACATAACCGGCCGGATCGTTGTTCTTGTAGTCGGTTACCACCGGCGCCAGCTTGACGCTGACCACGGTAGCATTGGTGCGGTTGTTCAGATCGCTCTCACTGTTGTAGCGATAAGCCGTGGCCGCGACGGTACCGTTGCTGCTGATGCCGCTGGCATAAGCGATGTGGTAGTAATAACCGTTCTGAGCACACTGCTTGGCGCCCGCATCATCCAGACCGCAGATGAGATCGTTCAGATACCAGTTGTTGCCGGTCGCTGCGTTCAGCAGGAAACCTTCCTGCATGCGGTTGGTGCCGTTGACCACGGGCTGGGTCTGGTGGCGGGAATCACGCCAGCCAACCACCATGTTGTGGTTGTTGATGGCGGCCGCTTCCGAGCCGGCGCCGCTGAGCGGCTTGTCCTGCAGGGAAACCACGGCGTTGGTGGTCGGCGTGTTCAGGTTGAACACGAACATCTCGACCGGGCGGTTCTGGCCCTTGTTGATGCGATAGAGCTGGTTGCCTATCACATAACCGTTGTCATTGACCCCCACGGCCCAGCTGTGTTGCAGCTTGGCGTCATCCTTGCCGGGCTCGCCTTCGGCCAGCGGGATGATCTGGGTAGTGCCAACCTTGCTGCCATCCAGATCCAGCGTCCAGTAAGCGGCCAGGTTGCGACCATCCAGGTAGTTGGTGCCGATCTCGCCGGTGGAGGAGTACCCTACCCCGTACAGATTGCCGTTGAATTTACCCACTCCGAGCGCGGAGGCGGTCTGCACCACTTCGTTGCGGGCGCGGGCATACTCGTTGGCCTGCAGCAGCTTGTTGAAGGTGCCGGTACTGTTGACCAGCCAGAAGCTGGCCTGAGTATTGAGGCCCGGGCAGTAGCGGTAGTCACCGTACTGGCCGTCGTTGCCGGCAAAGCACCAGTTGTAGGTTTCGGAGTTGACGGCAATGTTCTTGCCAGTGGCGGCGGTACCGGTCACCAGATACTGGCCGTTGTCCAGTTTCTTGATGCTGGTCGGCACGCTCAGGCTGTGAGTGCCAGCGCCATCTTTCAGCTCGACGGGGTTGCCCTCCTCGACCACGGCGAAGGCAGTGCGCAGCTTGCCACTCATCTTGTAGCCCGCCCGGGTGCCAGGTACGTCGCCCAGCGCGGTCACCAGACCGTCGGTCTCGCCCAGCTGCACGTAACCTACGTTGTTGCGCTGGTCGACCCCGTCGAGGAAGTCACGACGCCACTGATAGGCGAAGTTGCTGTTGTCGTTCCAGAAAGAGTTGCAGACCGAGTTGGAGAGCATGCAGCCCTGCTCGAAACGGAAACGATCGACCAGGAAGTCGGCAAAACGCACGGTCGAGAAGTGCTCGGCCATGTTGTTCTTGGTATTGATCCCGATGAGCCCGTTGCCGTCGCCGCTGATCCCGCTGGCGTAACCCTTGTCGGACGCATCGACAATGGTGAAAAAGGGACTTTGTGCCGCCTGGGCATGCAGGCTGGCGCTGACCAGAATGGCCAGCATGGATAATTGCTTTTTCATCTACTTCCTTAGTCCTGATGTTTCAACGCTTCCAACTCCTCCCAACGGGAGAAGGCTTGTTCCAATGCAGCCTCTGCTGCATTCAGGGCATCCAGTTTGGCTTGAGTCTGGTCGCTCGGCAGGGAGAAGAAACCGGGGTGGTTGATCTCGGTCTGCAGGGCATCCAGCTCTGCCTCCAGCTGTTCCAGTCGAGCCGGTAGATTATCCAGCTCCAGCTGCAACTTGTAAGAGAGCTTTTTGGCTTTTGTGGCAGCAGGCGCCGGCGCCACGACAGGCTCTGGCGTTTTGCTCTGCACCTGTTTGGCGACGTGCTGCGCAGACTGCTGTGCCTGTTGTTGAGCGCGGGTGGCCATCATGTCGGCGTAACCGCCCACATAATCGCTGATCTGTCCGTCCCCTTCAAACAACCAGCAACCGGTCACGGTATTGTCGATGAAACGACGATCGTGACTCACCAGCAACAGGGTGCCGGGGTAGTCCGCCAGCAGCTCTTCCAGCAATTCCAGCGTTTCGACATCCAGGTCGTTGGTTGGTTCATCGAGGATCAGTAAATTACTGGGCTTCAAGAACAATTTGGCCAACAGTAAACGGTTTTTTTCGCCCCCTGACAAGGCTTTCACCGGGGTGCGTGCCCGTTTTGGTTCAAACAGGAAGTCCTGCAGGTAACCGAGAATGTGGCGGGAGCGGCCGCGCACCATCACTTCCTGCTTGCCCTCCCCGACGTTGTCCACCACCGTCTTCTCGGGGTCGAGCTGCTCGCGGTACTGATCGAAGTAGGCCACTTCCAGATTGGTGCCCCCCTTGACCGTGCCACGACTTGGGCTCAACTGACCGAGCAGCAGCTTGATGAGCGTCGACTTGCCGCAACCGTTGGGGCCGACCAGCGCAATCTTGTCGCCGCGCAGCACCTGCAGATCCAGCCCCTGGAACAAAGTGCGATCACCAAATTCCAACCCCAGGCCTTCACTCTCAAATACCAGCTTGCCGGAGCGGCTTGCCTCGTCCAGCTGCAGCTTGGCTTTGCCCTGCAGTTCACGGCGCTGGGTCCGCTCCATCCGCATTGCCTTGAGGGCGCGCACTCGCCCCTCATTGCGGGTGCGACGGGCCTTGATCCCTTGGCGTACCCACACCTCTTCCTGGGCCAGCTTGCGATCGAACTCGGCATTCTTGAGCTCCTCGACCCGCAGCCACTCCTCTTTCCCCTGCAGGTACTCGTCGTAGTTGCCGGGCCAGGAGGTGATCACGCCGCGGTCCAGATCGATGATCCGGGTCGCCAGCTTGTGGATGAATTCCCGGTCGTGGGAGATGAAGACGATAGCGCCGCGAAAATCCTTGAGGAACTCTTCCAGCCAGTTGATGGCATCGATGTCCAGGTGGTTGGTCGGTTCGTCCAGCAGCAACAGATCCGGATCGCAGGCCAGCGCGCGGGCCAGTGCCACCTTGCGCAGCCAGCCGCCGGAGAGGCTGTCGAGGGTCACGTCGGGATCCAGACCCAGCAGAGTCAGCACCTGATTGATGCGAGTCTCGAACCGCCAGCCATTCTGGTAGTCGAGCTGCTCCTGCAGCTGGCTCATCTTGCGGATGTTGGCATCGGAGGCATCATGTGCCAGTTCCATGGAGATATGGTGATACTGCTTGAGCAGCTCCCCTACCCCGGCCAGACCTTCGGCGGCGTAGTCAAACACGGTGATCTCGCTCGACGCGGGGGGATCCTGCTCGAGACGGGTCACTTTCAAATCTTGTTGCAGCACCAGACGGCCGTCATCGAGCGGCAGTTCGCCGGCGATCACCTTCATCAGGGTGGACTTGCCCGCCCCGTTGCGCCCCACCAGACAGAGGCGCTCGCCCCGCTCGATGGTGAGCTCGGCCTGATCGAGCAGCGGAAAATCACTGAACGACAACGACGCGCCGTGCAATGTCAAAAGAGCCATTCTTGTTCCTTATTGCTAATGAAAAAACGGGTGGCAGACTGGATCTCCCCCCGTTTCATCGTCAAATCGCCCGCTCACCCCTGCCTGGCAAGCCACGCTTGTAGCTCAGTCAGGGTGAAGGGCCAACCCAGTTCACGCCCCGCTTCATCGCGCAGTACCGGAATGCGGACCCGATAGGTTGCCAGCCACTGCGCATCATCCATGATGTCGCACTGGCGAGCATCGGCTGCAATACCGGCCTGCTCCACCAGCGCCCACGCCTGTTCGCACAGGTGGCAGCCGTCGGTGTGAAACAGGGTCAGCATCAGGCCTCAGCCTCCGCATGGGTGATGATCCAGCAGTTGTGGATATGCTGGTTGCGCTCGAAATCCTTGGGTCGAGTCTTGCCGGTGATGTTCTGGGCCTTGAGACCGATGGCCTCGAGACCGGCCAGATCCATCTTGAAGTGGCGCTTGTTGTTGGAGAACACCAGGGTGCCACCCGCAGCCAGCAGCCGCTTCAGGTGCTGCATCAGCAGCAGGTGATCGCGCTGCACGTCGAAGCTCTCATCCATCCGCTTGGAGTTGGAGAAGGTGGGCGGATCGATGAAGATGAGGTCGTACTGCTCGTCCGCCTCGGAGAGCCACTTCAGGCAGTCGGCCTGCACGAACTTGTGCTCTCGGCCCACCAGCGAGTTGAGGCGCATGTTGTCTTGTGCCCAGTTGAGGTAGGTGCGCGACATGTCCACCGTGGTGGTCTCGCTGGCACCACCCAACCCAGCGTGCACGGTGGCACTGCCGGTGTAGGCAAACAGGTTCAGGAAGCGCTTGCCCTTGGCCATCTGACCCAGCATACGGCGGGTCTGACGGTGGTCGAGGAACAGACCGGTATCGAGATAGTCATAGAGATTGACCCACAGACGGGCGCCATACTCCTGCACTTCCATCCGGTGCTGCTCTTCGGAGAGCTTCTGGTACTGCTGCTTGCCTTCCTGACGCTCGCGCACCTTCAGGATCACCTTCTCGCCGTCCATGCCGGTCACCTTGATGGCGGCCTGCACCATGTCGAGCAGACGCTGACGAGTCTTCTGGGCGGGAATGTCCTTGGGCGCCGCGTACTCCTGCACCACCAGATAGTCCTGATAACGGTCGATGGCGGCGTTGTACTCCGGCAGATCGGCATCGTAGAGGCGATAGCAGTCGAGGTTCTCTTTCTGTGCCCACTTCTCCAGGGTCTTCAGATTCTTGCGCAGACGGTTGGCAAAGTCCTGCGCCACCTCTTTCTGGGAAGCAACAGAGTCCTGTGCAATCTGGTAGTTACGCAGCTGACATTCGAGGGCGCCGTTGAACAGGCGATATTGCTTGTCAGCGCGCAGACGCAGACAGCTCAAGAGCTCGGGGGATGCGGAAAGAATGGAGACTTTCCAGCCCTGGAAGCTGCGACGCAGGGCATCACCGAGGGCCTGGTGCACTTCCAGCAGTGCCGGGAACTCGCCAAGACGCTCGCCATAGGGGGGGTTGGAGATCAGCATGCCGACCTGACGAGCCTCCCCTTCCACTGCCGGCATCGGCAGCGGATTTTCCAGCGCGGTGACGTCGGCCTGTTTGAAGGTGATGAGATGGGCCACGCCGGCGGCTTTGGCGTTGTCGCGGGCTTTGAGCAGCACGCGGCTGTCAGCATCGCAACCAAACAGCTTCACCTCGCAGCGCTGCATGCCGCGCTTGGCCCGAACCTGAGCCTCCATCAGCAGGCTCTGCCACAGCTCGCTATCGTGCTGCAGCCAGCGATCGAACCCGAAGCGCTCGCGGCGCAAGGCCGGTGCCATGTCGGCGGCGATAAAGGCAGCTTCCACCAGCAGCGTACCGGAGCCACACATGGGGTCCATCATGGGCTCGCCGGCCCAGCCGCTACGGGCAATCATGGCGGCGGCCAGGTTCTCTTTGAGCGGCGCCTCACCGGTGCCCTGACGGTAGAAACGCTGGTGCAGCGCGGGGCCTGACAAGTCCAGCGTGATATTGGCCTTGCCCTTGCCCAGGTGCGCCATGATGCGAATATCCGGCGACTTCTTGTCCACGTCAGGACGCACGTGACCGCGCTTAGTAAAGCGATCGACGATGGCATCCTTGATCTTCAGGGCACCGTACTGGGTATTGCGAATGGCCGGATTGGTACCGGTAAAATCCACCGCAATGGTGGAAGTACCGGAGAAGTGCTCTTCCCAGGGAATGGTGTGAGCACCCAGATAGAGATCCAGGTCGTCATTCATCTGGAATTCGGACAGCACCAGCACGATGCGGGAGGCGAAACGGCTCCACAGACAGGCCTTGTAGCCAATGGCCAGTTCGCCTTTGAAATGCACGCCAGCCACGGTCTCACGGACCTGCTCTGCGCCCAGATTGGTCAGCTCAACGGCCAACAGGTTTTCCAGCCCTTTGGGGCAGGTTGCAAAAAATTCTTTCATCACGCTCACGGGGAACCCATAAAAATAGTGCCGCATTATACCTTAAGCCGCGATCCGGAGCAGCAAAAGCTTGCCAGTGACGGCATAAACAGAAGGCATCTGACATGCGCCGCCTCCGACCTTTTGGTCGTTCTGGCGAGGCATGTGCGCAGGAAGGATATGACGAAGAAAAAACGTACCGGCAGCTGAGCGAGCTAGAACAATAACCAAGTTTACTCCGGCCTTTCTCAATTGGTACGGCAATACCTTGTTGAGATTGCAACCATATATGCCATGACCATGATCAGAATAGGCGAGCCATTCAGCTGCCATATCTGACAGGCGTCAAACAAGACTCAACTCGTTATTATTCCCACGACAGAGCAAGTCCTTTCTGTAAACCCCGTGTTTGGCTCTCCCGTTATCGTCCGTAAACGGGAGGGCTATTTTTTCCTCCTCTCTCTGTTCATATCGCTATTGTCCGACTGTCACATCTATCAGGTTTCAAGAGAAACTACAGGATTTAGAATAGCCCCGTGTTGTTGATACAACCGCTTATTCCTCCTGTAGTGTGTGTTTGCCGCCCTCTCATCAAATTGATCGGAGGGCATTTTTATCTGATGCCTATGAAACGCCAAAATCTGCGTTATACACGCTTTCATGATCATCCATTCACAGCGGTTCAATGTGGCGCTAGTCCAATGTAAAAGACCCGCTTGATGCGGGTCTTCGCAATTAGCATGACAACATTAAATTGCCCAGCGCAAACCAAATGAGGTCACAGCCACATGTTTGCGACCTGGAACATTGTTCATCTTGGGCGCATACCCAATTTCCAAGGCGACATTTTTATAGCCCAGACTGACAATGGGCAGCATGGCGAAGCCATTGACTCCTGATCCATCGAGATAGCCAGCCTGCAAGCCCAAGCCGGCAAAAACACTCTCGGTGAGATACCACTCCTTGCGATACATAAAGCCAGCATAGGCGGCAAATTTCTCATAGGAGTCTTCATAACCACCGCCACGCAGCGAAAGCTTGCCGGTCTCCTGATTCCCCAAAAATGCCCAGTCTACCCCCAACCCCGGATTGATATTGTTAAAGTCACAGGTCTTGCCATGTGGGCCTTTGGCCTTCTCACATCCACTGTGTATGGATGCTCCGTAGACGAGAACCGATATATCTTCTGTCGCTGATGTGGTCAGAGGCAGAAGAAACAGACTACTGGTCAGTAGATACTTGTTTATTTTCATGAGTCATTTCCTTGATCATGCTACTTACACGTATCAACCAGATACACGCACATTATTACACTCGCATTTTGAGATTACGGAGTTTGCAGGAAAGCCTCAAGTGGCACAGTTCACGTTTTCAAGGATAGCGTCCGGTAGCAATAAAAATAATCGCCCACCGTGAGGAGGAAATTCAGATTGGATTCAGAATAGCATGTTAAAAGGTGACATCTGGCTAATTTTGCCCCAGTTGTCGTATGGTCATAGAACTGCCACAGTTGAAAAAGATCAGCTCACCTGGCGATATTGCGCCTGTGCTACCGGCCTTGGGCTCATGCGATTGTTCATTACCTTGATAACGCCAAAACGGGGCAGTGTCTTGCTGGTGGTCAATATGAGATCGTCAGTCAGGTTCAAACAGACGCTGGCCTGTTCACCGGCTTCGATCACCAGAAACTCCCCTTTGCCGTGTGGGGTGCCCATGCACACCAGCGCACCGGTTTCGGGAATAATGGCGGGGTGGGTTTCCCCAAAGAACCAGCTTTGTGGCATCAGGGGTTTGTAAAAGCGGCTGACGGCGATGGCATTGAGTACCAGCTGAACCTGATGCGGTACGCTCCACTCCAGTTCGGCAACCCTGTCCATCAGCTGATAATAGAGCGCAGCATCATCCACGCAAAAAGGCTGGGTGGTGAAGGAGCTGGGCACCAATTGTCGCCCTTTATATTCGGTGGCGAAGATCATGCGCTCGGATAAATCCAGCATCAGACGATCATCATGAGCATCATAATGCCACTGCCAATTGTCATTGGGTTGGATACACATGCAGGTGCCCTTACTGAAAGTCGTTACTCGACTTTATTCCATGTCGAGAATTTCAGCAACTTTAAATAAAGGGCACCGATTTATTTCTTATATATGGGTCACAATCTCTTTGACCAGATCCGGGCCCTTATAAATAAAGCCGCTGTAAATCTGGACCAGACTGGCACCCGCTGCCAGCTTCTCGCGGGCCGCCATGGCACTGTCGATGCCACCGACGCCAATAATGGGCAGCGCACCATCCAGTGCCTTGGCCAGCTGGCGGATCACTTCGGTGCTCTTGTGCTGCAAAGGACGACCGCTGAGGCCACCCGCTTCAGCTGCATGGGGCATGTCATAAATCATGTCGCGCTCAAGGGTAGTATTGGTGGCAATGACCCCATCAATGTCGTTTTTTATCAAGGATGCGGCCACCTGATTAATTTCATCCGGAGTCAAATCCGGCGCAATTTTAACGGCCAGTGGCACGTATTTCTTATATTGCGCGGCCAGCTCCTGCTGACGAACCTTGAGGGCGGCCAACAGTTCATCCAGCGCATCGCCATATTGCAGCGAACGCAACCCCGGCGTATTGGGGGAAGAGATATTGACGGCAATATAACCGGCATGGTCATACACCTTGTCCATGCAGATCAGGTAATCATCCTTGCCCTGCTCGATGGGGGTGTCCTTGTTCTTGCCGATATTGATGCCGATCACCCCCTGATATTTGGCCTTCTTGACCTGGGCAACCAGATGGTCGACCCCTTTGTTGTTGAAGCCCATCCGGTTGATGATCCCCTCTGCCGGAATAACCCGGAACAGACGTGGCTTGTCATTGCCGCTCTGGGGTCTGGGAGTGACGGTACCGACCTCGATAAAGCCGAATCCCATGGCCCCGAAGGCATCGATACACTCGCCATCCTTGTCCAGACCGGCCGCCAGACCCACCGGATTGGCAAAAGAAAGCCCCATGACAGTGACGGGGCGTTTGGGCAAGGAGTGGCGGAAGAAACAATCAAGCGGCGTACCGAGAAGGCGGGGCAGATATTTGATGGAGAGATCGTGCGCCTGTTCCGGGTTGAGCTTGAACAGGAAATGCCTGGCGAGAGGGTACAGCATGTTTGCTCCTTAAAAAAAGCCCCGGCAACTGGCCGGGGCTTTGGGTGTGATACCGCTGTCATGCCTTAACTGGCAATCACAGTGCTCGGCAATTCAACTGGAGCAGGTTCAACTCCCGCAAGGCCACCGAGAACTTGGCGAACTCATGGGTACTGGTGGTCTTGAAGTCGGCCAACATGTGGGTCCAACGGGACAAGAGTTGCTCATGCTCCGAAATCCAGTCGGCCAGTATGGTAGCGCATTCTCCCTGATCTTTGCACCCTTCCAGCACCACGGAAGTGAGGCTGCGCTGCTGCCAGTCCAGATCTTCGCGGAAGGAGGCCCGCGCCATCGCCTGCCAGTGGTTGCCCACCGGTTGATGGTTGATCTGGTCGAGGAACCAGTGCAGATCCAGCTTGGCGCCGAGACGGTAGTAGACGTTGGCGGCACGCAGGATGTCGGTCTTGTGCTCCGCGGCGATCTGCGCCAGATCCAGGCTGGAGAAGAGGCTGCTCATGTGGGCCACCTGACGGGCGATGGCTTGTGGCACTTGCTTGGCCACCAACGCCGCGACCGCCTGCTGGTGCTCGGCCACTTCGCTCTCGTCCATCACCTCGTAGAGGTGCTGCCCCAGCGTCTCGAAGGCCGGACGGAAGAAGGCGATGTTCTCGCTGATGCTCCAGCTGCGATTGCGGGCGCGCAGGAACCAGCGGGTGGCGCGGCGCACGATGCGACGGCTGTAGAACATCAGCTCGAGCTGGGTCTCTGCCCCCACCAGGTTGTCGCACCCTTCGATGTCGCGCCACAGCTGGTTGAGGCCAAATACCTCGCGGGCCATGGCGAAGCAGCAGGCCACTTCCGCCACCGAGGCACCGGTCTCGTCCTTCATCCGGCTGGCGAAGTTGAGCCCCATGTCGTTGACCAGCATGTTGGCCACCCGGGTCGCGATGATCTCCCCGCGCAGCGGATGCTGGGCCAGTGCCGCACCGAACTGCTGCTGCAGCTTGGCCGGGAAGCTGGTCACCAGCATGTTGGCGAGGAAGGGCTCGTCGGTCACTTCCGGGCAGTTGAGCTGCTCTTTCAGTACCATCTTGCCATAGGCCACCAGCACCGCCAGTTCGGGACGGGTCAGCCCCTGCCCCGCCGCCATCCGCTCGGAGAGCTCCTCGTCGGAGGGCAGGAACTCCAGGGCGCGGTCCAGCTTGCCTTCCCGCTCCAGCCCCTGGATGAAACGCTGCTGCTCCTTGAGCTGCTCGGCGCCGCGGAAACTGGTCACCGAGATGGACTGGGACTGGCGATAGGCGTTGGTGATGACAATCTGCGCCACGTCGTCGGTCATCTCATAGAGCATCTGATTGCGCTGCTTGAGGGTCAGGTCACCGGCCGCCACCAGCTGGTTCAGCAGGATCTTGATGTTCACCTCGTTGTCGGAGCAATCCACCCCGCCCACGTTGTCGGTGAAGTCGGTGTTGATGCGACCGCCCTGGCTGGCGTACTCCACCCGGCCGAGCTGGGTAAAGCCGAGGTTGCCGCCCTCACCCACGATGCGGGCCCGCAGATCGCGGCCATTGACCCGCAGCACATCGTTGCTGCGATCGCCCACTTCGGCGTCGCTCTCGCGGGAACTCTTCACATAGGTGCCGATGCCGCCGTTCCACAGCAGATCCACGTTCAGGCAGAGCAGCGCCTTGATCAGCTCGTTCGGGGCCATGCTGGCCTTGTCAGTACCGAGCAGGGTCTGGATCTCGGGGCTCAGCTTGATGGACTTGGCCGAGCGCAGGAAGATGCCGCCCCCTTGGGATATCAGCTCCCGGTTGTAGTCATCCCAGCTGGAGCCGGGCAGCTCGAACAGGCGCTTGCGCTCGACGAAGCTCTTGGCCGCATTGGGGGTCGGGTCGATGAAGATGTGCATGTGGTTGAAGGCGCCCACCAGCTGGGTGTGCTCGGAGAGCAGCATGCCGTTGCCAAACACGTCCCCCGCCATGTCGCCGATGCCGACGCAAGTGAAGTCGGTGGTCTGGCAGTTGACGCCGATCTCGCGAAAATGCCGCTTGACCGATTCCCAGGCGCCACGGGCGGTGATGCCCATCTTCTTGTGGTCATAGCCGACCGAGCCGCCGGAGGCGAACGCATCGCCCAGCCAGTGGCCGTATTCGAGGCTTATCTCGTTGGCGATGTCCGAGAAGGTCGCGGTGCCCTTGTCGGCGGCCACCACCAGGTAGTAGTCATCCTCGTCGTGACGCACCACGGATTTCGGCGGGATCACCTCGCCGCCGATGATGTTGTCGGTCACATCGAGCAGGCCGCGAATAAACAGGCGATAGCAGGCCTTGCCCTCTTCCTGGATGGCGGCACGGGGGGCCCCCGCCGGCATCTGTTTGCAGTAGAAGCCGCCCTTGGCACCGACTGGCACGATGACGGTGTTCTTCACCTGCTGGGCTTTTACCAGACCCAGCACTTCGGTGCGGAAGTCCTCCTTGCGATCAGACCAGCGCAGACCGCCACGGGCCACCTTGCCCCAGCGCAGGTGCACCCCTTCTACCCGCGGCGAGTAGACGAAGATCTCGAACTTGGGCAGCGGCAGCGGCATGTCGGTGATGCTGGAGGGGGCCAGCTTGAAGGAGATGTAGGGCTTGATGTTGCCCGCCTTGTCCAGCTGGTAGTAGTTGGTGCGCAGGGTGGCGTCGATCATCTCCACATAGCGGCGGATGATGCGATCGTCGTCCAGGTTGGCGACCTGATCCAGCTTGGCGGCGAGCTGCTCGTGCAGCTTGGCGGATGCCTTGGCATCTTGCGATGGCACCTTGGCGTCCTGCTTGCCGGCCGGATCAAGGCGCTGTTCGAACAGGGTGAACAGCAGCTGGGCGATATCCGGGTAGCGGGTCAGGGTCTCTTCGATATAGGACTGGCTGAAGGAGACGCCGGTCTGACGCATGTATTTGGCATAGGCGCGCAGTACCGAGACCTGACGACCGGTGAGGCCGGCTCCCAGCACCAGGCGGTTGAAGCCATCATCTTCCAGCTGCTTGTTCCAGATGGCTGCGAAAGCCTGCTGGAAGCGCTGCTGGCTCTGTTCCAGATCGAACGGCTGCTCGCCATGCAGCAGCATGGAGAAGTCGAGGATCCAGAAGATGTCGCCCGCCGGGGTGCGCACCTGATAGGGAGTTTCGCCGATGACGCGCAGCCCCATGTTTTCCAGCATGGGCAGCACATCGGAGAGGTGGATGGGTTCGGTGCGGTGGAACAGTTTGAGGCGAACCCGGCGATCGTTCTCTTCTTCCTGAGCGCGGTAGAACAGCATGCCGAGCGGATTGGCCTCGCTCAGGTTGTCCAGCTCCATGATGTCGGCCACGGCGGAACCCGGCAGCACGTCTTCCTTGTAGGCGCGGGGGAAGGCGGTGCTGAAACGGCGGCGCAGTTCGTTGCCGCGGGCTTCACCGTAGTGAGAGAGCAGCACGGAATCCAGGCGGTCGTCCCAGCTGCGGGCCGCTTCAATCAGGTTGTTCTGTACTTCGTTCACATCCACATCCACGTTGTTGTTGTTGACCCGCACTATGTAGTGGGTCCGTGCCAGCACGCCCTCGGTGAAGTAGACGTTGAACTCCACCTCTTCGCTGCTGCCAAAATACTTCTGCAGGATCTGCTGGGTCTTGACCCGCAGCGCCGTGTTGTAGCGCTCCTTGGTGACATAGACCATGCAGGAGAAGAAACGGCCGTACACATCGCGGCGCACGAACAGGCGCAGCATGTCGCGCTCCTGCATCTCCAGCACGCCAAGACCGGTAGCCAGCAGCTCCTCTTCACGGGCCTGGATCAGCTCGTCGCGCGGGTAGGTTTCCAATACGTTCAGCAGCGCCTTGTAGGCGTGGGAGCCCTTCTCGTGACCGGAGGCGGCCATGATGTGCTCGAGACGGTGACTGATGAGCGGGATCTGGGTTGCGCTGGTGTTGTAGATGGAGGAGGCATACAGGCCGATGAAGCGATCCTCTCCCACCACCTTGCCGTGCTCGTCGAAGCGCTTGATGCCGATGTAGTCCACATACGCCGGGCGATGCACCCGCGACTTGCTGTTGGACTTGGTGAGGATCAGCAAGTCAGAACTCAGCGCCGCGTGACGGGCACTGGCCGGCATGTTGCCAAGGCGCTGCCCCACTTCCTTGATGGAGTTTTTCATCAGACCCAGGCTGGAGTCGGCCTGGGGCAGGATCTCGTGATCCCCCTCCACCGCCTTGACGTCATAGCGGCGATAGCCCATCAGGGTGAAGTTATGGGCGGCCACCCACTTGAGGAAGGCAACACAGGAGTCCACTTCGGCCTGACTGACCGGGTTCTTGCGCTTGGGCAGCTCGTCGATGATCTCGTTCAGGCGTGCCAGCATCGGCTGCCAGTCACCGACCGCCAGCGCCACTTCACCGGCCACCGAATTGAGCTCGGCAGTCAACCCTTCCATCTGCTCCTCGCTGGTGAGGTGATCGATTTCGATGAGGAAGGCGGTTTCGACCGAGGTCTGTTCGGCACTGTTGTCGAGATCCAGAATGGCGCTGATCTTGCCCTCGTTGCCACGAATGAGGTGCAACGGCTGGTGCAGCATCATGTGCGCCGTGATGCCCCGGCGCTTGAGCGCCATGCGGATGGAGTCCACCAGGAAGGGGGAGTCCTGCAGGATGATCTCGACGATGGTATGGGGAGACTGCCAGCCATGGCGGGTCAGCTCGGGATTGTAGACTCGGATATAGGGGGAGGTCGAGGTGCGCTGGTTGAGCGCATTCCACAGGCTGAGCGCGGCACCATAGAGATCGCTGTCATTGCGATCGTGCAGATCGGTGCTCGCCATGTTGCCGTAGAACTTGGCGACGAAGCACTCGACCAGGGAGGCACTCTTCTTGGGCAACTTCTGATGGATCAGGCTGAGAACGTTTTCGAGCAGAACTGAGGTAGGGGCGTCTTTCAATGCCATTTCTATATTCCTTATCGGACGACATTAACCACCGACACAGAGACATCCACCCTGGATGCCCACCGGTACAGAGTTGCTGCGAAGTGTAATGTCTTGGATCAAGGAAGGCGAGCAAAGGTGATAATGAGTTGTTAAAAACAAGGGTCAGATCACGCCTTAAGCTGTGAAATATTTTGCCGTTCTGGCAAAAAACAGAAAATCCCACTGGATGGTTACGGATTTACCGGATAGATAGTGACTGAAAGCAGTGAATTGCGCGGAAATATGTTCAAGTTTTGTTAATTTATGCGTTCGAGGCTGATAAAGCGATAATCGTCCTGAGTTTTGAGTCGAAAATAGCCATGTACCCCGCTGATGGCGACGAAAGGCCGGATTTTCTCAAGGCCCAGCTCCAGGGTCAGCCCCTGCTCGCTGCGTACCACCAGCCGTTTGGCATGGCCCTGATACATCAGCATGACCTCGTCGTGGCTCAGGGACAGGCGAAAGGTAAACTGCTTCACGATGACTCCTCTGGTCTGATAAACGGCCCGGGTGTTGAAAGGGCGGGAGATGGCTCCCCCACCCCGTCGGGTTTACTGCTGCAGTGCCTTGCTCACCTTCTCGAACAGATCCCGTGCCAGCCCCTCGAGGTTGGCCAGACGGGTCAGCTCGGTGCGGATCAGCGCCTTGCGCCCCTCATCGAGCCGCTTGAACTGGATGAGCGGGGTGATGAGGCGGGAGGCCACCTGCGGGTTGACCTCGTTGAGCTCGATCAAGAGATCGGTCAGGAAGCGGTAGCCGCGACCATCGCGCGCATGGAACTGCACCTGGTTGTTCATGGCAAAACTGGCCACCAGCGCCCGCAGCCGGTTCGGGTTGCGGATGCTGAAGGTGGGATGCGCCATCGCCTGCTTCACCTCTTCCAGCACGTCTTCCGCCGGCTTGCTGCCCACCAGACGCAACCAGTTGTCCAGCACCAGCCCGTCCTTGGCCCACTTGCCTTCGAAGTCGGCCAGCAGCTCGGAGCGGCACGGCAGCAGATGGCTGTTGGCCACCTGCAGCGCCGCCAGGGTGTCGGTCATGTTGTCGGCGGTGGCATATTGCTGACGTACCAGCAGATCGGCACTGCCGGCGTCGAGCGCAGCCAGATAGCCCAGCACCACGCCCTTGAGCGCCCGCTTGGCCATGTCGGCGTGCACCACCTGATAACCTTGCAAGCGCAGGCTCTCGTAAGTGGCCGTCAGCCGAGCACCGAAGGCGTGAGCCAGCGAGGTGTGGATCTCGTTGCGAACCTGATGGATGGCATCGATGTCGGCCACCTCGAACAGCTCGGCCAGGGTCGCCTCACCCGGCAGCGCCAGGATCTCCGCCTTGAGGGCCGGATCCAGCTCGCCATCGTCCAGAATGGCGACAAAGGCCGCCAGCAGGGTCTGGGAGAGCTCAACGCCCTGCCCGTGCTGCACCCGGGCCACGCCGTCGATGACTGCCTTGTTGATCAACATCTGCGCCGCATCCCAACGGGCAAACTCGTTGCGGGCATGGCGCATCAGGAAGGCCAGCGCCTCGTCGCTGTAGTCAAAATGCAGCTTGACCGGGGCCGAGAAGTCCCGCAGCAGGGAGGGCACCGGCTTGACCGCCACCCGATCGAAGACGAAGGTCTGCTCCGCTTCCAGCACGTCGAGCACGTTGCCGATGGCCTTGCCCTGATACTGCAGCGGGATGACGGCCCCTTGCTCATCATAGAGTTCGATGTCGAGCGGAATGTGCAGCGGCAGTTTTTGCGGCTGATCCTGGGTCGGCGGGGTGTGCTGGCTCACGTGCAGGCGATAGACGCCGCTTTCGGCATCGTACTCGTCGGTCACGGTGAGCTCGGGAGTGCCGGACTGGCTGTACCAGCGGCGGAAACGGCCGAGATCCACCCCGGAGGCATCTTCCATCGCCTGCACGAAGTCATCACAGGTGACGGCCTGACCGTCAAAGCGCTCGAAATAGAGGCGCATGCCCGCCTGGAAGGCGGCCTCACCCAGCAGGGTGTGCAGCATGCGGATCACTTCCGAGCCCTTCTCGTAGACGGTCAGGGTGTAGAAGTTGTTCATCTCGATCACCACATCCGGCCGGATGGGGTGGGCCATGGGGCCGGCATCTTCGGCAAACTGCGGGCCGCGCACGGTGCGCACGTTGTTGATGCGATTGACCCCGCGTGAGCCCAGATCGGAGGAGAACTCCTGATCCCGAAACACGGTCAGCCCCTCTTTCAGGCTGAGCTGGAACCAGTCGCGGCAGGTGACGCGGTTGCCGGTCCAGTTGTGGAAGTATTCGTGGCCGATCACCCGCTCGATGCCGTGATAGTCGCTGTCGGTAGCGGTAGCCGGATTGGCCAGCACGAACTTGGAGTTGAAGATGTTGAGCCCTTTGTTCTCCATGGCGCCCATGTTGAAGAAGTCCACCGCCACGATCATATAGATGTCGAGGTCGTACTCGAGGCCGAAGCGCTGCTCGTCCCAGCGCATGGAGTTGATGAGGCTCTCCATGGCGAAACCGGCGCGGTCCAAGTTGCCCTTGTCGACGAAGATCTCGAGGGCCACCTTGCGGCCGCTCTTGGTGGTGTAGTGGCTGCGCTCCACGTCGAAGTCCCCGGCCACCAGGGCAAACAGGTAGCTCGGTTTGGGGAAGGGATCCTGCCACTGCACGAAGTGGCGGCCGTCACCCAGATCGCCGCTGTCGACCTTGTTGCCGTTGGAGAGCAGGAAAGGGAACTGGGATTTGTCGGCGGTGATGCGGGTGCTGTAACAGGCCAGAATATCGGGCCGGTCCAGATAATAGGTGATACGCCGGAACCCTTCTGCCTCGCACTGGGTGCAGTAGGCGTCGCCGGACTTGTAGAGTCCTTCCAGCGCGGTGTTGGCGGCCGGATCCAGCAGGGTCACGATGGTCAGCACGCACTCGGCCGGCAGGTTGAACAGGGTCAGGCTGCTCTCGCCCTGCTCGTACTGGGTGAAGGGTACCCCGTCCACGCTGACGCTGTGCAGGGAGAGCCCCTCCCCATCCAGCACCAGCGGTTCATTGTGCTCGCCATTGCGTCGCAGACGGGAGATGGCGGTCACCTGGGTCAGCGGCTCCTGCAGTTGAAAGTCGAGATCGATGCTGTCGATCCAGTAGAGCGGAGCCCGGTAATCCTGGCGATATTTGGCCGTCATGGCCTGGGAGTGATCGGTCATTATTGTTTGCTTCCACGCTTGTAATTGACGTGTCAGAGGCTGTCACAACCGGTTGGCAGGGTCAAATAGTTTGCATTCAGGCAAAAGAAAGGGCGACCTCAGTCGCCCTTGTTGATTAATTGACTCGCCGATGATCAGCTGCGTTTGCTGAGTTTGGCCAGGTCCGCCGTGATGTTGGCAGCCTCGACCAGATACTCGTCGGGAGCCTCGAAATCGGCAGGCAGTTCATCCAGACTCTTCACCGCCGGCTTGCCGAGACGGGCAAGACGCTCGTTGGTGCGCTTGAGAGCCTTCTCGTCCTGCTTGGCCTGATCCGCCAGACGCTCCGCCTCGTTGAGGGAGACCGACTTCTTGTCTTTCTCCTCCTTGTAGTCGGCAATGTCCTGCATCACGTAGGCAAACTCCGGATCCTTGTTGATCCGTGCCTCGTGGGCAGACTGCAGCTTGGGCAGCAGGCTGGCGAAGTTGCCGAGCTTGTCGTACTTGGCCGATGCAATCTTGTCCCACGGCAAGGCGTTGAACTCGCGGCTCTCGCCTGTCTCTTCCGGTGCCACCGCAGTCGGGAAGCTGATATCCGGAGCGACACCCTTGTTCTGGGTGCTGCCACCGTTGATCCGGTAGAACTTGGCGATGGTGTACTGCACGTGACCGAGCGGCTGCTCGTAGAAGTCGTACACCTTGGCGAGGCTGCGATGCTGCTGCACCGTACCCTTGCCGAACGAGTTTTCGCCGAGGATCAGTGCGCGGCCGTAATCCTGCATGGCGGCGGCAAAGATCTCGGAGGCCGAGGCGCTGTAGCGGTCGATCATCACCGACATGGGGCCGCCGTAGTAGACGTTGCCGTCGTCATCACCGTTGACGGTGATGCGGCCCATGTGATCCCGGATCTGCACCACGGGACCGCTGGCAAAGAACAGGCCGCTCAAGGCAGAGGCTTCGGTCAGCGCGCCGCCGCCGTTGCCACGCAGATCGACGATGAGGCCATCGATCTTCTGCTTGTTGAGGCTGGAGAGCTCCTTGATCACGTCATCGTGCAAGTTGACGTAGAAACTCGGGATCTCGAGCACCCCAATCTTCTTGCCTTCGGCGGTGATCACCTTGGACTTGGCGGCTCGGTCTTCCAGACGCACCTTGTCGCGCACCAGCTCGATCTGCTCGGTCTTGGCGGCGGCGCCCTTGCCACGCTGGATCTCCAGCTTCACCTTGCTGCCTTTTGGTCCCTTGATGAGTTCAACCACGTCATCGAGACGCCAGCCGATCACATCGACAATCTTGCCGTCGTCCTGCCCTACCCCGACGATCTTGTCATCAGGTTTGAGGTGATTGGACTTGGCTGCCGGACCGCCTGGCACCAGGGAGCGAATGACGGTGAAGTCATCCTCGGCCTGCAGCACGGCACCAATCCCCTCCAGCGAGAGGTTCATCTCGGTGTTGAAACGATCGGCGCTGCGCGGAGACAGATAACTGGTGTGCGGTTCGATGGCGCGGGCGAAGGAGTTCATGAAGAGCTGGAACACGTCCTCGCTCTCGGTCTGGGACATCCGCTTGATAGCGTTGTTGTAACGCTTGCCAAGCAGTTCCTTGATCTCGGGCCACTCCTTGCCGCTGAGCTTGAGGCTCAGGGCATCGAACTTGACCCGCTGGCGCCACAACTCGTTGAGTTCGGCTTCGTCTTTCGGCCAGGCCGCCCCTTCCCGATCAAAGATGTAGTTGTCGGGCTGGGTAAAATCGAAAGGAGTATCGAGCAGTTTGAGGGCGTATTCGAACCGCTCATAACGCCGCTGCTGACTCAGATTGAACATCTCGTAAGCCGGTGCCAGCCGTCCTCTCTCGAGGTCGGTGTCAAAACCGGTACGGTACTTTTCAAAGCGGCTGATATCAGAGGCCAGAAACAGGTTGCGGCTGTAGTCCAGATTCTCCAGATACTTGTCAAAGATCACGGAGGAAAAGGCATCGTCCAGCTTGAACTGCTTGTAATGCGAGCGGGTAAACAGATTGGCAATTCGCTTGCTAGCCGTAGCATGTTGGCTCTCCTGAGCCAACACAGGCAAATCACTTTCCTTGAGCACCGGCTCGATGGCCTGTGCAAGCCCGGCAAGCGCCAGGCTACAGGCAACGAGGGAAAAACGAATTACGCCATGCTTCAACATTTGTCTCCTTAGAGAACCAGGTGCTCGAATTTGACCCGCAGCATCATGCCGGTCTGCAATTGAACCTGAACGTCATCCTTGGTCACTTCCTTGATGGTGGCCGGCACCGGAGACTTGCCCAGCACAACCCGGACGCCCTGATCCACTTTCAGGGTAGCGGCATCCACTTTGACCAGCGGTGCTTCGACAGCAGCGGGAGCAGCCTTGGGAGCGGCTTTCGGCTTGTCGGATTTGGCGGCAGCATCGGCCTTGCGCGGGGCAGGACGACGTGGCTGCTTGGCCTTCTCTTCTTTGGTGTTGGTACGACGGCTGGCAAAGACACGTTCTTTGCTCTCTTTGAGGGCTTGCTTGGCGTGCTCGATGTGCTCTTCGGTGAGCAGCTCGCCCGGATTGCCGTCCAGATCGACACGGGCCTGGCCGGCCTTGAGGCCATGCAGGTAACGCCAGCTGGAGGTGTATTGACGCAGAGCAGAACGCAGCATGGTCTTGGAGACTCTGGCGTCGTCAGCAAGACGCTCGGCCAAATCCTGGAAGATGCCAATCTTGAGCGGCTTGGCCTCTCCTTCAGCAATGAAGCAGGCCGGGAATTTCTCGACCAGGTAGGCAACGATCTCTTTACTGTTCTTCAGCTTCTCAGTGTTTTCCATGTATAACCTTGGCTTTCATATAAACGCGCGGGCACACCCGAGCACAACAAAGGCCCCATTATAGAGAGCTTGGGGCCTTTTGCGAACCATCAAGCAATGACTTAGAGCATGCTTTCCAAAATTTGCACCGTTTCTTCCAATCCAATCCGGTCTTGCGCATCAAAGCGGTTAAAGATTGGACTGTCGATATCCAGTACGCCAATGATCTCGCCACCACGCCGCAGCGGGATCACGATTTCGGCATTGCTGGCACCGTCGCAGGCGATATGGCCTTCAAACTGGTGCACGTCGTCGATGAGCTGGGTCTTGCCCTCGGCCACTGCCGTACCACATACCCCGCGCCCGACCGGAATGCGCACGCAGGCCGGCTTGCCCTGGAACGGGCCGAGCACCAGGGTCTCGCCCTGCAACAGGTAAAAGCCGACCCAGTTGATGTCGGCCAGCTCCTGGTTGAGCAGCGCAGACAAGTTGGCCAGGTTGGCGATGAGATCCGGCTCCCCTTCCAGCAATGCCTGGGCTTGCTGGTTGAGGGTGCGATAAAATGCTTGTTTTTCAATCATGATTAAATGAACTTCACTCCCTGATAATCAGTGCAAGGTAACGCCCCGCCTGAAAAATTCAAATCAATTTTCACCTCACCCCCCATCCTTTCTTCAATCAGGCGAGGCATTTAGCGGGCGACGGAGAGCGCCAGTTGCTGGCGCTGGCCATTGCTCCACTCGATATTGAGCAGCCAGACCATCAGCGGCGAGGTGCAGGATCCCACCAGGGTAGTCCCCTGCCAGCCCTGCTCGGTGGCCTCAAAGTTGACCGGAATGGTCCCCATGAACATGTCCCGTCCCTCCAGCCACGCCTTCACCGGCGTTACGGCCGGATCGCCGCCCTGAAGCTGTATCACAAAGTCACGTTCGGCCTGCACCGGCAGCGAGGCAAGACGCACGGTCAACGGCTTGTCGCCCAGCCGGGTGTTGCAGCTGGTGTGGGACAGATCACAAATCTGATCTTTTTCTGATCCCGCCACCGCAGTCTGCACGTTGTCGAACCAGGTTCGATAGGCAACCAATCCGAGCAAAATGGCCAGGACGATCGCCAAATGGACAATTTTGCGTGAAGTGAGTCTCTCTTTCATGAAAAAACAGCCTTGTAAGATGTCTGAAAAATGACATTTTCGTGATCTCGCGCAAGGTAAATAATTGAACAGGCGAGACCCAACGGAGCCAAATATATCACTGTTTATACTGTTATTTTACCTGTCAGTTCAGTATCATTCCCATTGAATTTTCATTTAGCTACTTTTTGCTTTTCCTTTTATTAACAGTTGTTAACAAGAGAAAAGGCAGTAGCCAATGAAGTCGGTCCACGTCACTGGACACAAAATCAAACAACAGCAGCATCGGAAGCGGAATACAACGATGAGCCATACAACTAACCATCCTGAGTACAACTACACCGTTGTTCGCCAGTTCACCATCATGACGATTGTCTGGGGAATTGTCGGCATGTCGGTTGGCGTACTGATCGCAGCCCAGTTGATCTGGCCTGCCCTCAACTTTGATACTCCCTGGCTGACTTACAGTCGCCTTCGCCCTCTGCACACCAACGCGGTGATCTTCGCGTTTGGCTGTAGCGCCCTGATGGCGACCTCCTTCTATGTGGTGCAACGCACCTGTCAAACCCGGCTGTTCGGCGGCAAGCTTGCCTCCTTCGTGTTCTGGGGCTGGCAGGCGATCATCCTCTCGGCCGCCATTTCGCTGCCGCTGGGATACACCACCTCCAAGGAGTACGCAGAGCTGGAATGGCCGATTGATATCGCCATCACCATCGTCTGGGTCGCCTATGCCGTGGTCTTCTTCGGCACCCTGGTCAAGCGCACCACCTCCCACATCTATGTGGCGAACTGGTTCTTCGGTGCCTTCATCATCACGGTGGCCGTGCTGCACATCGTCAACAACATGGAAGTGCCGCTTTCCGGCATGAAGTCCTACTCCATGTACTCCGGCGCCATGGATGCCATGGTGCAGTGGTGGTATGGCCACAACGCGGTAGGCTTCCTGCTGACCGCCGGCTTCCTCGGCATGATGTATTACTTCGTGCCCAAGCAGGCGGGTCGTCCGGTCTACTCCTACCGTCTCTCCATCGTTCACTTCTGGGCGCTGATCTCCCTCTACATCTGGGCCGGTCCGCACCACCTGCACTATACCGCGCTGCCTGACTGGGCCCAGTCGCTGGGCATGGTGATGTCCCTGATCCTGTTCGTGCCCTCCTGGGGCGGCATGATCAACGGCATCATGACCCTCTCCGGTGCCTGGCACAAACTGCGTTATGACCCCATCCTGCGCTTCCTGATCGTGTCCCTGTCGTTCTACGGCATGTCCACCTTCGAAGGCCCGATGATGGCGATCAAGACCGTCAACGCCCTCTCCCACTACACCGACTGGACCATCGGTCACGTCCACTCCGGTGCACTGGGCTGGGTTGCCATGGTCTCCATCGGAGCCGTGTACCACCTGATCCCGAACCTGTTCGGCCAGGGCCGCATGTACAGCATCAAGCTCATCAACGTCCACTTCTGGCTGGCCACCGTGGGCACCGTGCTCTACATCGTCGCCATGTGGATTTCCGGGGTGATGCAGGGTCTGATGTGGCGTGCGGTCAACGACGACGGCACCCTGACCTACAGCTTCGTAGAAGCGCTGCAGGCCTCTTATCCCTTCTACTTCGTGCGCTTCCTGGGTGGCTGCTTCTTTGTCACCGGCATGTTGCTGATGGCCTACAACGCCTATCGCACCATCACTGCGCCCAAAGGTTCCCTGGAACCTGTCGCACAGCCAGCATGATTGAAGAGGTCAAAGCATGAGCAACAATAACCGTCACGAGATCTTTGAAAAGAGCGTTCCCATGCTGGTGGTCGGCATCATCTTTGCCATCAGCCTGGGGGGCCTGGTCGAAATCACCCCGCTGTTCTTCCAGAAGCAGACCACTGAGCCGGTCGAGGGCCTCAAGCCCTATACCGCTCTGCAGATGGAAGGGCGCGATATCTTCATCCGCGAAGGCTGCACCGTCTGCCACAGCCAGATGATCCGTCCGTTCCGCGCCGAAACCGAGCGTTACGGCCACTACTCGGTCGCCGGTGAGAGCGTGTGGGAGCACCCCTTCCTGTGGGGCTCCAAGCGTACCGGTCCGGATCTGACCCGGGTCGGCGGTCGTTATTCCGACGACTGGCATCGTGCCCACCTGATCAACCCGCGCGATGTGGTACCCGAGTCCAACATGCCCGCCTTCCCCTGGCTCGACACCAACGTGCTGACCGGTGAACTGACTGGCAAGAAGCTGGCCCTGTTCCGCGATCACTTCGGCGTACCCTACACGGATGCCGACATTCAGGGTGCCGGTGAGGCTGTGAAGGGCAAGACCGAGCTGGATGCGCTGGTAGCCTATCTGCAATCACTGGGTCATGCCCTGAAATAAAGGAGTCAGGATATGGATTACGGCACATTTCGCGGCCTGTATACCCTGCTGTTGATGGCCATCATGATCGGCATCATCGTCTGGGCCTACAGCAAGCGCCGCAAGACCTCCTTCGACGAGGCTGCCAATCTGGTTTTTGCCGACGACGAGCAACCCAGTGCTAATAACAAGAACGCAGGAGCGAAACAATAATGAGCACTTTGTTTAGCATTTTTGTCACCGTCATCAGTCTGGGGACCATCCTCGGCTGCTTCTTGCTGCTGGTCTGGTGCCTGCGCGACAAGATGGGGGTGGAAGAGGGCAAGTCCATGGGACACGCCTTCGACGGCATCGAAGAGATCAACAACCCGCTGCCGAAGTGGTGGACCTACATGTTCCTCTTCTTCATCGTCACCGGTCTGGTCTATCTGATTGCCTTCCCGGGCCTTGGCAACTTCAAGGGCGTACTGGGCTGGCAGAGCTCCAACCAGGACGTACGCTCGCTGGCCGAGTCCAAGGCTGCGGCGGCCTCCGCCAAGGCTGAAGGGCGCGCGGTGGAGTACGATCGCGAGCTCATCAAGGCCGACGAGATCTACGGCGCCAAGTTCCGCGAGCTGGCCTATCAGGCCGATGGCAAGACCTATCGCGCCATCGAAGAGATCGCCGCCGATCCGGAAGCCCGCAAGGTGGGTCAGCGTCTGTTCCTGCAGAACTGCTCCCAGTGCCACGGCTCCGACGCCCGCGGTGGTCGCGGTTTCCCGAACCTGACCGACAGCGAATGGCAATGGGGCGGCGCGCCCGACCAGATCAAGACCACCATCATGGGCGGTCGTCAGGGCGTGATGGCAGCCTGGGGCGAGATCCTCGGCAAGGACGGGGTCAAGGAAGTGGCCTCCTACGTGCTGAGCCTCTCCGGTCGCAAGGTGGACATGGTGGAAGCCAAGAAGGGTGAAGCGCGCTTTACCATCTGCGCCGCCTGTCACGGTCCGGACGCCAAGGGCGGCATCGCCTTCGGGGCACCGGATCTCACCAACAACACCTGGCTCTACGGCGGTTCCCGTCAGGTGGTCGAGCAGACCATCACCCACGGTCGTCACGGCGTGATGCCGGCCTGGAAGGATATTCTGGGTGAAGACAAGGTGCACCTGCTCGCCTCCTACGTTTACAGCTTGTCCCACAACGACCAGCAAAATAAGCAGTAACATGTGATAAACACGTGATTACTCAGCAAAAAGCCTCGACTCTTCGAGGCTTTTTGTTATCTTGTGTTGACTGAAATTCCTCTGTTTCGTTAATCACTGGTTTCACGGTAGTAGCACTATGTCCCAACCCTGGTATCGCCAATTCTGGCCCTGGTTCATCATCGCCCTCCCGACCGCAGCCGTGATCGGCAGCATCAGCACGGCGATCATCGCCAGCAAGGATGGCGTCAACCTGGTGGCCGAAGACTATTACAAGCAAGGCAAGGAGATTAATCAGGATCTCAGCAAGTTTGATCGCTCTGAAGCCCTCAACATCCACATCGCGCTGGAGGTCAATGGCAACGAGCTGACCCTCAAGCCGCTGTCGGGGGATATCCCGGCCGGCCAGGCGCTCTACCTCTCCCTGTTTCACCCCACTCTCGCCGGCATGGACAGCGAGCACATGGTGACCGCCGACGGCAACGGCGTCTATCGCCTGCTGCTCGACAAGCCGCTCACCGGCAAGTGGCACGTGCGGGTGGATGCCTTCAACCACGAATGGCGGCTGCAAGAGACTGTCCAGCTCCCCACCAAGGCCCCCGTCGAACTCGATCCCAAAGGACGCTGAGTCATGAGTCGTCCTGTTCACCATGACACGCCAGCAGCAACCGGCGCTTCACTGTTTTTGCCGACAGGCCGGGTAGCCTGCGGCCAGCTGTCATGAGCGGCTGCTTTCACTGTGGTGAGCCGGTGCCCGCCGGCAGCCGCTATGCCCTCGAGATAAAAGGCATAGTCCAGCCCATGTGCTGCCCCGGTTGTCAGGCGGTGGCGGAAACCATTCTGGAGTGCGGCCTGGCCAGCTACTACGAGCACCGCACCGCCCCCGGCACCAAGGGCGAGCTGGTGCCCGCAGAGCTCGCCGCCCTCACCCACTATGATCTGGCCGAAGTGCAGCAGGATTTTGTCACCGACAGCGCCACCGGCAGCCACAAGGTGCGCGAGATCCAGCTGACGGTGGAAGGCTTGACCTGCGCCGCCTGTGCCTGGCTCATCGAACGTCATCTGGGCAACCTGGCCGGGCTGCACTACATCAACGTCAACACCACCACCCACCGGGCCCGCATCAAGTGGGATCCGGACCGGCTCTCGTTGAGCGACATCCTCAAGGGCTTTGCCAAGATCGGCTATCGCGCCTACCCCTTCCAGACTCACCAGCAGGAAGCGCTCTACGCCAAAGAGGTGCGCAGCTACATGTTCCGGCTGGCACTGGCGGGGCTCGGCTCCATGCAGGTGATGATGTGCGCGGTGGCGCTCTACATGGACCTCTTCATCAGTGTCGAAGAGGAGTTCATGGTCTACTTCAAGTGGATAAGTCTGCTGCTCTCCACCCCCATCATGATCTACTCGGCCCAGCCCTTCTACGTGGGTGCCTGGCGCAGCCTCAGGCAGGGGCACCTCTCCATGGACGTGTCGGTGTCGCTGGCACTGATCGGTGCCTTCGTCGCCTCCATGTGGGCCACCGTGTTCAATACCGGTGAGGTCTATTACGACTCCATCACCATGTTCGTCTTCTTCCTGCTACTGGGACGCTTCCTCGAGCTGCGGGCCAGACGCAAGGCCTCCGAGTCGAGCTCCAACCTGGCGCGACTGGTGCCCATCATGGCCACCCGGCTCGATGAGGAGGGTGAACACGAGGTGGCCGCCAAGACGCTGCAGGTCGGCGACCGGGTGCGGGTGCTGGCGGGTGCCACCCTGCCGGCGGATGGCATCATCCTGCTTGGGCAGGCCAGCCTCAACGAATCCATGCTGACCGGCGAACAGCTGCCACTGTTCAAACAGGCGGGGGATGCCGTCTATGCCGGCACCATCAACACGGATGCGCCGCTGCAGATCCGGGTCAGCCACCGTATCGAAGAGTCGCGGATCGCCCAGATCATGCGGCTGCAGGATCACGCCCTCGACGACAAACCGGCCATCGCCCAGATGGCGGATCAACTGTCGCGCCACTTTATTCTGGTGCTGCTGATCATTGCCGCCGCGGTCTGGACCTTCTGGCACTTCCATCAACCGGATCAGGCGTTCTGGGTCACCCTGGCAGTGCTGGTGGCGACCTGCCCCTGCGCCCTGTCGCTGGCCACCCCCACCGCGCTCACCTCGGCCACCGCCCGCCTGACCCGTGCCGGCATCCTGCTGCGCCGTGGCCACGTGCTGGACGTGCTGACCCGGGCCAACCGCATCGTGATGGACAAGACCGGTACCCTGACCACGGGCAACATCAGCCTGACCAGCACGGAAGCCCTGGGCAATCTCGACGAGGCACGCTGCCTTGACATCGCCCGCGCCCTGGAGGCCTATTCCGAACACCCCATCGCCCGCGCCTTTCGCAGCAACGCCGCAGAGGACACCATGCTGCTGGCGGCCAGCAAAGTGACCCCCGTCATCGGACACGGTATCGAGGGGGCGATCGACGATCGCCACTATCGCCTCGGCAGTGCCCGCTGGCTCGGCATCAGCGATGCCCATGAAACGCAGGCGGACGAGCTGGTCATCTATCTGGCCGACGAGGATCGAGTGCTCGCCCGCTTCCTGCTGACCGATACCCTGCGCCCCGATGCGAAGGCGCTGATCCAGGCCTTCAAGGCGGCCGGCCTCAAGACCACCATCCTCACCGGCGACAGCTCTGCCCAGGCCGACGAGGTGGCCCGCGAGCTGGGGGTCGACGAGCTGGTCAAAGGCGTCACGCCGGATGGCAAGCTGGCCTACCTCAAGGAGCACGAGGCCCGCGGCGACATCAGCATCATGGTGGGTGATGGCATCAACGACGCCCCTGTGCTGGCCGGCGCCCACGCCTCCTTCGCCATGGCCGGCGGCACCGATCTGGCCAAGAACAGCGCCGACGCCATTTTGCTGGCCGACGATCTCTCCCGCCTGCTGGATGCCCGCACCCTGGCGCTGCGCACCCGCAAGATCATCAAGGAGAACTTCGCCTGGTCCATCGGCTACAACCTGCTGGTGCTGCCATTGGCGGCGAGCGGCTGGCTGCCCCCCTACGTGGCGGCGGCGGGCATGTCATTGAGCTCCCTCATAGTCGTCACCAACTCCATGCGGCTCAACCGCTGAGCCGTGGCCACAGGGACAGACAGGGTGAAGGGAGCTGGCTCCGCTCAGGCTCCCTTCACCATCACATCGACGGGCCCGCGGCCACCAACGGGTGTACCATGACCCCTTTCATTACAAGGTTTGCTGCATGAACATCATCTTCGTCCTCATCCCCATCGCCATCCTCTTCGTCATCATCGCCGGCGCCGTCTTCTTCTGGGCCATTCGCTCCGAGCAGTTTGAAGATCTAGACCGCCAGGGTTCCAATATCCTGTTCGATGAAGAGCAACCCGCCCCCAAACACGTTGAACACGAGCACAAAGATGACGGCCACCCTTGATCTGCTGGGCGCCCTGCTGGTGGGACTGGCTGGTGCCGGCCACTGCATCGGCATGTGCGGCGGCGTCTCTGCCGCCCTCTCCATGGCCATTCCTGCCGAGAAGCAGCACTTCTGGGGCCGGCTCGGTTACCTGCTCAACTACAACCTCGGCCGGATCTTGAGCTATGTGATTGCCGGCGCCTTGGTCGGGGGGCTGCTGGCCACCACCAGTGAACTCGGCGCGGGCAAGCACGCTATCGCCGGCCTGCGGCTGGTGGCGGCCTTCCTGATGATTGCCCTCGGGCTCTATCTCGCCGGCTGGTGGCAGGGGGTGTTGCTGCTCGAGCGCATTGGCGCCAGGTTGTGGCCCCGCCTCAAGCCGCTGGCGGGCAAGTTCATCCCCTTCACCTCGGCCTGGCAGGCACTGCCGTTTGGCATGGTGTGGGGCTGGCTCCCCTGCGGGCTGGTCTACTCCATGCTGACCTGGAGCGCAGCGGCGGGATCCGCCGGCGGTGGAGCGCTGATCATGCTCTTTTTCGGCCTCGGCACCCTGCCGACCCTGTTTGCGCTGGGGGGGCTGGCGGATCGGCTGCGCTACTGGCTGACCCTGCGCAGTTTGCGCCTTGGTGGAGCCCTGCTGCTCATCGCATACGGGCTGCATACCCTCTGGGTCGGGATTGCGTCCTTTTGAAACCCTATCCAAAACGGATGAGTTGATGGTAAACTTGTTTGATATAAATCAATTATTCGTATGAGCCTATGATCCCGGAAAAGAAACCTGGCAGACGTATTCAGAGCGGTGGCTGTGCAATTCATTGCCAGGATTGCAGCATCAGCCAGCTCTGCATTCCCTTCACTCTGAACGACAACGAGCTCGATCAGCTGGACAGCATCATCGAGCGCAAGAAGCCGATCCAGAAGGGTGAAGAGTTGTTCAAGGCCGGCGATGAGCTTAAATCGCTCTACGCCATCCGTTCCGGGACCATCAAGTCATACACCATCACCGAGCAGGGTGACGAGCAGATCACTGCCTTCCACCTGGCTGGCGATCTGGTCGGCTTTGACGCCATCCACAAGCAGGCGCACCCCTCCTTCGCCCAGGCGCTGGAAACCGCCATGGTGTGCGAGATCCCGTTCGACGTGCTCGACGATCTTTCCGGCAAGATGCCGAAGCTGCGCCAGCAGATCATGCGGCTGATGAGCAACGAGATCATGGGCGACCAAGAGATGATCCTGCTGCTCTCCAAGAAGAATGCCGAAGAGCGCCTTGCCGCCTTCCTGCACAACCTGTCGGTGCGCTTCTCCGAGCGTGGCTTCTCCGCCAAGGAGTTCCGCCTCTCCATGACCCGCGGCGACATCGGCAACTACCTCGGCCTCACCGTCGAGACCATCAGCCGCCTGCTGGGCCGCTTCCAGAAGTCCGGTCTCATCAGCGTCAAGGGCAAGTACATTACCGTACTGGATCACGTCGCCCTCGGCGTCATGGCCGGTGCAACCCGCCCCCCCTGCGGTTAAGCATCCTCTCTCTGGTGCCGGATCGGTTTACCCCGAAATTTGATCCGGCACACGTCCCCCCTTCTCCTCCTGAGCTAAGCTGTAATGGCTAAAGGTCTGCCATCATTGGTATTTTTGCCAAGGAGGAGGAGAACATGGTCAAGTACCAAAAAATTCTGGTGGTCATCAACCCGGAAGAAGAGCGGCAAATCGCCCTCGAACGTGCGGTCAAGGTAGCCGAGCTGGATGAAGGCGCCCAACTGACCCTGTTGCTCACCATTTACGACTTCTCGTATGAAATGACCGCCATGCTGTCGGTGGATGAGCGGGAAGAGATGCGCCACGGGGTCATTGCCCAGCGCCGCGAATGGCTCGACGACATTCTCAAACCCTACCGCGCCCGAGGACTGGATTGCGAGATCAAGGTGGTCTGGCACAACCGTCCCTTCGAATGCATCATTCAGGAAGTACTGGAGCAGCGCCACGATCTGGTGGTCAAGGCCACCCACCACCACTCCTTCCTGCAAACCTTCATCTTCACCCCCACCGACTGGCATCTGCTGCGCAAGTGTCCCTGTCCGGTGCTGCTGGTGAAAGAGGGTCATTGGCAGCGGGGCGGCAACATCATCGCCGCCATCAATTGCTCCAGCGACGATCAGGATCAGAAACTGCTCAACGAGCGGATCACCGAAGAGGGGATCGCCATCGCCGAGCTGCTCGGCTCCAACCTCTATCTGGTCAACACCTACCCGGGCACCCCGGTCAACGTGGCCATCGAGCTGCCGGAGTTTGACCCCAACGCCTACAACGACGCCATTCGCAAACACCACGAGAGCCTGCTGCTGAGCCACGCCGACAAATATGGCATCGGCCATCTCTGGACCCGGGTGGCGGAAGGCCTGCCCGAAGAGGTGCTGCCCGATCTCGCCGGCGAGCTGCAGGCCACCCTGATGATCATGGGGTGCGTCGGTCGCACCGGGCTCTCCGCCGCCCTGCTCGGCAACACCGCCGAACACGTGGTGGATCGCCTCGCCTGCGACATGCTGATCCTAAAGCCCGCCGATTACAGCTGCCCGGTCGATAGCCGCCGTCCCGCATAAGCCTTTCTTGCCCTCCCCCGGGACATGGCTATAATAAGCCGCTTATTTTTGTCCCGGGTTTCAGGTCATGCTAGAAGAGCTTAACGCCAAAGAAAAATACAGTTTCAACAAACTGCAGAAGCGCCTGCGGCGCAACGTAGGTCAGGCCATCGCCGACTTCAATATGATTGAAGAGGGTGACAAGGTCATGGTGTGCCTGTCCGGCGGCAAGGACAGCTTCGCCATGCTCGACATTCTGATGAGCCTGAAGGCCAGCGCCCCCATCCACTTCGATCTGGTGGCGGTCAACCTGGATCAGAAGCAGCCCGGCTTCCCCGAGCACGTGCTGCCCGAATACCTGACCACCCTCGGCATCGATTTCAAGATCGTCGAAGAGGATACCTACGCCATCGTCAAGGAGAAGGTGCCGGAGGGCAAGACCACCTGCGCACTCTGCTCCCGCCTGCGCCGCGGCATTCTCTACCGCACCGCCCAGGAGCTGGGCTGCACCAAGATTGCCCTTGGCCACCACCGCGATGACATCCTCGAGACCCTGTTCCTCAACATGTTCTACGGCGGCAAGCTCAAGTCCATGCCGCCCAAGCTGGTGAGCGACGATGGCAAGAACGTGGTGATCCGCCCGCTCGCCTACTGCAAGGAGAAGGACCTGGTGCGCTATGCCGAGGTCAAGGCCTTCCCCATCATCCCGTGCAACCTGTGCGGCTCCCAGGAGAACCTGCAGCGCCAGGCCATCAAGCAGATGATGCAGGAGTGGGATCGCCGCTTCCCGGGTCGTCTCGAGACCATGTTCACCGCCATTCAGGACGTGATCCCGAGCCACCTGCTCGATCACAAGCTGTTTGACTTCAAGAGCATCAACCGCGACTCCGGCATCATCGACGGCGGCGACAAGGCGTTTGATCCGCCCGAGCTGCCCAAGGCGCCGCTGCTGGACATCGACGAGATGGACATGCTGGACGTCATTGAGGTGCGCTAAGCGCACCTCAGCCATAAAAAAGGAGCGCATCGCGCTCCTTTTTCATTTTTATGCCGGCCACCCTCAGTGGCGGCTCAAGATGGGCTAGCCCTTGTGCAGCCAAGGCGTCAACCGCAGGATCTCCCCCTGCAGCTGCAGCTTGCCCTCGGCAAACTCCGCCAGCTGGGCGTTGCTCAGCAGCAGTTGACCCTCCTGCCAGGGCAGCGGCAACTGGCGAGCACCATCGATGAGGTAGGCGGTACCGCTTGGCTGCACCAGGCTGACCCTCACCCCCGTCATCTCGGGCAGGAAATATTTGCCGACCATGCCGGCCAGCTTCTCCAGCAGGCTCTGCATGTCGTGCTGGCGCCCCGTCAGCTCGCTCACCTTGAGCTCCCACCGACTGTCTGCCGGCGGCGGCACATCTGCCATCACCTGTACCGACAGATCGCAGGCCTCATGGGGCTCGGTGAGCCCCACCACCACGGTCGCCTTGTCGAGATTCAGATCGTCGTCATAGGGCAGCCGCAATTCGCTGTCGACGGTCACCTCGGCCGCCACGTCCCGATCCAGGGTCGAGACCCGGGCCGAGGTGAGCAGGCAGCGCCGGCCATTTTGCTGATCGGTCAGATAAAAACCCAGCCTGGCGTGACCAAACTCCCCTTTGGCGAAGGTCTTCATCTGGCTGTAGAAGGTGCCGTACTGCAGCTCAAGAGAGGGCTGCGCCACTGCCAGCATGGGCGCCATCAGCAGCGCGGCCGCCATCCCGTATCGATTGTTCATATGCCATCCTTTTGCATCACGCATCTGCACGCGCCGCTGTCTGTTGCTGTTGTCTGACGCCCTGCATGCCGTCAAGCGTTGAAATGATCGGGGCCCTGGCTCACCTCGGTCACTTCGACCGCCACCCCGCACAGATCCCGGTAGAGGATCCCCTTGCAGTTGAAATAGAGCGGTGCCACCCAGATAAGTCCGAGCCCCATGGGGATCAGCGCCAGGAAGAACAGCGCCATCATGATCCCGTGCAACAGCACTATGCTGGGCCAGCCGCGGGCAAACAGGCGCAGGGAGACCAGGATGGCCTGCACCGGCGACAGACCGCGCTCCAGCACCAGCGGCACGGTAAACACCAGCCCCATGCCGATCAGGGCCGACGGAATGAAGGCCAGCATCACCGGCAGACCCAGCAGTTCGAACAGCGGGCCAAACAGGCTGGTGATGAGGCTGCCGAGCAGGCTCAGGCTGCCAAGGCGCAGGAAGTGGCGAAAGAAGTCGAACACCTGGCTCGGCCTGGCACGGACCCCCACCGACTGCTGCAACCCCAGCATGTCGAGGGAAGAGGTCATTGGCGACATGATGATGGTGATGAGCAGGCTCAGCACCAGGGCCACGTCCATCCCCCCTTCTTGATTGACGTAAGGGGCGAGCAGGGTGTTGCTCAGCAGCATCCAGATGGCCGTCACCCCGACGATGGCCAGCAGCAAGCCGAATCCGGTGCGCCGCGTCTGTTGCCAGCTCTCCTGCAATACCCCCTTGAGGTCGAGACGATATCCCTGGCTCAGGGACTGTTCGAGGGAACCACCTATCCGCATTTTGTTACTCAATTGACTATCCAACATCCGAAAAACTGCTATTCAGGGAGCACATTATAGCGATTTGACCCGGCATGCGTAGCCGTTTTTCCCGCGCGGCTGCGCTCAAAAAGCCTTTGATTTCATCAGCCCCCATAGTCCAGGCCAGGATCCCCTCCTTGGCCGACGCCAATCAGGGGCGTAGGATGCCAGGCGACAGTGCGGATTTTTTTGCGCGCCCCGACCCACACGGGAATATAGGGGGCACGCACTTCACAAGGAGATGTTCATGTCTGATTTGACCCTCTATCTTGCGCCCGGTACCTGCGCCATGGCCGTGCGTATCGCCCTCACCGAAGCCGGTGCCCCTCACCGGATCAAGCAGCTGGATCTGGCGGCCGGCGAGCAGCGCTCCCCTGCCTACCTCACCATCAATCCCAAAGGCCGAGTGCCGGCGCTGGTGACCGAGCGCGGTGTACTCACCGAGACGCCGGCCTTGCTGCTCTATGTGGCGCAGCGTTTCCCCGATGCCAAGCTGGCGCCGCTGGACGACCCCTTCCTGCTGGCCAGGATGCAGGAGGTGCACGGCTTTCTCGCCGCCACCGTGCACGTCGCCCATGCCCATGGCCGGCGCGGCAGCCGCTGGGCCGATGACCTGCAGGCCATCGCCGCCATGCAGGCCAAGGTACCGCACAACATGCGCGAGGACTTTGCGGAGATTGAACGCCATTATCTGGCCGGTCCCTGGGTGCTGGGGGAGCAGTTCAGCCTGGCCGACATCTACCTGTTCGTGGTGGCGAGCTGGCTCGAGGGCGACGGGGTGGCCATCAGCGAGTTTCCCAAGGTAGCGGATCACTATCGGCGCATGCTGGCACGCCCCGGCGTGCAGCAAGGGCTCGCCCTCTAGTCCTCTCGTTACGGGTGCCAGTGCTCTTCTGGCACCTGTTTTTCCCCGCTTTCCCCTCGCCATTGAGATCGTTTTCACATTTCTGCCATCTCTTGGTGGATCAAAACCGCCTGAGCGCCTATCTTCCACCACATGACGCAACCGGTTGCGTAACCGGTTGCCTAGCTAACATCAGATACGCGGGCATAGCCTGCCGAGGTGCTGTATGAAACGAGGCGTACTGCTCAATGCTCCCCTGAGTGCCCTGGTGGCACGGATGGGTCACACCGACGAGATCACCGTCTGCGATGCCGGCCTGCCCATTCCGGCCGGCCCGGAGCGGATCGATCTGGCGCTGATGGCGGGGACGCCGAGCCTTGAAACCGTGCTGACCGCCCTGCTCACCGACCTGGTGGTGGAGAAGGTGATCATGGCAAGCGAGATCAAGCAGATCAGCCCCGCCGCCCATCAGGCGCTGGTGGATCAGCTGGAGGCGCACGCCGCCGCCCAAGGCAAGCCCATCGCCATCGAGTACTGCCTGCACGAAGCATTCAAGGCTCGCTCCCACCAGAGCAAGGCCATCGTGCGCAGCGGCGAGGTGACCCCCTACGCCAACCTCATTCTCTGCGCCGGCGTGGCGTTTTAAATTCCCAAGGAAGCAGCTATGAGCAACGCCAATATGCTCCCCTCGCCCATTCTGGCTCTTTCCGGGATCGTCAAGACCTTCCCCGGGGTGCGCGCCCTCGATGAGGCGGGCCTCAAGGTCTATCCGGGCCAGGTGATGGCCCTGCTCGGCGAAAACGGCGCCGGCAAGTCGACCCTGATGAAGGTACTGACCGGCATCTACCAGGCCGATGCGGGCAGCATCAACTATCGCGGCCAGCCGGTTCACTTCAAGGGCCCTCGCGACTCTCAGGATCAGGGGATCAGCATCATCCACCAGGAGCTGAACCTGCTGCCTGAGCTGTCGATTGCCGCCAACATCTTCCTCGGCCGCGAACCTCGTACCCGTTTTGGCAGCATCGACCACAAGCAGCTGCGCGAACGGGCCAGCACCCTGCTGGCTCGGCTTGGAGTCAAACACGGCCCGGATACCCGGCTCGGGGATCTATCCATCGGTGAACAGCAGATGGTGGAGATCGCCAAGGCGCTGTCGTTCGATGCCAGCGTCATCATCATGGACGAGCCCACCGATGCCCTCACCGACACCGAAACCGAGCAGCTGTTCGTGGTCATCCGCGAGTTGCGTGAGCAGGGCTGCGGCATCGTCTACATCTCCCATCGCTTGAAGGAGATCTTCGAAATCTGTGATCGGGTCACCGTGCTGCGCGATGGCAAGTGGATAGGCGAACAGGCGGTGAGCGAGCTCGACGAAGACAGGATCATCGAGATGATGGTGGGTCGCCGGCTGGAAGAGCAGTACCCGCGCCTCGCCCGCGAGCTCGGCCCAGTCAGCCTGCAGGTCAAGGATCTGGCCGGCCCCGGCGTGTGCGGAGTGAGCTTCTCCCTGCGTCAGGGTGAAATTCTGGGCTTCAGCGGTCTGATGGGCTCCGGCCGCACCGAGCTGATGAAGCTCATCTACGGTGCCAGCCCCATCAGCGCCGGTAACATTACCGTGGATGGCCATGCACTGGTCCCCAAGAGCCCGGCCGATGGCCTGGCCGCCGGCATCGCCTACATCTCCGAGGATCGCAAGGGTGATGGCCTGGTGCTGGAGCTGTCGGTGCGCGAAAACATGAGCCTGTGCGCCCTCGGCGAATTCATCAGCCACGGCAAGATTGACGGCCAGGCCGAGCGCCAGGCGGTGGGCGACTATGTGCGTCTGTTCAACATCAAGACCCCGAGTCAGGATCAGCTGATCAAGCTCCTCTCCGGCGGCAACCAGCAGAAGGTGGCCATCGCCAAGGGACTGCTGACAAGGCCCAAGGTGCTGATCCTGGATGAGCCGACCCGCGGCGTCGATGTCGGCGCCAAGAAGGAGATCTATCAGCTCATCAACCAGTTCAAGAAGGAGGGGATGAGCATCATCCTGGTCTCCTCCGAGATGCCGGAAGTGCTCGGCATGAGTGATCGCATCATGGTGATGCACGAAGGGCGCATCAGCGCAGAATTCAACACCCGCGATGCCAATCAGGAGAAGCTGATGGCAGCGGCAGTCGGTAAACAGTGGCAAGCAGAGCAAGAGGCAGCACAATGACAACCCAAACCCTTTCCCGCCGCGGCGTCATGAGCAAGGCCTGGTGGATCGAGAACAAATCCCTGGTCGCGCTGCTGGTGCTGATCGGCGTGGTCTCCTTCCTGAGCCCCAACTTCTTCACCGCCGACAACCTGCTCAACATCCTGCGTCAGACCTCGGTCAACGCCATCATGGCGGTCGGCATGACGCTGGTCATTCTCACCGCCGGCATCGATCTGTCGGTCGGCTCGGTACTGGCCCTGTGCGGCGCCCTGGCCGCCACCATGGTCGCCATGGAGCTGCCCATCGCCCTGGTGATCCCCCTCACCCTGGGGGCCGGTGCCCTGCTTGGCGGCATCAGCGGCCTCATCATTGCCAAGGGCAAGGTGCAGGCCTTCATCGCCACCCTGGTCACCATGACCGCCCTGCGTGGCGTCACCATGGTCTATACCGAGGGGCGCCCCATCTCCACCGGTTTCAGTGACGGCGCCGATCACTTCGCCTGGCTGGGTACCGGTTACCTGTTCGGTCTGCCGGTGCCCATCTGGCTGATGGCCATCGTCTTCCTGCTGGCCTGGTTCATGCTCAACCACACTCGCCTGGGCCGCTATATCTATGCCCTCGGCGGCAACGAATCGGCCACCCGCCTCTCCGGCATCAATGTGGACCGAGTGAAGCTCGCGGTGTATGGTCTGTGCGGCATGCTGTCGGCACTGGCCGGGCTCATCGTCACTTCCCGCCTCTCCTCCGCCCAGCCGACCGCCGGCATGGGTTACGAGCTGGATGCCATCGCCGCCGTGGTGCTGGGTGGCACCAGCCTGATGGGGGGCAAGGGCCGCATCATGGGTACCCTGATCGGTGCGCTCATCATCGGCTTCCTCAACAATGCCCTCAACCTGCTCGACGTATCGTCCTATTACCAGATGATCGCCAAGGCCAGCGTGATTTTGCTCGCCGTGATGATCGATAACAAAAGCAAGTAAGCACACACAAGGAATGAAATGATGAAAAAGCTCAATACCCTGCTCGCTGCCGCCATCATGTCCGTGCTGGGCACCGCCCAGGCCGCCGATCACACCCTGGCCATGGTGGTCTCCACCCTCAACAACCCCTTCTTCGTCACCATGAAGGAAGGGGCCGAAGCCAAGGCCAAGGAGCTTGGCTACGAGCTGGTGGTGCTGGACTCCCAGAATGACCCGGCCAAGGAGCTCTCCAACATGGAAGATCTCACCGTGCGCAAGGTCAACGCCATCCTGATCAACCCGACCGATTCCGAAGCGGTGGGCAACGCCATCCGCTTGGCCAACAAGGCCAACATCCCGGTGCTGACCCTGGACCGCGGCGCGGCGCAGGGTGACGTCAAGGCCCACATCGCCTCCGACAACGTGGCGGGCGGCAAACTGGCCGGCGATTTCATCACCCAGAAGCTGGGTGCCGGTGCCAAGGTGATCCAGCTGGAAGGGATCGCCGGTACCTCCGCCGCCCGTGACCGCGGCGAAGGCTTTGCCCTGGCCGTGGCCGCCAACAAGCTGGAAGTGCTGGCCTCCCAGCCCGCCGACTTTGACCGCACCAAGGGTCTGAACGTCATGGAGAACCTGTTGGCCGCTCACCCGAGCGTGCAGGCGGTGTTCGCCCAGAATGACGAGATGGCGCTGGGTGCCATCCGCGCCGTGCAGGCCGCCGGCAAAGAGGTAATGATCGTCGGCTTCGACGGCACCGACGATGGCAAGGCCGCCGTGGCCAAGGGTAAACTGGCCGCCACCGTGGCCCAGCAGCCAGCCCTGATCGGCGCCATCGGCGTGGAAACCGCCGACAAGGTGCTCAAGGGGCAGCCGGTGGAAAAATCCATCCCGGTTCCGCTGCAAGTGGTCAGTAAGTAAGTTGACGGGGGGAGGTTCACCTCCCCCCTTTTCACTCAAGGTTTACGGTGCCTCCCGGCCTGGATCCGGCTTTCGTGTCTATGCCAAGATGCATCAGGAGTACTCAACATGAATCGTCTCGTCGTTCTGGGCAGTGTCAATGCAGACCACGTGCTGCGCGTTCCCCACTTTCCTCGCCCAGGTGAAACCCTGACCGGCCACAGCTATCAAGTGGTGCCCGGTGGCAAGGGCGCCAACCAGGCGGTGGCCGCCGCCCGGCTAGGTGCTGAAGTCTCCTTTATCGCCCGCATCGGCGATGACGCCATCGGCCACCAGATGAAGACCGGCTTTGCCAAAGACGGCATCGACGTGAGCGCCGTCGAACTCGACCCCAAGCTCCCGACCGGGATTGCCATCATCTATGTGAGCGATGAGGGGGAGAACAGCATCGGCATCTCCGCCGAAGCCAACGGCGCCCTCACCCCGGCCGTGGTGAAAAGCCATGAAGCAATGATCGCCGCCGCCCACACCCTGCTGCTGCAGCTGGAAGTGCCGCTGGAGAGCGTGCTGGAAGCCGCCCGCCTGGCCCGCGCCCACGGCACCCGGGTGGTGCTCAACCCCGCCCCCGCTCGCCCGCTCTCAAGCGAGCTGCTGGCACTGGTCGACCTCATCACCCCCAACCAGACCGAAGCCGAGCTGCTGACCGGCGTCAAGGTCACCGACGAGGTGAGCGCAGCCGAGGCGGCTGCCCGCTTCCACCAGATGGGCATCGGAGAAGTGATGATTACCCTGGGGTCGCAAGGGGTCTATTGCAGCAAGGGACAGCAACAAGCGCTCATTCCGGGTTTTCGGGTGAAAGCAGTGGACACCACGGCGGCCGGCGATACCTTCAACGGCGCCCTGCTGGCGGCCGAGCTCGCCGGCGCCGACTTTGACGCGGCCGTGCGCTTTGCCCACGGCGCCGCGGCACTCTCCGTCACCCGGTTTGGTGCCCAAAGCTCCATTCCGAGCAAGCAGGAGGTCGACGCCTTCCTGCTTGAGCAGACTGCGCAGGGGCACTGATGGCCAATATCAAGGAGGTGGCGGCGCTGGCGGGGGTGTCGACCACCACCGTCTCCCACGTCATCAACGAGACCCGTTTCGTCGCCGAGGAGACCCGCGAGCGGGTCTTCGCCGCCATGCGTAATCTCAACTATGCCCCAAGCCTGGTGGCCCGCAGCCTCAAGGTGAAGGAGACCAACAGTATCGGCATGCTGGTCACCACCTCCAGCAACCCCTTCTTTGCCGAGGTGGTGCGCGGGGTGGAGCGTTACTGCTTCGAGCAGGGCTACAACCTGATGCTGGGCAACACCGAGGGGCAGGCCGAGACGGCGCTCTCCTACCTCAAGATGATGCTGCGCAAGCGGGTCGACGGCCTGCTCATCATGTGCAGCGAGGGGCAGCAGGAGGTGTTCAACCAGCTCGACTGGCTCAAGAGCCTGCCGGTGGTGGTGATGGACTGGGGGATGGAGAGTGCCGACGTGGATCTCATCGCCGACAACTCCCATCGCGGCGGCTACCTGGCGACCCGCCACCTGCTCGGACTGGGTCACACCGCCATCGGCTGCATCACCGGCCCCCACAGCCGCGCCCCCGCCAACCAGCGTCAGGCGGGCTTCGAGCAGGCGATGCAGGAGGCCGGGCTCACCGTCAACCCACAGTGGGTCCAGGAGGGTGACTTCGACTGCGCCAGTGGCCACCAGGCGATGACCCGCCTGCTGGCGCTGCCCGAGCACCCCACCGCGCTGTTCGTCTGCAACGACATGATGGCGATGGGAGCCATCAGCGCCGCTCATCAGGCAGGACTAGTGATCCCGCGCGATCTCTCCATCGTCGGCTATGACAACGTGGCGCTGGCCGAATTCATGTCGCCGCCGCTCACCACCGTCAATCAGCCGAAAGAGGAGCTGGGCCGCCTCGCCGTCACCCGGCTGCTGGCGCGCATCAATGGCGAGGCGGTGGCGGATCATCTGATCACCGTCGACCCCGACCTGGTGATCAGGGATTCCTGCGCCCCCCGCCCCTGACATTCACCTGCAATACCTGCAATAAATAAAAGCGCAAGGCGACCCTGGGGTCGCCTTGCTGCGTTTTGTCTCTGACCGGTTCAATACCGCCATTTGTACTCAGGCCAGCTGCCTTGCCTCACTGCCCGCCAGCACCTGCAACTGCACCAGCCCCAGTCGCCGGGCCAGCGGCTGCAACAGCTCGCTGTGCTCCATGTCATCTGGCAGCCAGTAGCGGACAGGCCAGCCGGCCGCCAGCTGGACCGGGGTGGCGCTGCCAATGTCTCTGAGCGCCAGGGTGCAGCCTTGCTGCCGCAATCCCGCCAGCAAGGCTGCATCCGGCAACAGCGTCGGCACCAGCAGCACCCGCGGCGTGCGGGAGGCATCCGGCAGATAGGCCACGACATGGGCCAGCTGAGCCTGGTTGTCGAGCGGGAACAACAACGCCCGCCCATCGGCATGCTGCGCCTCGTGCGCTTGCAACAGCCGAGCCAGCACGAGCCCCAGCACGCCGCACTCCTGCAGCCAGCGCATCTGGCAGGGCGCCCCCTGCTCACGCCAGTAGAGCGTCATTTGCCACAGATCGTTGCCCTGCCCGTCCGTCAATCCCTGCAACGCCACTCGCAGCGGCGCAGGCTCGCGCCCGGCCAGCCAGCCCCGCAGTTGATGAAGCTGATGCTGGCTCAACTGCAGCTGCTGCAGCATAGCCGGCTCAAACCAGCAGATATCCCCCTCCTGGCTGCGTTTGGCCTGATTGAGGGCCAGGATGGCCTGATCCAGCAGCCGGCCGGCATCTTGCTGCTGCGCCTTGGCCACCCCGAGCCGACAGGCCAGATCGAAGCTGCACTCCCGGGTCACAAACTCGAAATGGAGCAGGCTCACCAGCTCATGAATGCGAGTCTCCAGCGCGCCATCCGCTCTGGTCAACACCACCGCGAACTCGTCGCCACCGAGCCGGTAGGCGTGGCCACCGTGGGCCTGCTGCAGCTTGTCGGCCACCGTCTGCAACAGCCGATCACCGACCTGATAACCGAGCAGATCATTGACCTGCTTGAAGCGCTTGAGATCGAGCACCACCAGGGCGCTCGCCTCGCCGGTATGCAGGGCGCGGGAGAGCTGCTCCTGCAGGGCACGGCGGTTGCCAAGCCGGGTCAGGGGATCGAGCAGGGCGAGCCGGCGATTTGCCAGATTGGCGCGAATGAGGGCGGCCACCAGGGCGCCGCCGGTCAGCAACAGGATCAGTTGCCAGATCTGCAACCAGAACAGGCTGCTGCGGATCTGGCTGACCGAACGCTCCCGCTCCTGGCCGGAGAGGATCTGACCCCCTATCTGCTCGATGAGGTGGGTCTGGCTGGCGATCGCGTCCTGCAAGCGGGCAAGCTCGGCCCCCTCGCGCAGCGCACCGGCCTCCATCTGGGGTTCGAGCTGCTTGATCTGCTCGAACAGTCCGGCCAGCGCCTTGCCGAGCCCGTGCCGCTGGCGCGCCTCGGCGGTTTCGCTGCTGACGAGAAAGATATCGAGCCGGTTCCACAGCAGATCGTAATCGAGGCTCAGGGTCTCCATCCCCAGCCTGCCGGCCCGGTAGAGCTGCAGGTCGTAGAGGAAACGCTGGGATTCCAGCATCACCTGGCTGATGTTCCAGTGGATATTGCGGTAGAAGGTATCGACCAGCTGCTCCTGGCGATGCTGCAGATAGAGGCTGCTGCCCGAGGAGAGCAGAAACAGCAGCGACACCGCAACCAACAGCAGTTTGTGGCGGGATAGCCCCATCAATCGACGATCTCGATGCGGGTTACCTGCCACACCATGCAGTTGTGGATGGCGGGCACGTCCAGCTTGGGATAGGTGGTGAACGGAATGAGCAGCCAGAGCGGGCCCTTGTTGCGCCGGGTCAGCGGTTTGCCGTCTTCCTGGCGCACCAGGGTCAGCGACACGCCATCGAACAGGGTCAGATCCACCACCTGCTGATAGCCGTTGAGGGCCGAGACGGCGATCTTGCGGGCATCCAGGATCCCTTGCGCCGCCAGCACGACTGCCAGGGTCGGCCCGCGATAGTGGTGAGCGCCCTGGGTCCAGGGGGTGGTGGTGGTGAATTCGGTCTGCGGCAGGGCGGACAGGGCCGCCTCATCGAGGGTCACTTGCTGGCCGCCTGGCAGCACCAGGGTCATCAGGGGGATCGAGGCCGATGCGCCGGCACTGGCCAGCATCAGGAGGAAAAAAGCGATCCATTGCTTTACTGCGGTCATGGTAATTTGCGCCAACTGCGTCCCATTTTTTGTGGCTGCCAGTGTGGCGATTTCACCGGTTCATTGCAACTGTCCAGTCGCACAATAGCTCAGGGACCGCGCATCTCCATCCAGTTGTGGCCCTCGATCTGCGCTGGCTGGTGGACGCCGCAGCTTTGCAGCAGCTCATCCACATAGGCCGGCACCAGCAACGAGGCCGGACCGTAGCGCTTCTCGTCAAACTGGCTGCCCACTTCGCTCGGTTCGAGATTGAGCTCGATGGTGTGGGCCCCGTTCAATCCCGCCTCGTGCACAAAACCCGCCGCCGGATAGACGGCGCCCGAGGTGCCGATGGAGATGAACAGATCGCACTGGGCCAGCGCGCTGTAGATGCGATCCAGCCCGAGCGGCATCTCGCCGAACCAGACCACGTGCGGGCGCAGCGGTTGGGGAAACTGGCAGCAGGTGCACAGCTCCTCCTGCTGCAGATCGCCGCGCCACTCGATCACCTGGCCCGAGCCCGGGCAACGCGCCTTGAGCAGCTCCCCGTGCATGTGAATGAGGTTCTTGCTGCCGGCACTCTCGTGCAGGTTGTCGATGTTCTGGGTCACCAGGGTGACGCAGCCCGGCAGCAGGCGCTCGAGCCGGGCCAGCGCATAGTGAGCCGGATTGGGGTGAATGTGGGGTTGCTGCAGCTGGTGGCGGCGGGAGTTGTAAAAACCCTGCACCAAGGCAGGATCCCGTGCATAGCCCTCCGGCGTCGCCACGTCTTCGACCCTGTGCTCTTCCCACAGACCGTCACAGGCGCGAAAGGTCTTGATGCCCGACTCGGCCGAGATCCCGGCACCGGTAAGAATGACGATGTGTTTCGCTGACTGCACCATGACTGACTCCCTCTGACGACCTCTCTGGCTGACCTTAGCACAGGGTGAAAAACCGGCCTATTCGCCCTTGGTCTTATGACGCGGTTACAGGGTGTCGAGCACGCTCAGATCGAGTCGCACGAACACCAGCTCCCGTCCCGTCACCAGGGTGAGCGGCAAGCCCAGCCCGCGCAGCAGCGCCAGCATGGGGCGATTCTGGGGCAGCACCTCCGCCATCCACTCGCGAATGCCTTCGGCGCGCGCCAGCAAGGCCAGCGCCAGCAGGATGCGCCGCCCCGCCCCCCGGTGCTGAAAGTGATCGGCGACGATGCAGGAGAACTCGGCCCGATCCGGGTGCAATCGCCGCCGGATGGATTGGGCCTGGGCCAGCGGTCGCCCCTGACCGTCGGTCAGCAGCAGCCCAATTTGGTGTTCCTTGGGGTAATCGAGGAAGAAGGCGAGCTGCTCGTCATTCGGGATCTGCTTGGCGCGCATGAAACGCAGGTAGACACTCTGTTCGCTGAGCTCGCCATAGGCGGCCCTGATCCGCTCGGGATCGGCCCCCGCCAGCTCCTGCAAGCGGCAGGGAATGCCCCCCACCTCCATCATCAGCGGCAGGGCTGCCCGCGAATGAGGATGCAGCCAGCCGGCCAGGGCGCGCCGCAAGCGGGCCTCGTCCGGCGGCCAACAGAGGTAGCGGGCCATCGTCTACCAGCGCCCCGCCACGCCCTGATCGCGCCACAGATTGCTGTCCAGCAGGTTGAAGGGATCGTCGAGATAGAGGGCGATCCCGAGCTCCCTGGCCCGGTTGATGAAGCGCCCCAGCAGGGAGTCCGGGGTCATGGCTTCCAGCCCGGGCAGCAGACTCTGTCCCAGCAGCAGGTGCTGCAGCGGCATCCGCTCCAGCAAGTCGAACGGGATGTGCTGATCGTTGTCCAGCAGCAGTGCCAGCTTGGCCCCCGCCAGACTGGCCTGCAGCACCAGGGCAAAACGCTCCGCCTGGCTCAGCAGGTGGTCGCGCCGGTGGATGAGCAGAGTGAGCTCGCCAGGCTCCCGGCCCTGCTGGAGCAGCCACTCGCGTACCCGCTCCCAGCGCGGCGGCAAGCCGGTCACCGCCAGCCAGATGGGCAAGGGCGACGGGGGATCGGACAAGAGTCCGAGCAGTCCTTTCTCTTCTCCCTGCCAGGTGCGGATGGTGCGGCGCAAGCCGCTCAAGCGACGCTGACGCTGCGGCCCCAGATAGAGCGTCTTGAGCAGCCGCAGCAGATCGTCGGCCAGCAGCGGCTTGGCCAGGGCGGCCAGCACGTTGAAACCGGCGTCGTGCAGCAGGCGGCGGGCCCCGTCGATCAAGGTCTGATCGTGGGCGGAGAGCAGCACGATGGGCAAGCCACTGTGCTGGTATTGGGGCTGGCTCATCAGCAGGCTGATGGCATCCTGCTCCACCAGACTGAGATCGCTCACCAGCAGCTTGACCTCGCCGCCGGCCAGCGCCTTGATGCAGGCGTTGCCATCCTGCACCCACTGACAGGGCACCCCCAGCCCCTTGATCTCCTGCTGGATATGGGCCCCCTGAAACGGGTGATCCTCCAGCAGCAGCACCTGGGTCTGGGCCAGCCACTCCTGCCACGCCAGGTAGCGGCCATTGACCCCCGCCAGCCAGTCGTCGGTGAGGCGATAGACACCCTCGGCCTGCGCCGTCAGCTGCGGCAGATAGTCTGCTCCCACATGGGAGTCGGGATCGAACAGGGCGATGGCACCGGCGGCAAACAGCCCTTCCCACTGCCAGCAGGCATCGGGGCGGGTACGGCGCAAGGTGGCGAACTCGGGCAGCTCGACGGCTTTTGCCGTCCGATAGGCGACCCCGTCCAGAGCGTAGATGGTCACGGGGTGGAACAGGCGCTCGTCTGTCTCTTCCGAGTTCAGCAACGCCAGTAACTCTTCATCTGTGATGATCATGTCAGAGCCTCTCACGTAGTCGCCGGCACACCTCATCCAGAGCTTGCCGCAGCGGGGGTAGCAGGGGTTGCCGTGGATCCCGTTTCCACTGCTCGATCACCTGAACAAGCGGGGTAGCTCCCACCATTTTGGCGGCCCCCTTCATCTTGTGTAAAGCGGCTTCAAGCGCCATCTCGTCCCCTTGTGTGACGCAGCGCTCAATGTCGGCCAGATCCTGCCCGGTCGCATCCAGATAGAGGGGAATAAGCTCCGGCGCCAGCAGCGACACCTCCTGCGCTGCCCAGACCTCCCCTTCGGCCGGCAGGTCGCTTTGAGGGGGTGACTCGGGTGCGGGCGCTTGCGCTTGGTCGGGCTCGCCCAGGCCGCGCAGCAGATTGGCCAGGTCTTTGAGCAGCAGCGGCTTGTCCAGATGACCGCGACAACCACAGCTGGCCAGCTGCGCCGCCGCCTGCTCGCTGAGATCGGCGGTGATGACGTAGGTGGGCAGATGCTGCCAGCGCGGCGAATCGCGCAGCTGGCGGCAGAGCTCGGCCCCGTCCATCACCGGCATCTGCAGGTCGGTCAACACCAGATCGACCGTCTCATGCTGCAGGATGTCGAGTGCCAGCTGGCCGTTGGCGGCGCTGATCACCCGGGCCCCAAGCTGGGTCAGCTGCATGCTGATCAACACCCGGTTCACCTCGTGATCTTCGACCAGCAGCACCCGCATCCCCTGCCCCGGCAGCGTGATCATGCCCTGGCTAGAGGGCACCAGCCTTGGCTGCATCAGGCTCACCACCGAGCCCGGCACCCAGGGTTCCCCCTGCCAGTCCCAGTAGCGCAGCCCCTGTTCATCCAGCCGGACGCTCAATACCGGGCCGGCCGGATCGTCTTGCAAATCCAGTTCTCCCAGCCAGGGCAGCAGATAGTCCCGCTCCGCCCCGCCAAGTTGCACATGCACACTGGCCACCCTTGGCCGCCAGCGCGGCATCTCCTGCAGCAGCACCAGTGGCAGCGCACAGAGGAAACGGCTACCGCCGGTCGGCCGCGGCTCGACCCGGATCTCGCCCCCCATCTGCTCCATCAGCTGGCGACAGATGGCAAGTCCGAGCCCGGTGCCCTGGGCCCGCGGCTGACCCGCCTCCCCGCCCTGCTCAAAGGGCAGGAACAGGCGCGGCAGCAGCTCGGCACTGATACCGGGCCCCTCGTCGTCCACTCCGCACAACAGATGGGAGCCAGCGCGGCGGGCCCACAGCACCACTTCGCCACGGGAGCTGAACTTGATGGCATTGGCCAGCAGGTTGTGCAGCACCTGCTGCACCCGGTGGGGATCCAGCTCCACCTGGGCGGGCAGTCGATGATCGAGATCCAGCCGCAGTTGCAACCGCTTGGAGCGGGCCTTGGACCAGTGCACGGCCGCCACGTGCTCGCATAAATCCACCAGATCGGTGGGTTGCAGCGAGAGCGCCAGCTGCCGATTCTCGTTGCGGCTGAAGTCCAGCACGTCGTTGAGCAGGCCCAGCAGCTCGTCCCCCGCCTGGCGGACGTGGGCCAGTGCCGAGCGCTGCTCGGCATTGAGGGAGGTGTGGCTGAGCCACTCCAGCAACCCCAGAATGGCGTTCATGGGAGTACGAATTTCGTGGCTCACCGCCGCGAGGAAACGCCCCTTGGCCAGCACCGCCTGCTCGGCCCGCTCATGGGAGGCCTGCAGCGCCTGCTCCTGCTCGACCCGGGTCGTCACATCCTGCACCACCCCGTACACCCGCCACCCAAGCTCGGACTGGCTGCGCCCCCGGCCGTAGAACTGCAGCCAGCGGGTGCCCTTGCCCGGATGTTCATAGCGCAGCGCGTAGGAAAAAGGCTGACCGGCCTGCAGCATCTCCAGCATGGGGATCTGCATCTTGCGCCTGTCATGTTGATCCAGCCGGCCCAGCGCCTGACCGGGATTGCGGCGGATCTGCTGGCTGGCCAGCCCCAGCAGCTCGTAGCTGCCACGGCTGATGAACTCTACCTGGGCGATGCCTTCCCGCTGCAGCAGGAACTGGATCACCACCCCGGGCACCGTATTGGTCAATGCGCGCAGGCGGCGCTCGGCCTGGCGCAGCAAGCGGGTGCGCTCACGCAGGGCGCTGATGTTGGAGAGCGCGATGAGATCCCCCGCTGGCGACTGCTTGCCAAGCTGAAGCGGGATCTGGGCATAGGAGTAGACCTGATCGCCCAGGGCCATCTCCCCCTCGCCCCCCTGCAACTGGGCCTCTGGCAGGTGCAGCTCGGCCAGATAGCGAGCCTCAAGTCGTTTGGCCTGCTTGTTGCGCTTGATGATCTCGCCCTGGTTGTCCCGCAGAAACACCGGCACCGGCAGCGCCTGGAACAGGGACTCCCTGAACTGGCTCTCCAGCGCCAGGGTCTGCTCCATCTCCTGACGCTGGCTCACCTCTCTGGCCAGCTGCTGGCGGGAGCGCCAGATCAGCCAGATAACGCCAGCACTGATCAACAGCGCCAGCGACACCGACCCCAGCCAGATCCCGTAGCTGACCCCGGCTTGCTGGGTCAGCACCAGCCGGCGCCAACGCTGATTGAGATCGTCATTCTGCCTGCTGGTGAAGGCCATCAGGCTCTGCTCCATCACCCCGCTGAGTCGCGGGCTGTGATGGCTGATGGCAAACCCCAGCCCGAAGCGTTGAGGTAGCTCCCTGATATCCAGTCCATCCAGCTGGTTGTTGCGAAGCGGGTATTGCAGCTGGTAGAGCTCGGCCAGCATGGCGTCAGCCTCGCCGCTTTGCACCGCCGCAAGCCCCTGCGCCAGGGTGTCACTTTTGCGCCAATGATGTTCGCCATCCAGCCGGGCCAACATCCTTTCGTCATAGAGGGTGGCGGGCACCACTATGTCTCCCTTCACCGCCGCCAGCGTGTCGAACGACTTCGCCTTGCGACTGACCAGGGCATAGCGATTGAGCGCCATGATGCGGGTGAAGTCGAAGGCATCAGTCAGCGCCGGCGTTTCCAGCAGACCGGCCATCATGTCTGCCTCACCGCTGCGCAGCTGCGCCAGCGCCTCTTCCTTGCTGGCGGTTGGGATCACGTGGAAGTTGAGGCCGGTCTGCTGGCTAACCTGCCGCAGTACGTCGGCGCTCCACCCCTTGAGCTCCCCCTGCTCGTCGAGACCGCTGTAGGGCATGAAATCCGGGTTGACGACCAGCTTGATGGCACGGGAGGTGCCAACCAGCCAGGCTTGCTCCTTGTCGGTGAAGTGAAGCGGGTTGATGTCCTGCTCCCCCTGCGCCAGATAGCGATCCAGGTCCTTGTAAAGGGCGCCGGGCGGCAGATAACGGATGGCGGTATCGATGAGCTCGCGCAGTTCCGGCTGGTCGCGCATCATCAGCCGGTAGCTCACCACCAGTTCATCGCTGCGCAGCCGACGCAGCCGCAGCCCCTGATCCGGGTATTCGCGCATCAGGTAGCGCAGTTGCAGGTAGTCACCGAGATAGGCGGTCCCCTTGCCCGCCGCCAGCGCCGCGTACCAGTTGTCCGCCTCGGTCAGGGGCAACTGGGTTGAATGGGGATAGAGGGCATGCAGTACCTCGTTTGCCTGCCAGATGGGGGACACCAGGAAGGTCGCCCGTTCCAGATCCCCCCGATAGAGGATGGCGGATTCGGCCTCCAGCATGGCGCGGCTCAGTGCCATGCCCGGCAGGGCCTGCAACGAAGGGCCGACATTGGGAATGAGATCGCACCGCCCCTCCTGCAAGCCACGCTGCACCGCTGACCAGTTGGGCAGCTTCTCGTGCAGGAGCGGAAAAGGAAGCTGCTCTGCCAACCTCTCCATCTGATCGATCAGCAAGCCTCCCGACTCCTCGAGATAAGGCGGCCGGATCAGCGCCGGATAACAGATGGTCAGCGACTTGGTGGCATCGGCATACGCCTTGGCCGCCGGAGAGAGGGGGAGATCCATCGCCTGCAGTGGCGCAGCCAGCAACAGGCCTAACAATAGGCTGGTTTTTATCATGAAAAAATAAAAGCCAGGCGGCTGCCTGGCTTTTTGTCACTCGTTGGGCTCAACATTTTCGACCCTGGCCTTGAGCTTCTGACCAGGGCGGAAGGTGACCACCCGCCGGGCGCTGATAGGAATATCTTCGCCGGTTTTCGGGTTACGTCCAGGACGCTGGTTCTTCTCACGAAGATCAAAGTTACCGAAGCCTGAAATCTTGACTTGTTCACCACGCTCAAGCGCTTGTCTGATCTCTTCAAAGAAGGCTTCCACCATATCTTTGGCTTCACGCTTGCTCATCCCGAGCTGGGTGAACAGGTGCTCTGCAATGTCGGCTTTGGTAAGCGCCATAGATCAATCCCTCAAGGATGCATTCAACTCTTCACCAAGGGCCCGCACGACATTGTCTACGGTCTCGGCAATCTCTTTCTCCTCCAGAGTGCGCTGGGTGTCTTGCAGAACAAGACTGATGGCCAGGCTCTTCTTGTCCTCTGCCATGCCAGCACCCTGGTATACGTCAAACAAGTTTATTCCAACTACCTGATTTCCGCCAACTTTTTTAATTACTGCGAGGACATCACCGGCCAGGACCTGACGATCAAGCACCACGGCGATGTCACGACGGTTGGCAGGGAACTTGGAAACCTCGGCAGCAACCGGCACCTTGGCCGGGGTCAGCTTGTCCAGCTCCAGCTCGAACATGACGGCGCGACTCTTCAGACCCAGCTTCTTCTCGAGGCTCGGATGGATCACGCCGATGTGACCGATGACTAGGCCATTGCGCAGGATGGCCGCGCTCTGGCCCGGGTGCAGGGCACTGTGCTCGGCACGTTCGAAGGTGAAGGTAGCCCCTTCGGCGGTCAGATCCAGCACCGCTTCCAGATCCCCTTTCAAATCAAAGAAGTCGGCAGCGCGGCTCTTGATGTCCCAGTGCTCGTCGCTCTGGTTGCCGGTGATGATGCCGGCCAGCATGGGCTCCTGACGGATGCCGTTCTCGGCATTTTCATCCTTGATGAAGCGCAGGCCCTGCTCGAACAGGCGCACCCGCGGCTGCTGACGGTTCTGGTTGTAAACCACGGCCTGCACCAGACCCGGGAACAGCGAGACGCGCATGGCGGACATCTCGACCGAGATCGGGTTCGGCAGCACGATGGCATCGCTCTGCGGGAACAGGGTCTGCTGAGCCTTGGGATCGACGAAGCTGTAGGTGATCGCTTCCTGGAAGCCGCGATCAACCAGCAGGTCGCGCACGCGCTTCAAGGTCACCTGCCCTTCTGCCTGCTTCACCATCGCCAGAGAGGCGGCGGGTTTGAGGTTCGGGATGTTGTTGTAACCGTAGATACGGGCCACTTCCTCGATGAGGTCTTCCTCGATGGCGATATCGAAACGCCAGGAGGGCGCCAGCGCGGTCCAGCCGTCGGCGTCCACAGTGACCTGCATGCCAAGGCGAGTCAGGATCTCGACCACCTGAGCGTCAGCTACGCTGATGCCGATCACCTTGTCGAGCTTGGTGCGACGCAGCTTGATGGGTTCCGCTTTCGGCAGGTGGGCATCGGATTTGACCTCGATGACCGGACCCGCTTCACCGCCGCAGATATCCAGCAGCAGACGGGTGGCTCTGTCCATCACCTTGGCTTGCAGCTGCGGATCCACCCCGCGCTCGAAGCGATGGGAGGAGTCGGTATGCAGACCATAGGCACGGGCACGGCCGGTGATGGAGAGCGGCGCGAAGAAGGCGCACTCCAACAGGATATCGGTAGTGGTCTCGGAAACGCCGGTGCGATCGCCGCCGAAGATGCCGGCCATGCAGGCAGGACCTTTAGCATCGGCAATCACCAAAGTCGTCTCTTTGAGCTTCACTTCGTTGCCATCAAGCAGCGTCATCGGCTCGTCGCTACGAGCGCGGCGAACCACCAGTTCCCCTTCAAGCGTCGCCAGATCGAAGGCGTGCATCGGCTGACCGTATTCCAGCAGCAGGTAGTTGGTGATGTCGACGATGGCGTCGATGGAACGAATGCCGCCACGGCGCAGCTTCTCCTGCATCCAGAGCGGGCTCTGGGCGTGCAAGTTCAGCCCCTTGATGACGCGGCCCAGATAACGGGGGCAATCGGCCGGCGCTTCAACCCGGATCGGGAAGCTAGCGTCGATAGTGGCAACAGCCGGCACCCAGGTCGGCTCGACCACGTCGACGCTGTTGAGCACGCCGATTTCACGAGCCAGACCCGCGATGCCGAGACAGTCGGCACGGTTTGGGGTCAGATCCACGTCGATGCTGACGTCGTTGAGCGCGAGGTAGTCGCGGATATCGGTGCCGATGGGCGCATCCAGCGGCAGCTCGATGATGCCATCGGCCTCGACGTCGATACCCAGCTCGCTGAAGGAGCAGAGCATGCCGTGAGACGGCTGGCCGCGCAGCTTGGCTTTCTTGATGGTGAAATCACCCGGCAGGGTCGCCCCGACTTTGGCCACGCAGACTTTCAGGCCGGCGCGGCAGTTCGGCGCACCGCAGACGATGTCCAGCAGTTCGGCTTCGCCCACGTTGACCTTGGTTACCCGCAGCTTGTCGGCGTCAGGATGCTGGGCGCACTCGACCACTTCGCCCACCACCACGTTGTTGAACTGGCCGGCCACCGCTTCTACGGCATCCACTTCCAGACCGGCCATGGTGATCTGCTCGGCCAGTGCATTGTCACTCAACTCGGTGCGGACCCACTCCATCACCCAGGATTTACTGAATTTCATGTTCTCTCGCCCTTACTTGAACTGCTTGAGGAAGCGCAGGTCGTTTTCGAAGAAGGCACGCAGGTCGTTGACCCCGTAACGCAGCATGGTCAGGCGCTCAACGCCCATGCCGAAGGCAAAGCCGGAGTATTTTTCCGGATCGATGCCGACCGAACGCAGCACGTTCGGGTGCACCATGCCGCAGCCCAGCACTTCCAGCCACTTGCCGTTCTTGCCCATCACGTCCACTTCGGCGCTCGGCTCGGTGAACGGGAAGTAGGAAGGACGGAAACGGATGGTCAAGTCTTCCTCGAAGTAGTTGCGCAGGAAGTCGTGCAGGATCCCTTTCAGCTCGGTGAAGCTGGCATGCTCGTCGACCAGCAGGCCTTCGACCTGGTGGAACATCGGGGTATGGGTCATGTCGTAGTCGTTACGATAGACGCGGCCCGGCGCGATGATGCGGATCGGCGGCTGCTGATGTTCCATGGTGCGGATCTGCACACCGGAGGTGTGGGTACGCAGCATCAAATCAGGGTTGAAGTAGAAGGTATCGTGATCGGTACGCGCCGGGTGGTGAGCCGGGATGTTCAGCGCATCGAAGTTGTGGAAGCCATCTTCAATCTCGGGACCACGGGCAACCTTGAAACCCATCTCGCCAAACAGGCGCTCGATGCGCTCGATGGTGCGGGTCACCGGGTGCAGACCGCCATTCTCGATACGGCGGCCCGGCAGGCTGACGTCGATGGTCTCGGCGGCCAGCTTCTGGTTCAGCACGGCTACTTCGAGGGCTTCACGACGCTCGTTCAGGGCATCCTGAACCTGCTGTTTGGCCTGGTTGATCACGGCGCCCGCGGCGGGGCGCTCTTCAGCGGACAGGGCGCCCAGGCCCTTCATCTGTTCGGTGAAAAAGCCCTTTTTACCCAGATATTTGACCCGGATTTCGTCGAGGGCGGCGATGTCGCTTACGCCCTCAATTTCGGCCCTGGCTTGGCCGACTACTTCTTCAAGCTGTTGCATGTCTTCCTCGTCACCACTCCCGGTACAGGAGCCTTTAGGCTAAATAAGGTCAAGAGGGGAATAATACAAAAAAAGCCCCTTCACTGACCATAGTTAAGGTGCCCTTTTCTCCCTAGAAATCATTTTGTTATCAAGTAGGGCTTCGAGCCGGACCGGCTTCTTCTTTGTAATTTGTTATACAACTTTAGTTTGATGGCATATGGAGCCATATGCCTAGCTATCATGATGGTCGAGTCATCACCGTCTCAAGCGGCAAATGACAGACAACAAAAAAGGAGGCCTAGGCCTCCTTTTAGCATTTATAACAGAACCGGATTAGACCAGAGCTGCTTTGGCCTTTTCAACCAGGGCGGTGAAAGCCAGCTTGTCGTGAACGGCGATATCGGACAGGATCTTGCGATCGATCTCGATGGAAGCCTTCTTCAGACCGTTGATCAGACGGCTGTAGGACAGACCGTTCTGACGGGCTGCTGCGTTGATACGAGCAATCCACAGTTGACGGAACTGACGCTTTTTCTGGCGACGGTCACGGTAGGCATACTGACCAGCTTTGGTTACCGCTTGTACCGCTACGCGGTAGACACGGGAACGGGCGCCGTAGTAACCCTTGGCGGCTTTCATTACTTTCTTGTGACGAGCGCGAGCGGTCACACCACGTTTAACTCTTGGCATTTTTCACATCCCCCCTTATGCGTACGGCAGACAAGCGACAACACGTTTGTGGTCGGCAGCGGAAACAAAGAACTTCGGTCCCAACTGACGCTTACGCTTACTGCTCTTCTTGGTCAGGATGTGACGCAGGTGGTTGTGCTTGCACTTGAAGCGACCTGAGCCAGTCTTCTTGAAGCGCTTTGCGGCGCCCCGGTTGGTTTTCATCTTCGGCATTTCATACTCCGCATTGTGAGTGACAACAAAATCGCAAGGCGAACCGACTCATGGGGCTGGCCCCATGAGTCAATTTCTTGTGGGCCTTAAGATTTCTTCTTAGGTGCGAGAACCATCACAGCTTGACGGCCTTCGACTTTCGGGAACGATTCGACTACGGCCAGCTCTTCCAGATCGTTCTTGACGCGCTCCAGAACCTTGATACCAAGTTCCTGGTGGGCCATTTCACGACCACGGAAGCGCAGGGTGACCTTTGCCTTGTCCCCGTCTTCCAGAAAGCGAACCAGGTTGCGTAGTTTTACCTGATAGTCGCCTTCGTCGGTGCCAGGACGGAATTTGATTTCCTTAACCTGGACGACTTTCTGCTTTTTCTTCTGTTCTTTGGTGGTCTTGCTCTTTTCGTAGAGGAATTTGCCGTAATCCATGATCCGGCAAACGGGCGGCTCAGCGTTCGGACTGATCTCGACCAGATCCACTCCGGCCTCAAGGGCCAAGTTCAGGGCATCCTGGATGGAGGTGATGCCAATGGCTTCACCATCCAGACCAGTCAGACGAACTTCTTTCAGACGGATCTCTTCGTTGATCCGGTGAGCGCGGGCTTGCGGTTGCTTGCCCAGTTTTTTTCCGCCTTTTATAGCTTATTCCTCCACTTTCTTTTGTCCGCGGGTCTGAACTTCCTGGGTCAACAGAGCAATCAGCTCTTCAACAGGATAAGTGCCCAGGTCAGCCCCTTTACGAGTACGCACTGCAATCTTGCCGGCTTCTACTTCTTTATCGCCGCAGACCAGCATGAAGGGTACTCGCTTCAAAGTATGCTCGCGGATTTTAAAGCCAATCTTCTCATTTCTCAAGTCCGCTTTTGCGCGAAGGCCCGCATCATTCAATGCTTTGGCTACTTTCACTGCATAATCGGCCTGATTGTCGGTGATATTCATGACCACGGCTTGGGTCGGTGCCAGCCAGGTCGGGAACAGTCCGGCGTACTCTTCGGTCAGAATCCCGATGAAACGCTCCAGCGAGCCCAGAATGGCACGGTGGATCATCACGGGAACATGACGCTCGTTGTCTTCACCCACGTAGGTGGCGCCCAGACGGCCCGGCAGGGCAAAATCGAGCTGCACGGTACCACATTGCCACGCACGATCAAGGCAATCGTGCAGGGTAAATTCGATCTTGGGACCGTAGAAGGCCCCCTCACCCGGCTGCAGATCGTACTTCAGACCGTTCAGCACCAGGGCCTCGGCCAGCGCGGCCTCGGCGCGATCCCAGGCCTCATCGGAGCCGATACGCTGTTCCGGACGAGTGGAGAGCTTGACCACGATGTTCTCGAAGCCGAAGGTGCCATAGACGTCGTAGACCATGCGAATACAGGCCGACACCTCTTCCATGATCTGCTCTTCGGTACAGAAGATGTGCGCATCATCCTGGGTAAAACCACGTACCCGCATCAGGCCGTGCAGGGAGCCTGACGGCTCGTTGCGGTGGCAGGAGCCGAACTCGGCCATGCGCAGCGGCAGATCGCGGTAGGATTTCAGACCCTGGTTGAAGATCTGCACGTGGCCCGGGCAGTTCATCGGCTTGATGGCGTACTCGCGGTTCTCGGACTGGGTGGTGAACATGGCCTGGGCGTATTTCTCCCAGTGACCTGAACGCTCCCACAGCACGCGATCCATCATGAAGGGGCCTTTCACCTCCTGATAGTCGTACTCTTTGAGCTTGCCGCGGATGAAGGTTTCCAGCTCACGGAAAATGGTCCAGCCATCGTTGTGCCAGAACACCATGCCGGGCGCTTCTTCCTGCATGTGGTACAGGTCGAGCTGCTTGCCGATCTTGCGGTGGTCGCGCTTGGCGGCCTCTTCGAGGCGCTGCAGGTAAGACTTGAGCTGCTTCTTGTCGGCCCAGGCGGTGCCGTAGATGCGCTGCAGCATCTTGTTGTTGGAGTCGCCGCGCCAGTAGGCGCCGGACATCTTCTGCAACTTGAAGTGGTGGCAGTGACGCATGTTGGGCACGTGCGGGCCACGACACATGTCGATGTACTCTTCGTGATGATACAGACCGGGCTGGTCATCACGGGCAATGTTCTGATCCAGGATCTCGACCTTGTAGGTCTCGCCACGGGCTTCGAACACGTCGCGTGCTTCCTGCCAGGAGACCTTCTTCTTGATGACGTCGTAATCCTTGGCGGCCAGCGCCAGCATGCGCTCTTCCAGCGCAGCCAGATCTTCATCGGTCAGGGTGCGATCGAGATCGATGTCGTAGTAGAAACCGTTGTCGATGACGGGACCGATGGCCATCTTGGTCTGGGGCCAGAGTTGCTTGATGGCATGACCCAGCAGGTGAGCACAGGAGTGGCGCAGGATGTCCAGACCTTCTTCGTCTTTGGCGGTGATGATGGCCAGGGAGGCATCGGCTTCGATCAGCTCGCAGGCATCCACCAGTTCACCGTTTACCCGACCGGCAATGCACGCCTTGGCGAGACCGGGACCGATGTCCGCGGCCACATCCATGACGGAAACGGCGTGGGCAAATTGACGTTGGCTGCCATCAGGCAGAGTAATGATTGGCATTGTGTGTTTCCTTATACAGTGGTGCCCCCTACCAAAGGGCACATGCGGGATGGAAAGATTCATTCAAAAATGGGTGATGTTCTGGCTCTCCACAGCACTTTGCGAAGGCGCCCCGCGACGCAAACAACCCGTTCAACGTCGCAAGACAAACCAAAAACCGGACCATGCTACCAGAAGTAGGCGGGGCTGTATCGGGTTTGCTGAGATTTTCTACAGTCAGATGAAGTGCTTGGCAGCTATTCCCCCAGCAGGGGCTGCCAGTTGAAATCGAACGTGGAGCTCCCCTCCTGCGCCAGTTCCAGCTCCTGCAGCACCTTGAGCGCCAGCTGGTTGCCCTGCTTGGCGGCCTGATAGAGCCACTCCTTGGCACGGGGCAGATCGACCCGCCCGCTGACCCCCATCAGGTGCAGCACCCCCACCTTCAACATGGCGGGCACATCGCCGTTCTTGGCTGCCAGCTCCATCCAGTGAAACGCCTCGCGCAGATCCCGCTTCACCCCGGCCCCCCGCAGGTAGACCTCCCCCAGCCGGTATTGGCCGAAGGCATCCCCCGCCTGCGCCGCCTGACGATAGAGCGTGATGGCCCGGCTGATATCCTGCTCGCTCCCCTGCCCCACTTCATGGCTCCAGCCCATCAGCGCCTGGGCCCGTGGCTGCCCCTGCTCGGCCAGCGGCGACCAGATCCGGGTCGCCTCATCGAAGTGACCGGTGCGCCAGGCGCGATTGGCCGAGGCCAGCTCCTGCTCGGTGGATAGCGGGATCAGGCGCCAGATAACCAGCGCAATGACAGCGATGAAGAGCCAGCGGGAGGTGATGGGTGCCATGATGATTTCCGTGATCCAGTTCGCATTTCGTCTATGTAAACGAAATGTAGCGCCGCGATCAAGCAAGAGATCCCTTTGACATGCTTTTTATGGACGGCTGGGTCGGCAGGGCTTGCATTCGGCAATGAGGGTCAGCATGATGACTGTATATATAAACAGTGCTGGTGTAATGCGATGGCAGGTCGAGGCAGTTCCCACAATGTTGATCACCGTTTCAGCGGCCAGCGGGTCGATGCGGTCGACGACGGCTGGTCCCAACCCGAGTGGGAAGCGGCATTTGCCGCCAGCGATCCCCGCACCGAGGTGACGGAGATCAGCGCTCGCAGCATCATCAGTTACAACAGCTCCCCCGACGTCCCTTTCAGCCGCTCCATCAACCCCTATCAGGGCTGTGAACACGGCTGCATCTATTGCTACGCCAGACCGAGCCACGCCTATCTCGAGCTCTCCCCCGGCCTCGACTTCGAGACCCGCTTGTTCGCCAAACTCAATGCCGCCGAGCTGCTGCGCCGGGAGTTTGCCAGACCAGCCTATCAGCCGCAGACCATAGTGCTGGGAGCCAATACCGACCCCTACCAGCCCATCGAGCACCACTATCGCCTCACCCGCGAGCTGTTGACGGTGATGCTGGCCCACCGCCATCCGGTCGGGATCATCACCAAGAGCGCCATGATATTGCGCGACCTCGATCTGCTGACGGAGCTGGCCCGGGAGGGGCTCTGCCAGGTGATGGTGTCGGTCACCACCTTGAATGAGACATTGCGGCGACAGCTGGAGCCAAGAGCCAGCACCGGGGCCGGCCGGCTCAAGGTGGTGGAGAAACTGGCCGGCGCCGGTGTGCCGGTCGGCGTGCTGGCGGCGCCCATGATCCCGCGCCTCAACGAGCCCGAACTCGAGCAGATAATCAAAGGCGCTGCCGAGGCCGGAGCCCATTGCGCCGACTATATCCTGCTGCGACTGCCCCACGAGCTGGCGCCGCTGTTCAGTGACTGGCTTGATGAGCACTATCCCGGCCAGAAGGAGGCGATCCTCAACCAGCTGCGAGCCAGCCGGGACGGCGCCCTCAACACTCCCGCCTTCGGCAGCCGGATGCGGGGAGAAGGCCAGTTTGCCGATCTGCTGGCCCAGCGCTTTCGGTTGATCACCAAGCGGCTCGGGCTCGGCAAGCGCCACTTTCAGCTGCGCCAGGATGCCTTCATCCGCCCTGGCGAGCAGTTGCGGCTGTTCTAGGCTCCCGTCAAGCCCGCCACGGGCAAAGCCTCAGCCCCTTGGTCGCGACGCACTGGCCTTGCTGCGGTGGGCAATCAACTCGGCAGGCAATCGGGCTGGCTCATGTGCCACCTCAGGTTCATGTTCGCCTGCGCGGGCATCCATCTCTGCCTCGCCCCATACCCGGCTCCACCAGATCTCCCACATTACCCAGCTGGTCATGACATGCTCCTGGCAGGCGTTGCCTGCGTCTATGGTGGTTTCTCTCCAACGGGAGCAGCATGGCTGGCCGCCATGACAGAGCGATGACACTCAAATGAAGGAGCCGTGTCGAGGCCATGCTTCCATCAGGGCAGCCTTGGCAAGCAGTGCCCGTTCTTCCTGCCATGACAGGCAAGACTGGACAGGGGAAAAAGGAAGAAAAGGAAGAAAAGGAAGAAAAGGAAGAAAAGGAAGGAGGATAACCGGGGACGCCAGCGACAAGCGAGCCAATGAAAAGAGCGGCCATGAGGCCGCTCTTTGGTATCGGGTAAAGGGGAGCGATTATTCGTCGCCCGCTTCACCTGCATCGACAGCACCGGTGTCCGCTGCGGTATCGGTGCCTTCAGACACCTCCCCTTCAACGGCCAGCACTTCGTTTTCGTCTTCGTCGCTCTCGGCAACCCGCTGCAGACCGACCACGGTCTCGTCTTCACCGGTACGGATCAGACGCACACCACCGGTGTTGCGGCCGATAACGCTCACCTCGGACACCCGGGTACGTACCAGGGTACCGCCGTTGGTGATCAGCATGATCTGGTCGGTATCTTCGACCTGGATCGCATCGATCACCTTGCCGTTGCGCTCATCCACCTTGATGGAGATGACGCCCTGGGTGCCGCGGCTCTTGGTCGGGTACTCGTCCAGCGCGGTACGCTTGCCGTAACCGTTCTCGGTGGCGGTGAGGATGGCCCCGTCGCCACGCGGCACGATGAGGGACACCACCTTGTCACCGGCGCCCAGCTTGATGCCGCGCACACCGGCAGCGGTACGCCCCATGGGACGTACGCCCTTGAAGGTGCCCTTGCTTTCGGTGCCTTCGCCGTTGTCGCTGCCATCATCGTCGTTGCCAGCATCGTCGTCGGTTTCAACGTCATCGCTGACATCCGCATCGGCGCGACCGCTGCCTTCGGCGAAGCGAACGACTTTGCCCGCGTCGGAGAAGAGCATGATCTCGTTGCTGCCGTCGGTGATATCCACCCCGATCAGCTCATCGCCCTCTTTGAGGTTGATGGCGCGGATACCGGAGGAGAGCGGACGGCTGAAGTCAGAGAGGCTGGTCTTCTTCACGGTACCGTTGGCGGTGGCGAAGAAGACATACTTCTCGGCGTCATATTCCTTCACCGGCAGGATAGCGGTGATACGCTCACCCTCTTCCAGCGGCAGCAGGTTGATGATCGGACGACCACGGGCGCCACGGGACGCCTCCGGCAGTTGATACACCTTGAGCCAGTAGACCTTGCCACGGGTGGAGAAGCACAGAATGGTGTCGTGGGTGTTGGCCACCAGCAGACGCTCCACAAAGTCCTCTTCCTTAATCCGGGTGGCCGACTTGCCACGACCACCGCGGCGCTGGGCCTCGTAGTCGGAGAGCGGCTGATACTTCACATAGCCCTGGTGAGACAGGGTAACCACCACGTCTTCCGGGGTGATCAGATCTTCGATGTTGATCTCGGCACTAGACATGCTGATCTCGGTGCGACGCTCGTCGCCATACTGCTCACGCACGGCCAGCAGTTCATCGCGGATCACTTCCATCAGACGAGCCGGGCTCGCCAGGATGTGCAGCAACTCGGCGATCAGATCCAGCAGAGATTGGTACTCTTCCAGGATCTTCTCGTGCTCGAGGCCAGTCAGCTTGTGCAGACGCAGGTCAAGGATGGCCTGGGCTTGCTGTTCGGTCAGGAAGTATTGACCTTCACGGATACCGAACTCCGGCTCCAGCCACTCTGGCCGTGCCGCGTCGTCGCCCGCTTTTTCCAGCATGGCGGCCACGTTGCCGAGTTCCCAGCCCTTGGCAACCAGGCCCGCTTTCGCGTCGGCCGGGGTCGCGCTGTGGCGGATCAGCTCGATGATGGGATCGATGTTGGCCAGCGCAACCGCCAGACCTTCCAAAATGTGTGCCCGATCCCGCGCCTTGCGCAGTTCGAACACGGTCCGGCGAGTCACCACTTCACGGCGGTGCAGCAGGAACGCATCCAGGATCTCTTTAAGGTTCATCACCTTGGGCTGGTTGTTATCGAGCGCCACCATGTTGATGCCGAACGTGGTCTGCATCTGGGTGTGCTTGTAGAGATTGTTCAGCACAATCTCGCCGGACTCGCCGCGCTTGATCTCGATAACGATGCGCATGCCGTCTTTGTCAGACTCATCGCGCAGGGCACTGATGCCCTCGATCTTTTTCTCTTTGACCAGCTCGGCGATCTTCTCGATCAGTCGAGCCTTGTTCACCTGATAGGGGATCTCGTGAACGATGATGGTCTCGCGACTGGTCTTCTCGTCCACTTCCACTTCAGCTTTGGCCCGCACATAGATGGAGCCACGACCGGTACGGTACGCCTGCACGATGCCGGAACGACCGTTAATAATGCCGCCGGTGGGGAAATCCGGGCCGGTGATATAGGTCATCAGCTCGTCAATGGTGAGGTCGCCGTTTTCGATCAGCGCCAGGCAGCCATTGACAATCTCGGTGAGGTTGTGAGGCGGAATGTTGGTCGCCATGCCCACCGCGATACCGGAGGAGCCGTTGACCAGCAGGTTGGGAACCTTGGTAGGCATGACCGCCGGGATCATCTCGGTGCCGTCATAGTTCGGCACCCAGTCCACGGTCTCTTTGTCCAGATCAGCCAGCAGCTCGTGGGAGATGCGGGCCATCCGCACTTCGGTATAACGCATCGCCGCGGCGCTGTCGCCGTCGACTGAACCGAAGTTGCCCTGACCATCGACCAGCATGTAACGCATGGAGAAATCCTGCGCCATCCGGACAATGGTGTCATACACAGCGATATCGCCGTGCGGGTGATATTTACCGATTACGTCACCGACCACACGGGCCGATTTTTTATAGGGCTTGTTCCAGTCGTTCCCCAACTCGTTCATAGCAAACAGAACGCGGCGGTGAACCGGTTTCAAGCCATCACGCACATCCGGCAGAGCTCGTCCTACGATCACGCTCATGGCGTAATCAAGATAGGAACTCTTGAGCTCTTCTTCGATGTTGACCGGCGTGATCTCTCTGGCCAGATCGCTCATAGAAAGCCTTATCCCTAATTAGTTGTTCTTTGGCTTAAACAGCGCGACATGGTAACACACTGAGCCAAATACCTTAAGCCACAAATCGGGTATCAGATCGGGCTGGTGTGACAAAGTCCGTCCGTTATAATGCCCGCCAGGACAATAGATTGCGCCCATGACTCAGCAGCGGGCGCCCTGCCACAGGATCTTCGAAAAATGAACAGTGATGCCAATGTCGATCTGACAGAAATCGCCAAGTTTGAAGCCATCGCCTCCCGCTGGTGGGACATGGAGGGAGAGTTCAAGCCGCTGCACCAGATAAACCCGGTGCGCCTTGACTGGATCACCGACAAGAGCGGCGGCCTGTTTGGCAAGCGCATCCTCGACATCGGCTGCGGCGGCGGCATTCTCGCCGAAAGCATGGCCCGCCGGGGTGCCAAGGTCACCGGCATCGACATGGGCAAGGAGCCCCTCGGGGTCGCCCGCCTCCATGCCCTCGAAGCGGGCGTGGAGCTCGAGTATCGCCAGATCACCGCCGAGGCCCACGCCGATGAGGCCCCCGGCCAGTACGACGTGGTCACCTGCATGGAGATGCTGGAGCACGTGCCGGATCCCGCCTCCGTGCTGCGCGCCATCGCCACCCTGGTGCGCCCGGGCGGCAAGGTGTTCGTCTCCACCATCAACCGCAACCCGAAAGCCTATCTGATGATGATCCTCGGCGCCGAGTACCTGATGAAGATGGTGCCCAAGGGTACCCACGACCACAAGAAGTTCATCACCCCCGCCGAACTGTGTCGCATGGGTGAAGCGGCTGGCCTGCTGGTACGGGACATGAGCGGGATGCACTACGCACCGCTCTCCAACAGCTTCAAGCTCGGTCGCAACGTCGACGTCAACTACATGGTGGCGTTCGAGCGCCCGGAGCAAGGCTGATGACGACTCACTCTGCTGCGCCCCTTGGCTGCGTGCTGTTCGATCTGGACGGCACCCTGCTCGACACCGCGCCCGATCTGGGGGCGGCCGTCAACCACGTGCTGATAAACGAAGGCTTTGCCCCCCTCTCTGACGACATCATTCGTCAGACCACCTCCCACGGGGCGCTCGGGCTGCTCAGGGCCGGCCTTGGCGACGAGCTGCTCGAAGAGCTGGGCGCAACCCGCCTTCGCACCGCCCTGCTCGACTACTATGCCGCCAACCTCTGCGTTGGCACCCGCCCCTATGAGGGGATGGTGGATCTCATCGAGTGGCTCGACGAGAAGCAGCTGCCCTGGGGCATCGTCACCAACAAGCCGGGCTTTCTCACCGAGCCGCTGCTGGCTGCCCTGCCCGAGTTCGCCAGTTGCGGCGTGACCGTCAGCGCCGACACCCTGCCGGTGCGCAAGCCCGACCCCGCCCCCATGTACTTTGCCTGCGACCAGCTGGGCGTCGAGGCGAGCCACTGCCTTTATGTGGGGGATCACGTGCGCGACATCGAGGCCGGCCGCAACGCCGGCATGCGCACTGCGGTCGCCGGCTGGGGTTATCTCAATGACGACGAGGATCCGGCCCAGTGGGGCGCCGATCTGCACTTTGACACCGTGCAGGCGCTGCACCACTGGCTGCGCTACGAGCTGGGCTGAGATTGCCAGCCCATGCCGGGCACCTCTGGTACAGGAAGCAGACAACAGAGATGGATAACAAAGGCAGCTTTGCCGCCAAAGGGTGGCCAGATGAGCACTGTTGATTGATCGCAGCAGTGCCTCGGTAGTCACCACGGGGGATCCCCAGCGATCCCCCGTTTTGGCGGTTTGACAAGCAGGGAAGCGGCGAGATCGGACACCTTTTGACCCTTGCTGCACAAGGGATAATCAGGCTGAATTTGCTAGTAAAAACACCCCCTTTTCGCAAGCAAAAAAAGTTATTTAAATTTTCCATGTTCGATCATCAGACTTGCATTTACCGGATCGGACGGATGAAAACCCACTCGCTGTGAGCGCCCACTAACACAGAGCGGAACACCCACAATTTATCCACAGCTAATCCCTTATCCACAGATTGCAAAGCCGGGCCGACCTCACTATCTTGTAGCTCGAAATCAAAATAACACTATATCTTGTGATTCATCGCACAATAGGTCCCCACCTCCCACGCCTCTCACAGGTCTGGAGGCGAACGCCGTGCGATGGTTTTTCGGGAATCAACTAAAGGTCATCAGCCAATGAACTTGTTTGTGACGAAGCGTAACGGCCACAAAGAACCCATCGATCTGGATAAAATTCACCGCGTGCTCGACTGGGCTGCCGAGGGTCTCGACAACGTGTCGGTCTCCCAGGTGGAACTCAAGTCCCACATCCAGTTCTATGACGGCATCCGTACCGCCGATATCCACGAAACCGTCATCAAGGCCGCTGCTGACCTGATCTCCGAGCAAAGCCCGGACTACCAGTACATGGCCGCCCGCCTGGCCATCTTCCACCTGCGCAAGAAGGCCTACGGCCAGTTCGAGCCGCCCCACCTCTATCAGCACGTCGCCAAACTGGTGGACATGGGCAAGTACGACAAGCACCTGCTGGAAGACTACAGCCAGGCCGAATTCGAGGAGCTGAACCAGCACCTGGATCACTGGCGCGACATGGACTTCTCCTACGCGGCGGTCAAGCAGCTGGAAGGCAAGTACCTGGTCCAGAACCGCGTCACCGGCGAAATTTACGAGAGCCCGCAGTTCCTCTACATCCTGGTAGCGGCCTGCCTCTTCTCCAAGTATCCGAAAGATACCCGTCTGGACTACATCAAGCGCTTCTATGATGCGGTCTCGACCTTCAAGATCTCGCTGCCGACCCCGATCATGAGCGGCGTGCGCACCCCGACCCGTCAGTTCAGCTCCTGCGTGCTGATCGAGTGCGACGACAGCCTGGATTCCATCAATGCCACCGCCAGCGCCATCGTGCGTTACGTGTCCCAGCGCGCCGGCATCGGCATCAACGCCGGCCGCATCCGTGGTCTGGGCAGCCCGATCCGTGGCGGCGAAGCCTTCCACACCGGTTGCATCCCCTTCTACAAGTACTTCCAGACTGCCGTGAAGTGCTGCTCCCAGGGCGGCGTGCGCGGCGGTGCGGCCACCCTGTTCTACCCGCTGTGGCACACCGAAGTGGAGAGCCTGCTGGTACTGAAGAACAACCGCGGCGTGGAAGAGAACCGGGTCCGTCACATGGACTACGGCGTACAGATCAACAAGCTGATGTATCAGCGCCTCATCAAGGGCGGCGACATCACATTGTTCTCCCCGTCCGATGCACCTGGCCTGTACGATGCCTTCTTCGCGGATCAGGACAAGTTTGAAGCGCTCTACGTCAAGTACGAGCAGGATCCGAGCATTCGCAAGAAGACCCTCAAGGCGGTCGATCTCTTCTCCCTGATGATGCAGGAGCGCGCCGGTACCGGTCGCATCTACATCCAGAACGTGGACCACTGCAACACCCACAGCCCGTTCGATCCGAGCGTGGCGCCGGTGCGCCAGTCCAACCTCTGCCTCGAGATTGCGCTGCCCACCAAGCCGCTCAACAACGTGGATGACGAAGAGGGCGAGATCGCACTCTGTACCCTGTCTGCCTTCAACCTGGGTGCCATCGAGAAGCTGGAAGATCTGGAAGAGATGGCCGATCTCGCCGTGCGCGCCCTGGATGCCCTGCTCGACTATCAGGACTACCCGCTCAAGGCCGCGATGAAGGGCAGCATGAACCGCCGTACCCTGGGGATCGGTGTCATCAACTACGCCTACTACCTGGCGAAGAACGGTGCCCGCTACTCCGACGGTTCCGGTCTGGCGCTGACCCACCGCACCTTCGAGGCGATCCAGTACTATCTGTTGAAGGCCTCCGTGCAGCTGGCCCGCGAGTTCGGCCCCTGCCCGGCCTTCAACGAGACCACCTATGCCCAGGGGATCCTGCCCATCGATACCTATAAAAAGGATCTGGACAACCTGTGCAACGAGCCGCTGCACCTGGACTGGGAAGCCTTGCGCGAGGAGATCCGCACCGTGGGTCTGCGCAACTCCACCCTGACCGCCCTGATGCCGAGCGAGACCTCCAGCCAGATCTCCAACGCCACCAACGGCATCGAGCCGCCGCGCGGCCTGGTGTCGGTCAAGGCCTCCAAGGACGGCATCCTCAAGCAGGTGGTGCCCGAGTATGACCGCCTCAAGGATCAATACGAACTGCTCTGGAAGCAACCGAGCGTCGATGGTTACCTGCAGCTGGTCGGTATCATGCAGAAGTTTGTGGATCAGGCGATCTCCGCCAACACCAACTACGATCCCGCCCGTTTCGAAGGCAACAAGGTACCGATGAAGCAGCTGCTGAAGGACTTGCTGACCGCCTACAAATACGGCCTCAAGACCCTCTACTATCACAACACCCGTGATGGTGCGGACGATGCCCAGACCGATCTGCAAGATGACGGTTGTGCCGGCGGCGCCTGCAAGATCTGATGAACCGGGCGGGAGCATGAAGCTCCCGCCCTCCTGTTTCCCCTTATTCAAGACATTCAAATCACCATGGCCTATTCAACGTTCTGCCAGACCCAAAACGACCAGCTCAAGGAGCCGATGTTTTTCGGCCAATCGGTCAACGTGGCCCGTTATGACCAGCAAAAACACGAAGTGTTCGAACGGCTGATCGAAAAGCAGCTCTCCTTCTTCTGGCGCCCGGAAGAGGTGGACGTCTCCCACGACCGCATCGACTTCCAGGCCCTGCCGCCCCACGAGCAGCACATCTTCATCTCCAACCTGAAGTACCAGACCCTGCTGGACTCCATCCAGGGTCGCAGCCCCAACGTGGCGCTGCTGCCGCTGGTCTCCATCCCGGAGCTGGAAACCTGGATCGAGACCTGGGCCTTCTCGGAGACCATCCACTCTCGCTCCTACACCCACATCATCCGCAACATCGTCAACACCCCCGCCCAGGTGTTCGACGACATCGTCACCAACGAGCAGATCCTGAAGCGCGCCGGCTCCATCAGCCACTTCTACGATGATCTGATCGAGGCGACCGCGCTCTACAACCTGCACGGTGAAGGCACCCACCGGGTGGCCGGTCGTGACGTGACCATCACCCTGCGCGAGCTGAAAAAGAAACTCTACCTGTGCCTGATGAGCGTCAACGCGCTGGAAGCGATCCGCTTCTACGTCAGCTTCGCCTGCTCCTTCGCCTTCGCCGAGCGCGAGCTGATGGAGGGCAACGCCAAGATCATCAAGATGATCGCCCGCGACGAAGCGCTGCACCTGACCGGGACCCAGCACATGCTGAACCTGATGCGCAGCGGTCAGGACGACCCCGAAATGGCCGAGATTGCCGCCGAGTGCGAGCAGGCCTGCTTCGAGCTGTTCAAGGAAGCCGCCATCCAGGAGAAAGAGTGGGCCGAGTACCTGTTCCAGGACGGCTCCATGATCGGCCTGAACAAGGACATCCTCTGCCAGTACGTGGAGTACATCACCAACCTGCGCATGAATGCGGTGGGTCTGCAGCCAGCCTTTGCCGGTGCCAAGCAAAACCCGATCCCCTGGATCAACACCTGGCTGTCGTCCGACAACGTGCAGGTCGCCCCACAGGAAGTGGAAGTGAGCTCCTATCTGGTGGGTCAGATCGACAGCGAAGTGAATGCCGAAGACCTGGGTGATTTCGAGCTGTGAGTGACGCCACCGGCACGCTGACTCCTGCCCCGCACGCGGCTCCCGCCCAGAGCGACGCAGGCTCGCCACGGGTGCATACCCAGGATGGCGTGCTGCACGCCCATCCCGGCGAGAGCGTACTGGAAACCCTGGAGCGCCACGGTCATCACGTGGAGTTCCAGTGCCGCAGCGGCTATTGCGGCGCCTGCCGCACCCCGCTGCTGGCAGGCAAGGTGCACTATGCCGCCGTGCCGCTCGCCTTTGTATCGCAGGGAGAGTGCCTGCCCTGCTGCTGCAAACCGGTGGGCGCCATCCGGCTGGACATCAAGAAGCGCTGAGACCCCCTCAGGTTCGCGTCAGCAAACAAAAAGCCGCCGGATTACTCCGGCGGCTTTTTTACATCCCTCTCTATGCCTGGTGGGCGGGCGATGCCTGGTGGGCGGGCGGCTGATACACCACCCGCCCCTACAGGGCCTTACAGCCAGGGCGCGGCGGTCGGCCCATGGTGCAGACCCAGCTTCCAGACCCGGCCGAAGTGCTTGTAGTGACCGGCCGCGACACCGGCCTTCTCGCCCATGCCGTGGTAGAGGTCGAGGTGGCCCTTCTTCACCGCACCGCCCACATCCAGCGAGATCAACAGCCGCAGCTGGTGCTTGCCGGTCCAGTTGCCCTCTTTGTCCAGCAGCGGCACTTCCGCCAGGATTGGCGTGCCCATCGGCAGCAGAGTCTTGTCGGCGGCCACCGCCGCCATCGGCAGCAGCGGAATGCCGGCGGCCCCGATCACGTCGTTGGTGGGGCGACGCTCGAAGAAGACATAGGAGGGGTTCTGCTCCACCAGCTCCTTGACGCTCTCCTCCGGCTGACGGTTGGCCCACTCCTTGATGGCCTTCATGGACATCTGCTCCTTGGGCACTTCGCCACGATCGATCAGCACCCGGCCGATGCTGACATAACCGTGACCGTTCTTGCCGCTGTAACCCAGATATTGCAGCCGATCGTCGTCACCATAGTGAACGAAGCCCGAGCCCTGCACGTCCATCAGGAAATTGTCGATGAGGGATTTGCTGTAGCCCAGCTCCAGCCCACGGTTGGCCAGGGCCCCCTGGTGGATCTGGGCCCGGCTCGGGCAGCGCCCGCCGCATTTGGGCATGGCATAGATGGGGTACTTGTACTTGGCATCCGGGCGGTGACGCACCTCCAACACCGGCGAGTAGTAACCGGTGAACAGCACGTTGCCCATCCGATCCGAGCCACCCAGCTGGGCCAGGCTGATGCCGTAACGGGTGATCTGAGCGGGATCGCCGCCATTGGCCACCCAGCGGGAGAGTTGATGGTAAAGCTCGCCATAGCGGCGGGTCATCTTGCCGGAGCGCTCCAGCACCAGCCGGCTCTGGGGGCCGAACTTGCTGTAGTCGGCGCGCTGTCGGCTGTTGACCCGCTCCACTCGCACCAGATCATCAGGCAGGGGACCGTCCAGATACTGCTTGCCCAGATTTTCCGGCACCTCGCAGTTGAGAAAACATCTGGCATCGGGTTTGTTTTTGGGCACCTGGGCTTGCTCAGAGTTGCCTGCACAACCGGCCAACCCCAGCACTGCGGCGGTCAGCCAGTAAGCGTGTTTATTCATATGTCCTCATATAACACCAAGGGTTATGTTCGGCGGGGAAGATGCCAAATTTGCAGAGGGAAAGCAAACGCCTTCAGGCCTGGGACGGCGGATTTCTCCAAAGGGGATCTTCTGGGTTATAACAAGGTAACAGGGTGTGAGAGGCCATGGATGGAACAGCTCGAAATCTTCCCGCTGCAGAGCCCCTGCATCGGGGTCTGCGAAGTGAACAACAAGGGCTACTGCAAAGGGTGCCTGCGCAGCCGCGAGGAGCGTTTCAACTGGCTCACCATGAGCCATGCCCAGCAGCAAGAGGTGATGCGCCTGTGCCGTGGCCGCAAGGCGCGGGTGGAAGCCGCTCGCCGCAAGGCGCAGGAGGGGGCCCAACCCGAGCAGCCGGAGCAAGCTGGCTGGGATTTTTAAACCCAGCCCCTCTCTTATCCCTCTTTACCCCTCCCTTTGCGCCACCCGCACCAGCTCACTGAACGCCACGAACAGGTGATAGAAGGTGCTGGCCGGTGCATGGCCGGCCAACGGCGCCCCCGTCACATCCACCTGATCTAGCCACTGGCCCGGCAGCGCCGGCATCAGGTAATAGTCAAAGATCCGCCTCACCACTTCACCAATCCGGCGGACAATCTCAGCCTCCCCTCGCCGCTCGTAGGCTGCCAGCAGCGCCTTGAGCTGCTCGGTCTGACACCAGAGCCGGCTGGTCGCCCGATGGGGCCGCCCGTCATCGGTGAGTTCATCCAGCACCAGTCCGGTCGGCCCGTGGCCGTGAGTGGTGGCAAAGCGGGTCAGGATGGCGATCCCCTCGTCTATCTCGCGCTCACTCGGCCCACACTCCCACCCTTGCGCCAATGTCCGGTAACGGGCCAACAGCCAGCACCACTCGTAGTGATGGCCCGGGTCGATCAGGTGCGAATCGGGATGGGTCGGAAGCAGCCGCTCATCAAAGAACTCCCGCAGCAAGGCGGGCTCCAGCAAGCGCTGGCGAAACAGCTGATAGAGCCGATGGGCGCGCCCCTGCCAGTGCGGCTCATCAAAGCACTCCGCCGCCACCAGCAGCGCTTCGAACAGATGCATATGGGGATTTTGACTGCGCAGCGCGCTTGGCGGAAAGCGGGAGTGAAACCCACCGTACAGGGGATCGGCAAAGAGCAGTTCGATGGCCTGATAGCGCGACTCGGCCTGCTGCTGCCAGCGCGGCTCGCCGCTCAAGCGGTAGAGCCAGCACTCGGCGAGCAGGGCAAAGGCGTATTCGTAGCAGCACATCGAAGTGTCAGCAGGTGAGCCATCGGCATTGAGGGAAAACAGCTGGTTGCCGGCACCATCAGCAAAGTGCCTCATGCCGAACGTGGCGTAGCGCTCTGCCAGCTCGCCCCCTTCATACCAGCCGAGCAGGGCGGCGTGGCTGAACACATAGATCTGGCGACTCTGCACCCGAAAGCGAATGGGCTGCCAGAGCGGCGCGCCTGCGCCATCCAGCCCTTCGGCAAACAGCCCCCGCTCCCAATCAAAGCCGTTTGCCCCCCAGTGAGGCAGCGCCTCCTCCACCAGCCAGCGTCGACAGCGCTGCTCGGCCTCTCTTATCTCGTCATGCATCTCATCACCTCTCCAGCCAACCCATCATCCAGCCCATAAAAAGGGAGAGCCCTGCTCTCCCCTGTCTGTGCTCACCTCAACCCTTGAGCGGCCTAGAACAGTCCGACGGCGACCCCGACAAAGGCCACGACCAGCAACCCCAGCATGGCCTTGACCGGCGAGACGTTGCGTCTGGCCATCAGATACCAGGTGCCCAGCACCACCAGCAGCGGCATCAGTTTGGGAAAAATGCCGTCCAGCATGGCCTGCAGCTGGATGTTGACCCCGTCGGAGGTGACGAAATCGAGCCCGGTGGAGAGATTGACGTAACTGGCCGCCACCCCGCCCATCACGAAGACCCCGAGCAGGGAGAGCGCCTCGCGCAGCTTGACCGACTCCGAGCTCACCAGCGCCTCCACCGAGCCGGTCCCCATCCGGTAGCCCTTCATGAACAGCATGTAGGAGCCGGTGATGACGATGGCATTGAAGCTGATGATGTAAAAGAGCGGCCCCAGCACGCTGCCGCCGGCGGCCAGCGCCATGCCGATGCTGAGCAGAATGGGCACCAGCATGCCCGGGATCATGGAATCCCCGATCCCGGCGATGGGCCCCATCAACCCCACTTTCAGGGTGTTGATGGTCTCACCATCGATCCGCTCGCCGTTGGCCCGCTTCTCCTCCAGCCCCACCGCCAACCCGTTGATGATGGAGCCAAGCTGAGGCTCGGTGTTGTAGAAGGAGGCGTGACGCTTCATCGCCTCCGTCCGCTCCGCCTTGCCGGGATAGAGTTTTTTCAGCGCCGGCATCATGCCAAGGCAGAAGCCGAACGACTCGAGCCGCTCGAAGCTCATGGAGGAGAGGTTGTACATCATCCAGGCGCGCCAGCAGGCACGCAGATCCTTGGGAGTGAGGGCCACCGGCACCTTGTTCACCGGCTGGCCCGCTTGCAGCTTTGCGTCCATCAGAATTCATCCTCATCGTCGGTTTGGGTGGCAGCACGGGCAGCCGGTGCAGGGCGCGGCTCCGGCTTGTAGTTGTAGTGGATGAGCGCAAGCAAGGCGCCGATCATCACCAGCCCCACCATGTTGAGCTTGAGAAAGACGATGCCGACAAAGCCCACCAGGAAGTAGATCAGCATGCTGCTCTGCTTGATGATCTGCTTGAGCAGGATGGCGATGCCGACCGCCGGCAGGATACCGCCCACCACCGTCATGGTGCGGATCACCAGCTCCGGCAGGCTGTTCATGAAGCCTTCGATGTACTGGTTGCCAAAATAGACGGCGATGAAGGTGGGCACGAAGCGCAGCACGAAGTTGCTGGCCTGCGGGAAGATGGCGCTGTTGAGGTAGACCCCCTGCTCGTCCCCCTGCTCCAGCGCCACGTCGGCCCTGTGGTTCCAGTAGGAGTTGAGCACCATCATGAAGTTGAAGAGGATGGTGCCGGCGATGCCGATGGTGGCGGCAATAGCCACCGCCACTGACGGCTCCTTGCCCGACAGGATACCCAGCGCAATGGCCGGAAAGGCGACGAAGTTGAGATCCGCCGGCATGGAGCCACCCGGCGTCACCATGGCGATATAGACCGCCTGCACCGCCACCCCGATGAGGATCCCGGTCTGGATATCACCGAGGATGGCCCCCACCAGCATACCCGAGACCAGCGGACGGGTGATGGTGTACCAGCCCCCGGTCAATCCCAGCAACCAGGGGGTGCTGAGGGCGCCGAGATAACAGAGTATCCCGATGAGTGTTGCTTCCAGAAACATGATGTCTGCTCCCTATTTCAGCTTTTTCTGGGCATCCGCCCAGCTGTAGTGGCTGGCATCCGGCACCAGCCGAAAGTCAATGTCGTGGCCAAGGCCGGCCAGGTAGTCAAAGGCGGCGATCTCCTGCGCCGTGACCGACTGGTTGGGGCCTATGGTGGTGGTCTGTTCGCGGGCACTCATGGGCCCGACGTTGATCTTGCCGTTGTGGTTCTCAAGGGAGATGCCGCCGGCGCAGAGCCGCTGCAGGGTGACCGGCGACTTGCCGATCACGAAGTAGCGCTTGTCGCTGGCGATCACCTTGGGCAGCTTGGCAATCGCCGTCGCCACGTCGAACAGCCATACCCGGGTGTCCGGTACGGCACCGATCATCACCTGGGAGAGCAGCGGATCGGCCGCCACCTCGTCATCGATCGCGACGATGCCGTCGCAAGGCAGCTCCCTGGCCCAGCGCGTCACCAGCTGACCGTGGATCACCCGATCGTCAATGCGTACAAATGAAATGGCCATCTCGCTCTCCTAGAAGTTGTCGTCTTGCTGGTGCGCAGCCGCCGGGGCCGCGATCACCATGGATTCCAGCGCCTGAACCAGCAACTGGCGGGCCGCCTCGTGCACATCCACGGCATCCAGCAGCTCGGCGCTCATCAGCAGCATGGGGAAGTTGACCCCGGTCACCACCGCCAGTGGCTGTGGCCATTCGGGGTCAAACGCGAAGCGGCACGCCACGTTGTAGGGGGTGCCGCACTCCATGTCGCACAGCACCAGCACCCCGTCAGCCCCCGCGCCATGGCGGCGCAGGGTCTGTTCAAACTCGGTGCGAAAGGCCTCGATCCCCCCCTCTTCGGTGAGGGAGACGGTCGCCACAGCGGGCAGTTCGCCGTAAACCATGCTGGCGCTGGCCAGCAGGGCCGGCGCCAGTGAACCATGGGTTGCGATAAGGATCCTCAGCATCTTGGTTACCCCCTCACATAGGCCTTGATGGTGGCGATGGTCGCCCCTTCACTCTCGCCGCTCGGGCGGATGCGATAACGCCCTACCGAGGCCGGTACGATGAAGGTCTCGGCGTAGTGCACCACAAACGGTGCGAACGCATGGTCGGGACTCTCCACCGTCGCCTCCCGCCCCTCGATCAGATTGAGTACCTGCACGGTACCGCCGGTGTCGTGCTCCACCGGCACGCTGAACCAGTGGCGACGAGTCTCGATGAATTCCCGCTCGTGCAGCCCGGTGCGCTCCTCGCGCCAGCCCGGCCCCTCGGCAATGGGTTCGATGCGATTGACCAGGTGCTCACGGGTCCAGTCGCTGTCGCGCTCCCACTGGATCACCTTGCTGCCATGCTCCAGATGGATGGGGCGCGGGATGCCGTCGAGCCCGACCCGACCCCAGTCCCATAGCTTGAAGGTGAAGATGTAGGGGGTGGCGCTGATCTCGAGCACCATGGCTCCCTCCCCCGAGCAGTGGACAGTTCCGGCCGGGATCAGAAAGTGATCGTGTTTACGGGCCGGAAAACGGTTGATGAAGCGCTCGTCGTCGAAGGGCTTCTCGCCGCGCTGGGCGGCGGCCAGCTCCGCCAGCATCGCCTGCGGGTCGATACCGGTGCGGGTGCCGAGATAGACGCAGGCGTCCGGCTTGGTATCGAGCAGGTAGTAGCTCTCGTCCTGGGTGTAGTGCATGCCGAACTCCTGCTGGATGTATTCGGTCAGCGGATGCACCTGCAGGCTGAGCGGCTGCCCCCCCACCGTATCGAGAAAATCGAACCGGATCGGGAACTCGGCACCAAAGCGGGCATGTACCCGCTCCCCAAGCAGGGCGCTGGGCTCGCACAGCACCAGGTTTTGCGACGGGATCTCCACCCGCACCTCGCCAATGCGCAGGTAGAGGCTGTTCTCTTCCGGTACGCAATCAAAGCACCAGGCATAGTTGGGCTGAGCCGGGTCCAGATCGCACACCTGCTTCATCCACTGCCCGCCCCAGACCCCGGGGTCGAAGAAGGGCACCACCCGAAACGGCTGGCGCGCCGCCTGATGCAACCCCGCCAGTAGAGCCTGCCCCGTCACCAGGGTCGGCTTGCCTCGGGTGTTGGTGTCGAGCAGGAAATCGATGGTGGGCAGCTGGGCCAGTTTATGGCGGTCAAACACCCGCCACTCGATGAAGAAGGCGCGCTTGTAGCGGCGCAGTATGTCCTCCTCCTCGTTGCCGGCCCCCCAGTTGCCCAGCTCCCTGCGCCGCAGTCGCTGCTGGATCTCCCAGCGGGCGAGATCGGCATAGACCCGCACATCTCCTCTCGCCACCAGCGAAGCGCCACTGCCCATCACCACCACCAGGCCACCGGTTATCTCTGCGACCTGCTGCTGCAGGCGCGCCAGCGCGGCCGGGTCAAAAAACTCCACCATCTTGTGGGGGGCCAACACACCAAACACCCGGTCCTCGGTGATGAAGCGCTCCAGCATCGCCAGCACTTTTGATTCGGGCAGACGGGCCTGCTCCACATCTATAAGCGTGTGGGGCCCAAGCCTCGCCAGCAGCTGGCTACGCAGCTCGTCCTGATCCACGCCGTGATAGCAGTCGATCACCAGCACCACCCTTGCCCCACCTTGCCCGTCTGCCGCAGCCTGCAGTCGCCGGGCTATCTCATGCCAGCCGGCGCAGGCGGCGCCCTCATGGCCGGCGACCACCACTTCCGGGAATTTGTCGTAGTTGGAGACGTAACTCGAATGAATCATTGGCTTGCTCTCTCGTTGACACCTGGGAGAGAGATAAATCGATTAACCTGTTAACCACAACCTGATAAACAAGATTAACCTCATAAAATGGTGTATTTGATCGCCAACATGGGTGAAATATGTGATCGTGACAGCAATTTCATCATGGTACGTTAACAACGAAAGGTTAATCGATATACCTTTGAGGCCTACTCCCTGACAGGATCCATCCCATGAGCAATGTGACCATTGCCGACATCGCCCGCCATCTGGGGGTGTCGACTGCCACCGTCTCCATGACCCTGCGCAACAAGGGGCGCATCTCCGAGCACACCCGCCAGCGGGTACTCAGGGCCATCGACGAGCTCGGCTATGTCTACAACCAGACCGCCGCCAACCTGCGCAACAAGAGCAGCAACCAGGTCGGTCTGTTGCTGCACGACATCACCAACCCCTTCTATGCGGAGATGACGGCGGGCCTGAGCCGGGAGATGGAGCATCACGATCTGATGCTGTTTCTGGCCAACAGCGAGGAGTCGGCCACCCGGCAGCAGCAGTTCACCGACTCGCTGCAGCGCAACAACGCCGCCGGCATGGTGATCTGCGCCACCCAGACCACTCCCCGCAGCTTCTTCGAGAGCCTGCAGCGCCGCCGCATGCCCACCATTCTGATCGTGCGACCGGTGCCAGACGTGGCGATCGACTTCGTCGGCACCGACAACTTCCTGGGCTGCCAGCTGGCGACCGAACACCTGCTGAAGCTGGGTCACCGCCACATCGCCTTTGTCGGGGGCAATCCTGCCTCCATCAGTCGCTCCCAGCGCCTCGGCGGCTACATGAGCAAGTTGCTCGAACACGGCATCTCCCCAAGACCGGAGTGGATCATCGGCTGCGGCGCCAGCCGGGTGGAAGGCACTCGCGCCATCACGGCGCTGCTGGAACAGCATCCCGAGGTGACGGCGGCGGTCTGCTATCAGGACGTGGTGGCGCTCGGCGCCATTCTGGCGCTGCGCAAGCTGGGGAGGGTCATCGGTCAGGACGTTGCACTGGTGGGCTTTGACGATCTGCCGGAGACGGCGCTGGTGGACCCGCCCCTCACCACCGTCTCGGTGGCGTCGCGGGAGATCGGCCGAAAAGCTGGCGAGCTGCTGCTCGAGCGGATGGCCGGCAACGACGAACCGGCCAAGAGCATCATTCTGCCCCCCACCCTGGTGGTGCGCCAATCCTGCGGCAGCCCCTAGCAGGCCGCCGTAAGCCCTGCTTCAAGTGGCTTGCCCGGCAGAAGTGACAATGCGGGGCGTGCCATCCTCCCCGGCCAGCACCCGCAGGCCAAAGCCGCGCGCTCCCAGCGCTTCGTAATCGTGACCGGCGACGGCGGGCCACACCGCCAGCGCCGAGAGCTGCGTCGCGCCGGTGTTGATGAGTCGATGGGCCACATGGCCAGGGATATGGTGAACGCTGCCGGCAAAGACCCGCTCCAGCCGGCAGACACCGGCCATATCCTGCAGCAGCAACCCCCCCTGCCCGCACAACCCGAAGTAATATTCCGCCTGCTCGGCCCGCGCATGGAGATGACCGCGGGTCATGAAGAACTCCTGGCCAACCCGGCCCGCCTCCAGATAGGTGACCCCCATGTTGAGATCCCCCTCGCCGCCATGACCTGGCAACATGGCAACCCGGTAGAGCAGTGTCTCGGACGGGAGCGCCGCCGCGGCATGCGGGTCGGCAAACAGCCCCTGCAGGTCGGCCAGGGTGGTGCTCTTTTCCACCAGCTCGGCGCCAGCGAGTCTACCGGTCGCAAAGTCGAGAATCGGGGGGATCATGGGGGTCATTATCAGCTCCTGGGGATCGGGTTATCGGCAGGCGCAGCGGCGCCCTTCGGGGTTCCACGCTAGAGGGTTAATCCATTAACCACAAGCCAGGTTGCCCTACCCTCGTCACTTTTTTGGACAATAAATTTGGGCAATAAAAAAGCGGCCCAAAGGCCGCTCTCTTGTATGGCGTGTTGCTGACTAGCGGATTATGCCGTGGCCAGCTTGGCCTGCTCTTCACCGCGCTTGAGCATGGCGTAGGAGACACCGGTCAGCAGCGAGCCTGCCGCAATCGCCACGATATACATCATGACGTTGCTGATGGCGTGCGGGATGAACAGCACAAACAGACCGCCGTGGGGCGCCATCAGCTCGCAACCAAACAGCATGGAGAGCGCACCGGTCAGGGCGCCACCCACCATGCAGGCCGGGATGACCCGCATCGGATCCTTGGCGGCAAACGGAATGGCCCCCTCGGAGATGAAGCACAGACCCAGCACGAAGGAGGCCTTGCCCGCTTCCTGCTCCGCCTTGATGAACTTGGTGCGGGCCAGGAAGGTGGCGATCCCCATCCCCAGCGCTGGCACCATACCGGCGGCCATCACGGCAGCCATCGGGGCGTAAGTTTTGGAGGCCAACAGGCCGACCCCGAAGGCGTAAGCCGCCTTGTTGACCGGGCCACCCATGTCGAAGCACATCATGGCGCCGATGATGACACCCAGCAGCACGGCGTTGGCAGAGCCCATGTTGTTGAGGAAGGTGGTCATGGCATTCATGATGCCGGCCACCGGGCCACCCACCACATAGATCATCACCAGGCCGGTAAACAGGCTGGCAAACAGCGGAATGATCAGGATCGGCTTGAGCGCTTCCAGGGTCACCGGCAGGCGCACCTTGTCGCTCAGGTACTTGGCACTGTAACCGGCCAGGAAACCGGCCACGATGCCGCCAAGGAAACCGGCGCCCAGCGAGCTTGCCAGCATGCCGCCGATCATGCCGGGAGCGAGGCCCGGGCGATCAGCGATGGAGTAGGCAATGTAACCCGCCAGCACCGGGATCATCAGGGCGAAGGCGGAGCCGCCACCGATCTTCATCAGAGCCGCGGCCAGAGTGCCTTCCACCTTGAACGCCTCGATACCGAACACAAACGAGAGCGCGATGATGAGGCCGCCCGCCACCACCATCGGCAGCATGAAGGAGACACCGGTCAACAGGTGCTTGTAGGGGCCTGCTTTTTCCTCTTTCTTGGGCTGGCTGGCACCGCTGTGGCGATAGGTTTTCGCCTCACTCCACGCCTTGTCCAGCTCGGCGCGGGTTTTCTTGAGCGCCGCCCCCGTGCTGGTGCGATAGACCGGCTTGCCGTCGAAACGGGCCATGTCCACCTCGATATCGGTGGCGAGGAACACCAGATCGGCGGCTGCAATCTCCTCGGCAGTCAGGGCATTCTGGGCACCGACCGAGCCTTGAGTCTCGACGCGGATCTGATAACCCAGCTGTTTGGCCATGGTCTCCAGCGCTTCTGCCGACATAAAGGTGTGGGCCACCCCGGTCGGGCACGCTGTCACCGCCACGATGCGCTTGCCAGCGGCGGCCGGTTTGGCGGCAGCAACGGCGGAGGCGGCTTGGTGGCGATAGAGGCTGGCGCCGCTGGCGGCTGCCTCCAGCAAGGCGGCCGGATCCTGCAGGGCGAGATCCATGCTGCCCTGATAGACCCGCTTGCCGTCATAGGCGGCGAGATCCACCGGGGCGCTGGCGACAACCAGCACCAGGTCGGCCGCGGCAATCTGCTCCTTGCCCGGCACCTGGCGAGGCTGCACGCTGGAGCCGACGTCGAGGGTGAGCTCCCAGCCAGCCAGTTTGGCCTGCTGTTCTATCCGTTTTGCAGCGAGAAAGCTGGTGGCAATGCCCGCCGGGCAAGCCGTAACCAAGATTGCTTTCATTGGGCATCTCCTGAGTTTTCCATTGAGGGGGTATGGCATTGAACCGGAGCCAGCGCATCCAGACGCTGTACGCGCACCTGTTCAAGCAAGGGGTTGAGCACACTGATATCGCTAAAGCCGACCGCCACCTGGCTGACCGCCAGCGCCGAGACGGCGGTGGCCAGCCGCAGGGTCTGCTCCGGTGTCCAGCCAAGGCTGAGACCATGGGCGAGACCAGCCACCAGGGAATCGCCGGCACCGACCGTGCTGACCACCTGCATGCGCGGCGGAATCGCCTGCCAGACGGCATCCGGTGCAAACCAGATGAGGCCATCGGCGCCGTTGGAGATCACCACGTTGGGGATCCCGCTTGCCTGCAGCGCGCGGGCACACTCGGCCTGCTCGCTCAGGGTCTTGATGGGGCGGCCCGCCCACTGGCTCAGCTCTTCCAGATTGGGTTTGACCAGGGTCGGCGCCGCCTTGATCCCTTCGCTTAACGCCGCGCCGCTGCAATCGAAGATCACCTGCTTGCCTTTGGCCTTGAGCAGGCGGATCAGATGGGCGCAGTAATCGGGGGCCACCCCTTTGGGCAGGCTGCCCGCCAGCACGAACCAGTCGGCGCGCGCTGCCAGTTCGTCGATGGCCTGCTCCAGCGCGCCCACCTCCCCTTGCTGGATGGTGAGCCCCGGCAGATTGAGATCGGTGACCCGACCGGATTGCTCGGAGATCTTGACGTTGATGCGGGTGCTGCCCGCGACACGGACAAAGTGATCATCCAGCGCTCGCTCGGCAAACAGGGAGACAAAGCTCTGCTCATTGTCTGCGCCAAGCCAGCCAGTGACGCCCACTTCACGGCCCAAGTCCTTGAGCACCATGGCGACGTTGATCCCCTTGCCCGCCGCACGCAGGTTGGCCTCGCTCACCAGATTCACCTCGCCCAGACTCATCGCCTCGAGGCGGGTGGTGAGATCGAGCGCAGGGTTGAGGGTGATGGTCACTATGTCCATCAGTGCGCCCCCTCGCCCAGCCCGGCCGCAATGGCGGCGCCGATGCCCTTGAGCGCCGCTTCGGCATCCGGGCCTTCGACGCGAAACGCCAGACGGTGCCCGCACTTGACGCCCAGGCCGATGACCTTCATCAGGCTCTTGGCGGAGACCGCCTCGCCGCTGCCATCCAGATTCGCTACCCGGATATCGGATTCATACTCCTTGGCCACCTTGACCAGCATGGCGCCCGGACGAGCGTGCAACCCATGGGGGTTGATGATGGTGAAGGTGTCACTGAGACCGCTGGCCGGCCCCGCTTGCAGCATGGCCAACCCCTCGCCACCTGCCAGCGTAGCCAGCTGACCGGCAGCGGCCAGTTTGGCCAGGTTGTCGAGTTGCGCCAGATGGCCGCTGTCGGCGGCGCACAGCAGCAGCAGGGCGCTGACCGGCAGCTCCCCTGCGCTCAGTGCAGTGCTCGGCGTCGCCAGCACCCAGCCAGTCTGAGCCGCTTGTGCCCGCGCCAGCCAGATGCCCTCGCCCAGGTAGGCGGGTTCACTTGCCAGCAGGGCGCTCACCATGGCGGCATCGCCCCAGCCGGCGGATTTGGCGCGGGCGGCTGCGCCCAGCAGCAGCTGGTCGCGATCGTCCGCCGGGAAGTCGGCCAAAGCCAGGAACTGCACCTCTTTGGGCGCCGTCGCACCGGTCAGGATATTGATGATGGTGTCGGCATCGGTGGCCTCTTTCAATTGCGCCGCCGCCTGCTCATCACCCAGCACGTGGGTGAGCTGGCGCAAAATGCCCAGATGCTCGTCGGACTTGGCGGCGATGCCGATGGCGACGTAGGCGATCTGCCCCTCATCCCACTCGATCCCCTGCGGGAACTGGGCCACCATGACGCCGGTGTTCTTCACCAGATGCCGGGTGTCGGTGGTGCCGTGGGGAATGGCGATGCCGCTGCCAAGATAGGTGGCGTGCTGCGCTTCACGCGCCAGCATGCCATCTACATACCCCGCTTCCACCAGACCGGCTTCGGTCAGTTTGCCTGCCAACAGGGCAATGGCTTCGGCCTTGGTCGCCACCGACTGCCCCAGCAGGATCTGCTGTCGCGCCAACTTCAACATAGAGATTCTCCATCAGGTGCCGGGCGGCCTGACCGTACCGGCTCATCAAACATAACCATTCGTGCCACTCGCCTGCTGACAATAGACCGGATTGCATCCCTTCGCGGGTCATACCCGATTTTTATGCCCGGCCATCGATTGTCTACTGACAAGCTGAATCGTTTCACTTACACTCAGACTGAATCGTTTCAGCGAATTGATCAAGTACCCACAAAGAGTGCTTTTCAATGATATGATCCCGCGCACACTTTTCGGTGCCCTCACCAGGCAGTGCCCGTGGGCCTTGCAACTCAAACAGAGCCAACATGATGAAACTGGATGAAATCGCCGCCCTCGCCGGTGTCTCGCGCACCACGGCCAGCTATGTGATCAATGGCAAGGCCGACCAATACCGCATCAGCCAGGCCACCCGCGACAAGGTGATGGCGGTGGTCACCGCCCACAACTACCAGCCGGACAGCCGCGCCGCCTCCCTGCGCGGTGGCCAGACCAAGACCCTGGGCTTCATCCTGCCCGACCTGGAGAACGCCAGTTACGCCAAGCTCGCCAAACGGCTGGAGCAAGGGGCGCGGGTACAGGGCTATCAGCTGCTGATCGTCTGCTCGGAAGATGACCCCGCCACCGAGAAGGAGCTGGCCGAGATGCTGGCCAGCCGCCACGTGGATGCGCTGCTGGTGGCCAGTTGCCTGCCACCCGAAGATCCCTTCTACCTCGGCCTGCAGACGCGCGGCATCCAGGTGCTCGCCATCGACCGGGCCATGGCGGCCGACAAGTTCGTCACCGTGGCCAGCGAAAACCAGAAGGCGAGCTGCGATCTCACCGCCTCCCTGCTCTCGCCGGCAATCAAGCACATCGCCCTGATCACCGCGCTGCCGGCGCTCACGATCAGCCGTGAACGCAAGGCAGGCTTCGAGCAGGCCGTCGCCAGCCACAGTACGGCTTGCCATCTGTGTGAAGGGGCCCACTTCTCCCGCGCCGAAGGCTACCGCCTGATCAAGACGCTGCATCAGCAGCTCGGCCAGCTGCCCCAGGCACTGGTGGCCACCTCCTACATCCTGATGGAGGGGGTGCTCGACTATCTGCTGGAACAAGAGACCGACATGAGCCGACTGGCCATGGCCACCTTCGGCGACGATCGCCTGCTCGATTTTCTCCCCTTCGGCATCAACTCCCTGCCCCAGCAACACGATGCCCTCGCCAGCCAAGCGCTGGAGCTGGCCCTCAAGGCGATTGGCGGTGAATATCAGTGCGGGCTGCACTATGTGAGCCGGACCCTCAAGCGCCGCCGTTAATCCTCTCTGCATCGCGCGCTGCTGCGACCCGGTTCGCAGCGGCGCGTTTTTTCACCAGTCGAAGCGCACTCCTGTCATCTTTTATTTCCACTTATTCTGTCCACCCAGTACAAAATCCGCCTTTACACGCTTGTATCCAACATTTTAATTCGCTAAGTTGGCAACCATCTTTTACAACCAGCGGATTTTTCGTAACGATGGGTTCACTCCGATATTGCTAGCCTCCGGTCTCGACCCCGGAGGCGCCTTGCCAACACCTCATATGCCTGCTGCGCACGGCGCAGTTTCTCGATTCGGATGGACACCATGAATACCAAAACCCTGGGATGTACCCTGTTGATTGCCGGCACCACCATAGGCGCCGGCATGCTGGCCCTGCCGCTGGCTTCCTCCTCCCTTGGCGGACCCGCCACCCTGCTGCTGATGATCGGCCTGTGGGGCCTGATGGCCTTTACCGCCATGCTGCAGGTGGAAGCCAGCCTCAACACCGGCAAGTGGTACCTGCACCAGCTGGCGGATCACCTGCTCGGCCCCTGGGGCAAGCGCATTGCCTCCTTCTGCATCCTGATGTTGTTCTACTCACTGGCCTCCGCCTACATCAGCGGCGGCAGCAGCCTGCTGGCCCAGGCGCTGGCCGATGCCGGCCTGCCCCTCAGCCAGGAGCAGGCGGCCTGGGCCTTTACCCTGCTGTTTGGCGGCATGGTCTGCGTCGGCACCAAGCAAGTGGATTACCTCAACCGACTGATGTTCACCGTCAAGCTGGTGATCATGGTGGCCGTCCTAGGTCTGCTGCTGCCGCGCGCCGAGGGGCAGCACCTGCTCTCCATGCCGCTCGGTCAGGGCTTGTTGCTGGCAGGCCTGCCGGTCATCTTCACCTCGTTCGGTTTTCACGGCTCCATCCCGAGCGTGATGCTCTACCTGGGGGACTGCCCCAAGCAGCTGCGCCGGGTCTTCGTGTGGGGCTCCGCCCTGCCGCTCATCCTCTATGTGCTGTGGCAAGTGGCCATCCTGGGGCTGCTCGGTCAACAATCCCTGATCCAGACCGGCGGGGCGCTGGACAGCCTGTTGGCCAACGTCGGCAATCTGGTAAGCTGGCCCGCCTTCAACCAGGCGATGCACCTGTTCGCCGATCTGGCGCTGGCCACCTCCTTCCTCGGGGTGACGCTGGGACTGTTCGACTTCATGGCCAAGGTGACCCGTCGCAAGGACAACTGGCAGGGCCGCACCCAAACCGGCCTCATCACCTTTGTGCCGCCCCTGCTGTTTGCCCTCTACTTCCCGCAGGGCTTCATCATGGCGCTCGGCTACGCCGCCATCGCGCTGGCGGTGCTGGCGGTACTGCTGCCGGTGGCCCTGGTGTGGCAGAGCCGCAAGCAGGCCGAGGCGCATCACTACCGCGCCCCGGGCGGCGTGCTGGCCCTGGGCCTTGCCGGCGCCATGGGTGTGCTGATCGTCGGGGTGCAGATAAGCGTCAGCATGGGATTGCTGCCCGCGCTCTAAGCCAGAGCCGGTGCATGCCCTAAACAAAAGCGCAAAAGCCCCACCAACCCAGTTGGCGGGGCTTTTTCTATGCCATCGGTATATGCCATCGATATAAAGGGGTCCGCCTGCGCGGTGCTCATCTCCTTGATGCATCAAACGTTCATATATGCACCATGTATCGACGCCCTGTATATATGTGAATAGTTCTTGTACACTGATAACAGATCGCCTTTTTGGCAACAGAATACACGCTCAATCCCGCAAGGAGCCTGACATGGTCGCAACCGCACACGTTCAACGGCAAGATGGCGCCGTTGATCCCAGCAAGGCGCTGCCGGTGGTGTTTCGCATCCTCGACAAATGGCAGTGCAACACAGATGAACAGTTGCGACTACTCGGTATCTCTTCGCGTTCAACTTTGAACAAGTACAAGGAGTCCCACGGCGGGATCAGACTGAGTGCGGATCTGCAGGAGCGAATGAGCTACCTGCTCAACATTCACAAGAGCCTGCGGATACTGTTCAGCGCGGACGAGAGCATCTATGGCTGGGTGCGCAAGTCCAACAGCCACCCCTTCTTTGCCGGCCGCAGCGCCATGGAGGTGATGCAGGGTGGCCGCGTGGCCGATCTCTATGAGGTCGCTACCCGCCTGCACGCCTGGCGCGGAGGCATGGCCTGATGCAGACTCCCCCGCAGCGCGCTTTCAAGGACGAGTCAGCCTACCGGATCATCCCGAGCCGCTACCCCACCATCTGCCTCTATGAGGATGTGGCCAACGCCGACGAACTGGAGGCGGTCTGGGCCATCGAGGCGCTGACCAACGACAGGCTGAGGGAAGAGGCCGGCGAGCTGACGCGGGTGCCGAAAGCAGACTGGCTGGTGGGCTTGGCTGGCGGCAGCCATGTGATGGCCGCCTTCACCCACCTCAATCCGGAGGGGGCCCGCTTCACCACCGGTGATTTTGGCGGTTATTACTGCGCCCCCAGCCTCGACACCGCCATCAAGGAGACGGTCTACCACCAGGAGCGCGTCTTCGGCTATACCCGTGAACCCGCCCAGAAAGTGCAGATGCGGGTGATCCATGCCGAGTTCAGCGCCAGCCTGATCGACATTACCGGCGAAGCATTTCTCGCCACACCGCTCTACCATGCTACCGACTACGGGTATTCCCAGGCCTTCGCCCGCGAGCAGAAAGACCTGGATGTCGACGGCATCTGTTATCGCTCGGTGCGCCACAGCGGCCACGACTGCTACCTGCTCTATCGCCCGCGCCTGGTCAATCGCGTCCATCAGCCCCGCCATCTGGAGTACCACTGGAACGGCAGCGCCATCGCCAACGTGCTGCAGATCACCCTCTATGGCGAGTGATGGGCACTGCCGCCTCACTCGACCGACTCCCGGATATAGAAAAGCCCCGCCAGAGTGGCGGGGCTTTTTGCATCAACCGAGCGGGGAGCAGGCTCCCTGGCCGCTTACTGGTTGTGGGTAGCGCGACGGGGACGACGAGCCTGAGCCGGTTTGCCGGCGCCGCCTTCCGGGCGCTGGCCACCCTGGGGCTTGGGCTTGCCACCGTTGCCGGAGCGGTTACCGCCGCCATTGCCACCGTTGGCAGAGCGACCGGCGCCCTGACGCTGGCCTTGACCTTGCGGGCGCGGTGCACGGCGCTGCTCGCTCGGATCGCGCGGCTCTTTGCGCAGCGGCGCGCCGATGCCACGGGCGATGTTGTCCAAGGTCTCGCGGGAGGCTTCAAAACCGGCCACCTGCTCGCACGGAATGTTCTGCTTGGTCAGCCGCTCGATGGCCTTGATGAGCTTGCCCTCATCGGCCGCGACCAGGGAGATGGCGTGACCGGCGGCGCCGGCACGGCCGGTACGGCCGATACGGTGCACGTAATCTTCCGCCACGTTCGGCAGCTCGAAGTTCACTACCTGCGGCAGTTTGTCGATGTCCAGGCCACGGGCGGCGATGTCGGTCGCCACCAGCACCTTGACGCTGCCATCCTTGAAACCGGCCAGGGCGCGGGTACGGGCACCCTGGCTCTTGTTGCCGTGGATGGCGGCGGCGCTGACGCCGTTCTTGTCGAGGGTCTCGGCAACACGGTTGGCCATGTGCTTGGTACGGGTGAACACCAGTACCTGCTGCCAGTTGTTGCTGGTGACCAGGTGGCTCAGCAGGGCAATCTTGTTGGCCTTGTCACAGGGGTGCACCAGCTGCTCGATACGCTCGGCGGTGCTGTTGCGTGGGGCGACTTCGATCACCGCCGGGTTGTCCAGCAAACCGGTGGCCAGCTCGCGGATCTCGTCGGCGAAGGTGGCGGAGAACAGCAGGTTCTGGCGCTTCTTCGGCAGCAGGGCCAGGATGCGGCGGATGTCGCGGATAAAGCCCATGTCGAGCATGCGATCCGCTTCGTCCAGCACCAGGATTTCCACTTCGTCGAACTTGACGGCGTTCTGGTTGTACAGATCCATCAGGCGGCCCGGGCAGGCCACCAGCACGTCCAGACCACGGCGGGTCGCCATCATCTGCGGGTTGATGCTCACGCCGCCAAATACCACGTGGCTGCGGATCGGCAGGTGTTTGCCGTAGTTGCGCACGCTCTCGCCCACCTGGGCGGCCAGCTCGCGGGTCGGGGTCAGCACCAGGGCACGGATGCGATTCGGGGAGACCTTGCGCTTGCTTTCAGTCAGACGCTGCAGCATCGGCAGGGTAAAACCTGCGGTCTTGCCGGTCCCGGTCTGAGCGGCGGCCATCAGATCACGGCCAGCCAGTACCGCCGGGATCGCTTGTTGCTGAATGGGAGACGGGGTGTCGTAGCCTTGCTCGGCAACGGCACGCAACAAGGGTTCGGCCAGACCGAGGGAAGTAAAACTCATAGTTACCTGCTAGGGATAGGGGCGCCGACAATCCGGGATGGGGCTCCTCTGCTGAGCCGATGCCATCTCGCCAGACTCGGGCCTGTTGAGAACACAACGATTTCCCCGGGGAGCAGAGCAAAGGGGAAAGAATAGGGGCGCAGTCTAACGGAGTTATTGAGGAGAAACGAGAAAAATGTGACGTTCCTCCCAGCATGTTTGCCAAAAGCAGGTCACCGTCCCGCCCGGAAAAGCCGCTCAAGAACTCATTCGAATCAGGCTATGCTTGATGCCAGATAACGGCGATACCGCCGCATCCATCATGTACAAGGAGGTTCAGGTTCATGCGTGTTCATCTTCTGTCGGCCGCCCCTGGCTGGCTCTTGCTCTCCCTGCTGGCAGTTGGGCTCTCTCTGCCGCTGCAGGCCAAGCCCAGGCTGTCGGTGGCCTGGAGCCACTGGCCTCCGTTCAGTTACATCAATCCCCAGGGAACGCTGGATGGGCTGGACGTCACCCTGACCCGCCAGATCCTGAGCCAGGCGGGCCTGGAATCCCACTTTCGCAACCTGCCCTGGGCCAGGGCCATCCATCTGCTCGAGCAGCAGCAGCTGGACGTGGCCATGGGGGCGCTCGATACGCCGGAGCGGCGCGCCTTTGCCCGCTTCTCGGTACCCTATCGGCGCAGTACCTTCGTGCTGCTGAGCAACAACCCCATCCCGGGCCAGCGAGATCCCTGGCTGGCGGTGTCAGACCTGTCGCAGCTTTGCCAGCAAAGCCAGCTGCGCCTTGGCAAGCTGCGCGGCACCCGCCCCATCCAGCTGATGGAAGCGTGTCCCGCCCTCAAGCAGGCGAGCGAATACAACGCGGATGACCGGCTGGTCGATCTGCTGCTGGCGCGTCGCCTCGACGGCGTCATCATGGAGTGGCAATACGCCCGCTACCGGCTGCAACAGCTGGGGGCCGACGGCTTTATCCGCTGCCAGCTGCTGCTCCATCACCAACCGGTCAGCCTGATGTTTGCCAGCTCAGCCGTCACCGATGCGCAGCTCACCCGGGTCAATGAGGTGATTGCCGGCCTGCCTCCACCCGGCCGTGATGTAGCGCCGCCCCCCTGCCGGCTCGACAACCCGGCGGCTGAGCAGGTGGCGCCCGGCCAGTAATCAAGCGCGATGAAGGTCCATGAAAAAGGCGACCCTGAGGTCGCCTTTTGACTGTGACTGTGTCTGCACCACTCGATCAACCGAGCGGTGGGCAGGCCGATCAGCGCAGTTGCGGGGTATGCGTCTGCACGCCCTGGTTCTGGGCACGGTGGCGCAGCAGGTGATCCATCAGCACCAGTGCCAGCATCGCCTCGGCAATGGGCACGGCGCGGATACCGACGCAAGGATCGTGGCGACCCTTGGTAATCATCTCGATCGCTTCGCCTTCGGTATTGATCGTTTTGCCCGGCACCGTGATGCTGGAGGTGGGCTTTAAGCCTAAGCTCACCACGATATCCTGACCCGACGAGATACCGCCCAGAATACCGCCCGCATGGTTGCTGGCAAAGCCGGCCGGGGTCATCTCGTCGCGGTGCTCGGAGCCTTTTTGCTCCACCACCGCGAACCCGTCACCGATCTCCACCCCTTTCACCGCATTGATGCCCATCATGGCGTGGGCGATGTCGGCGTCGAGCCGGTCGAACACCGGCTCACCGAGGCCCACCGGCACATTGCTGGCGATGACCTGCACCTTGGCACCGATGCTGTTGCCCTCTTTTTTCAGGTCGCGCATGTATTGATCGAGCGCTTCCAGCTTGCCCGTATCGGGGAAGAAGAAGGGATTCTGCTCAATCTGCGCCGCGTCGAAGGCTTCTGCCTTGATGGGGCCGAGCTGGGAGAGGAAACCGGTGATCTCGATGCCGTGCACCTGTTTCAGGTACTTCTTGGCAATGGCCCCCGCCGCCACCCGCATCGCGGTTTCACGGGCGGAGGAACGACCGCCGCCGCGATAGTCGCGCTGGCCGTACTTCTGGTGATAGGTGTAATCGGCGTGGCCCGGACGGAACAAGTCCTTGATGTCGGAGTAGTCCTTGGAGCGCTGATCGGTGTTCTCGATCAAGAGCCCGATGGAGGTGCCGGTGGTCTTGCCCTCGAACACCCCGGAGAGGATCTTCACCTCGTCCGGCTCGCGGCGCGGCGTGGTGTAGCGGGAGGTGCCGGGCTTGCGCCGGTCCAGATCCCCCTGCAGATCCGCTTCGCTGATCTCCAGTCCCGGCGGGCAGCCGTCGACCACGGCGCCCAGCGCCAGGCCGTGGCTCTCGCCGAAGGTCGTCACACGAAAGAGTTGGCCGAAACTGTTCCCTGCCATGAGTGCTCCTGCTTAGCTCTTGTAAATCGCGAAATAGTCCTGGTACTGCACCAGATCGGCACGGCTCATCACGAACACGCCGTGACCGCCATTCTCGAACTCGACCCAGGTAAAGGGCACGTCCGGGAACTGGGCTTCCAGATGGATCATGCTGTTGCCCACCTCGACCACCAGCACGCCGTCCTCTTTGAGGAAGTCGGCGGCATTGGCCAGCAGGCGCTTGGTGAGCTTGAGGCCGTCAGAGCCGGAGGCCAGCGCCAGCTCGGGTTCGTGACGAAACTCGTCCGGCAGATCCGACATGTCTTCGGAATCCACGTAGGGCGGGTTGGAGACGATGAGATCGTACTTGTCGCCGACCGGCAGATCGCGGAACAGATCGGAGCGGATCGGAATGACCTGCTGCTCCAACCCGTGATCGTTGATGTTGCGCTCGGCCACGTTGAGGGCATCGACGCTGATGTCGATGGCATCCACTTCGGCTTCCGGGAACTCGTGGGCCATGATGATGGCAATGCAGCCGGAGCCGGTGCACAAGTCCATGATCCGGGTCGGTTCATGCTTGAGGAAGGGAGCGAAGCGGTTGACCACCATCTCGGCGATGGGGGAACGGGGGATGAGCACCCGCTCGTCCACGTAGAACTCCCAACCGGCATACCAGGCCTTGTTGGTCAGGTAGGCGGCCGGTACCCGCTCCTGCACGCGGCGGATGATGAGCTCGGCGATGCGGTGCCGTTCGCTGGTGGTCAGACGGGAGTGGCGCATGCCCGGATCCACGTCCGGCGGCAGATGTAGCGCGGGCAGTACCAGCTGCACGGCTTCATCCCAGGCGTTGTCGGTACCATGTCCGTAGAAGATCCCGGCGTCGTTGAAACGACTCATGGCCCAGCGCAACATGTCCTGGATGGTGTGCATCTCGGCAACCACCTCATCGATAAATATCTTGTCCAAATCCACCTCCAAGTCGAGTAATATCCGGCCCGAGAATTCTATACAGCGAGCAAGACGAGTACCTGATGAAAAAAACGCCCTCACCGACAGACGAGGAAACCCAGCTGTTCCGCGATGCGATAAAAGGTACCCGGAAAATCAAGCAAGATACCATAAGGGCCGACCTGCGCCCGGTCAAGCAGAAACGCGAACTGCGTGAGAGCCGCGAAAAGCTTGGGGTTGACCACTATTTCAGCGATGAGTACCAGCCCCATCTCGAGGCCGATGGACCGACCCGTTACGTGCGTGAAGATGTGTCAAAATTCGAGCTGAAAAAGCTCAAGCGCGGCAGCTATCCGCCGGAGATCTACCTGGACCTGCACGGCATGAACCAGCAGCAGGCCAAACAGGAGCTGGCAGCCCTGCTGACCCTCTGCCAAAAAGAGAACATCCACGTTGCCTCCGTGATGCACGGCATCGGCAAACACATCCTCAAGCAGCGCATTCCAAGCTGGCTGGCCCAGCACCCCAATGTACAGGCGTTCCATCAGGCCCCCCGCGAGTGGGGCGGCGACAGCGCCATCCTGGTGCTGCTGGATATCGAGGAGTAGCCTTCGTCCTCTGGCATGCTCTGGCGTACGTGCAAAGCAGCATAAAAAACCACCGCGACCTAGCGGTGGTTTTTTATGGGCACAGGCGCCTCCCCTAGCCTGCAGCTTCCACATAACGCTTGAAGTTGTCGAGGATCCCCTGCCAGCCCGCCTGCTGCTGGGCCGGGGTGTGGCTCGTCTCGGCATCGAAGGTTTCCTGCACCCAGGTGCCGCCCGGCTCGCTCGCAAACTGCACATCCACCTCGCGCCCGTCATCCATCACGAACGAGAGACGGGTCGGCGCCTCCACCCGGGTAAAGGTGCCGGTGAAATCAAAACCGGCGCTGCCATCCTTGGCGGCCATGTGATGGCAGAAACGCCCGCCCACCACCAAGTCGACCCGACTGCCGGTGGTGTGCCAGTCGCTGGAGGCCGCATTCCATCAGGCGATGCAGTCCGGATCGTTCCAGGCCCACCAGATGGCCTCTATCTCCTGCTCAATATGTGCCTCGATGCTGATCTTCATGACGCGCTCCGTGCCAGTTTGCTGTGATATGACTGGCCATGCCGGCCAGCTCGCTTGCGGATGCCAGCAAGTAAAGTCCAGCCGATGGCGCCGAGCCAGTCCATCTGACGGGGCTCATCACCGCCAACCCAGTGGCAAGGCGTTCCTTCTGCCTGCGGGACAAGGATCAAAAACGGCCGCACTATACTGAATATCAATACGTTATCCGCCATGGAGGTTGCATGTTCACACAGGGTTCCCATGCCGACATCAAGTCGTCTCTCGATGCCATCGGCGCCGCCGTTGCGGTGTTTTCCCTCGACGACGATGATCGCTTTACCCTGGTATCCGCCAACGACACCTTTGCCCAGGCCTTCGAGCTGGACGTGCTCGGCAGCATCGGCAAGCGCCTGAACGAAATGTTTCCCCGCTACATCACCGGCAGCATAGAGCAGCCGATGCACGAGTGCGTGAGCCAGCAGACGGGGCTCGAGAGCGAGCTGCCCATCGACACCCTGTCGCGCACCAGCTGGTGGCGCTTTGTCATCTCCCCCATCATTCCCGAGCAATCCCGCATCACCCGCATCATGGTCACCGCCATCGACATCACCGCCAAAAAGCAGCTGGAGGAGGCAGCCGCAAGCGCTTCGAGGCGGTGGTCAACTCCGCCTACGACGGCATCATCAGCGTCAACAGCGAGCCGCGCATCGAACTTATCAACACCGCTGCCTGCGAGATGTTCGGGGTGGACGAAAGCTACCTCGGCAAACGGCTGGAGACCCTGCTGCCCCAGCGCTTTCGGGCCAACCACGACGGCTACTTCAAGGCCTTCAGCAACTCCCCCATCAACTCGCGCCCCATGCATGCCCGCGCCTCCGTGATGGGGCTGCGTCGCGACGGCAGCGAGTTTCCGCTGGAGGTGACCATCGCCAAGATCAACCTGGGGCAGACCACCGAGATGACCGCCATCCTGCGGGATATCTCGGAGCGGGCCCGGCTGGTGGAGGAGCTCAAGGTGGCGGCCACCACGGATCCCCTCACCGGGATCGCCAACCGGCGCCGCTTCGACGAGTTGGTCAAGCTGGAGATGCAGCGCTGTCAGCGCTTCGGTCACACTATGAGCCTGCTGCTGATCGACATCGATCACTTCAAGCAGATCAACGACACCTATGGCCACCAGCAAGGGGATCAGGCCATTCTCAGCCTGGTAAGACGGGTCGCCAAACAACTGCGGGAGGTGGACATGCTGGGCCGCTGGGGCGGCGAGGAGTTCATCTTGCTGCTGCCGGAAACCTCGCTGGAGCTGGCCTGGGCCAGTGCGGAGCGGATCCGCCTCGCCGTCGAGTCGCAGCTGCATCAGCTGGGCGCAGGCACCGAGGTGCCGCTCACCATCAGCATCGGCATCAGTGCCAGCCTGGGCCCGCAGGATACGGTGGAACGCATGGTGCGCCGGGCCGATACCGCCCTCTATCTGGCCAAGAAACAGGGGCGCAACTGCTCAAGGAAGGCACTGCCAGACTCCCCCTGAGAGGCAATACGCGTCAGGCCTGAGAAACACTTATCAGGCCTGGCGCCTTAGGCTCAATTCATGGCCGCGACGCCATGTTCACTGCCCGGCCGGGCAAAGAAACCCAGCGGCCCGCCAGCGTCGCCACATGCCAGCGACACCTCCAGCACGGCCCCGTTGGCCAGCTGCCACTCGAAGAAGTCGTCAAATCCCGCCACGGTCAGCGCCCGGATCACCTTGGCCACCACGCCGTGCGCCACCAGCAACACCCGTTCCTGACGGCCGCTCTGCGCCAGTTCCGCCAGTCCCTGCCCGACCCGGGCAGTGACTTCGTCCAGCGATTCTCCGCCAGGTGGCGCCTCGGCCCAGCGCCGGGTGATGTTGCGTGCCCACAGCGCAGGGTAACGCTCCCTCGCCTCTTGCTTAGTCAGCCCCTCGAACACCCCCGACATGGCGCTCGCGAAAAGCGGGGGCTAGCGTCACCGGCAGCGCCAGCTCGTCCGCTACCAAGGCCGCGCTTTGCCGCGCCCGCAGCAAGGGGGAACTCAGCAGCCGCTGAAACGGGGCCTGCGCCAAGGCCAGTGCCCTTGCCTGGGCGCTGATCTGGGCCACCCCGGTGTCGCTCAGACCAATATCCAGCGCCCCCTGATAGCGCCCCTCGGCATTGGCCGGGGTTTGCCCGTGGCGCATCACCACCAGTTGCATTGTCTGTTCCTTTGATTGCGGCCGATGATCGCGCTGCCCGTTCTCACGGCTTGGGCGCAAACTGCTCGAAAACCTGCTGACCGGTCAGGGTCGGTGTCTCGTTTTTCAGCTCGTAGAAATCCGGCTTTTCGTCGATGAAGATCTGGCTCGCCAGCTGGAAGGATTCACTCTGAAACAGGCCAGCCGGCACTATGTACTCATCCGTCGGCAACAGGTGATAGAAAAGGTGGGTACCGCAGGTGGGGCAAAACCCCCGCTCCGCCCACTCCGAGGAGCGATAGGCCACCGGGGTGAGCCCGCGAAAGCGCACCTCCTTGCCACAGTGCACCGCAAACAGGGGGCCGCCGGACCAGCGCCGACAGGTGCTGCAGTGGCACAACCCCACCTCCTTATGATCGCCGGCCGAGACCTCAATCCCGCCGCACAAACAATGTCCCTTCATCACGCCCCCTTGCCTCTTGTTGTCGCTTGCCGTCGCTGACGTGACCGCGCCATCGCAGCCACTACCGGATCAGATGAGTACCATGTTGCGCCCTCGTCGGCCACCCCCCATCACAAAACCAGCTGCGGGATGGCTCATGAGGCCAACAGCCTGCGCTCCTGCAATGCAATCCGGTTGCCTTCCAGGTCCTGAAACTCGGCCACCTTGATGCCCTTCCCAACCTGTGTCACCGGGTAGAGCAGCCGGGCCCCGGCCGCCTGGGCCGTCGCCATCACCCGCTCAATCTCGCTGACCGCGAGATAGATCCGCGTGCCGTCGATACTGGGCACATAGCTCTCCCCTTTGGACAAGGCGCCGGAGCAACCCTCCACACCGTCCATCAGCGGGAACAGCGCCATCTCGTTGCCATCAATCTGGGTCAATTCGAACTCGATGCCAAACACACGGTGGTAAAACGCCGTGGCACGCGCCATATCCGTCACCGGGATTTCAAAATGCATGGCAATATTAAACATGAAGTCTCCTCTGATTTTCACTCATCGGCACAGTGATACCCCATTACGGGGTGACGGCCAATGTTTTTTAACTGCTGGGTATGCCTGCTTCGATAAAGATGAATATCTGGGTGATAGGTGACTGAGGAAAAAAAGGAGGCCGCGAAATAACTCCTGGCAGTCACCAATGTCGGCTCTCACAAATACTGTCTGATGGCACACAACCCAGATTTAAAAAGGGCCAGCGCGATATTTCCGACTGACCATACCCACCCTCACTCATTGTTTTCTGATATTTTTATCACCGAACACGCTTATACGCTGATAGAGATCCAGCACCGCACTCTATCCTTCAAAATTAGACACTGGTTTTATTTCACAAGGCAGGATATCGAAAAGGGGGACAATATGTCCCCCGACTTGGCAAGAGAGGTGTTATCCATTGCCGAGTTGATTGATTAAGCCGCTTCACGCTATTTCGCCGGCACCAGTACCCAGGGATCACCCTTGCCCGGTTCATTGCCCTGGGTCCACCACTTGGCCTGATAGATGGCTCCCTTGTAGCTCACCTTGTTGCCCGCCGTATAGACCTTGCTGGCGCTCCAGGCGGCCACATCCCCCACGGGGGGATCGGTCGGATCAACCGGCGCAGGATCCAGCTTGGCCACTACCCGCACCTTGGGCCAGTTGGCGTGGGAGCCGTAGAAGTTGGTCACACACTTCTCGTAATCCCCCGGCACCAGTGCCGAGTAGGCGGTCTGGAACCCCACCAGTTCACATTCGAACGAGTAGCCGCCCGGCCGATCCGGATAGTATTTCCAGTTGCCGTCCCAGTTGGTGTAGAGCACGTCGGTGGCGCCGTTGAGGTTAAGGCTGCCATAGGGGGTCTGCTGCCAGCAGGTGTTCTTCTCGTCGGCCTTGATGGGGATCTGATAGTGCTCGGCGAGCCCTTCCCAGTAGCGGATGCGGTTGACCGGCTGGCCCTTGTTCTTGTTCTGCTCGCCGCACTCGATGCCGCCATTGATGACGTTGATGGTGGTGCCAAAGCCATAACCGATGCCGGCGGCGATCTCGCGCTGGGAGGGCACCCAGGTGCGATCAATCACGTGCAGCATGGCGGGTTTGGGTGCCTGCGGGGTCAGGAAGAACCAGATGGCGGAGGCGAGGTTGAGCCAGGAGTCGGCCACCAGCCCGGGGTTGTTCAGCAACACGGACGCATCACCGTCAAACATCGCCTCGGAGAAGGCACCGTAGTTGAAGTGATAGGAGAGCTGCTTGGCGCCGCGGCCGAAATAACCCTGGCCTGTGCTGCAAGGCCACTTCTTGTTCTGCCAGTCGTTCTGGCCGCAGCCGGTGGTGTAGCCGGTCTGCCCCTCCGACCAGCCCATCTCGCGCACGTGCACCAGCGCCTGCTGCCACTCCTCCAGCGCCAGCGGGTTGTCGGAGATATTCTCCTTGGCGATGTGGCCGCCAGTTTCCTGGGCGAAATGGGCAAAGGCGGTGATGATGGATTTTTTGCAGATGGCATCGGCATCGCGGCCATCGGTATATTCGCCGCAAAAAGCCGGGAATTTCCCGACCGCCCGCAAGAAGCGCTCATAGGTATATTCCGGCGCCGCCATCTGGGTTAAATAATCCCAATCCGATTCGGTGAATACCCGCTCGACCCGTTTGACGTTATCCGGATTGCTGGCTGCCCTTGGCTTGATGGCATCGACAATGGTATTGGAACGTGTCGCCAACGCCTTTGCCCAAATCCCGTACATGGGATTGGCCGTCTTGGTTTTTTCAACCGCCGCCAGTTCTGGGGCGGAAATTACATATCCACCGGCATTTTGCGGGTCGGGTTGAATATTCATGGCATAACTTGGCAATGCGCAGGCAGCCGCAACCAGCCAGGCACAATGTGTAGGCTTGAACATAACAGACAGTCCTTATATCAGAATAACGTCGGGATAAGAGTCGCCTCGAGAGTAATCCTACAGACCACTAAATTCACGATGAAAATTAAGAATATTGCCGGAACTGTGAGCCAATTCACTCTGCCGGTTGGCGAGCATAAAATGCATTGTGGATAGATGTGATAACGAGCCTTTCGGCTATATGAAAATAAACCGAAGAAAAATGAGAAAAGAGCGGTCACACCGCTCTTTCAACGACACGATCCCATCAACGAGAAGCACCAAAGGGCGAACTGTACAGTGCTGCAACAGGCCTCGCCGAGGCCAGCCGCTTATCCGTGCCGTGCTCGCACCGCGCGGATCAGGATATTGCGGGGGGTCATGGGCTTGTTGCAAAACTCTCCCACCTCCACCCGGTAGCCCTGCTCTTGCAGGAAGAGGGCGCGATCCAGCACCAGCCAGAGTTCCAGCGGGCGACGAAACAGGTGACGCACCAGCTCCATGCGGGCGACATCGCCATAGCGCGCCTCCCCTTTTGCCAGAAACCCGGCGTAGTCTAGGCCGGCCGGCAATACCAGCCCCTTTCGCTCGGCGGCCCAGCAACAGAAATCCTCGAAGGTACCGGTCAGCAGGCTCTTTTGCATGTTGGGCACCGGCAGATACTCGTCCACCCCGCGCACCTGGCGCTGCAGGCAGTCAAAGGCCAGCCGCCAGGCCACCTCCTGCTCACGCAGGCGGGCGATGCGGGCGCCGCCGGTGACCGTCTCCTGCAGCGGCAACTTCAGATCGCTCTTGGCAAGCTGCAGCACACTGGCTTTGGCCGGGCCGGAGAGCGGGCGGTAGTGGCTGGTGCGGATCAGGTGATAACAGCAGGGGGAGAGGGTCACCCCCTCGGCACCGCGTGCCGCCACCTGTTCAATCAGATGGGTGTGCAGCTCGCCACAGGCGTGCAGCGCCATGGCGTGATGGGCCGGGGCGATCAGCTGGGCGGTATCATCGGCGAAGGCGTCGGCACAGACAAATGCCATGCGGGCACCGTCGCGAGCGGCCAGCTGGCGCCCCTCTTCGCACAATGGCGCCTGCAGCTCCAGGCTCAGCACCTCGGCTTGACGGTGCAGGGAGACCAGCCGCCCCAGGTGACCCTTGCCCGCACACCATTCCAGATAGGGGCCGCGGTGCACGGGCAGACAGGCAGTGAAGGCTTCAATCTGGGCCTGCTTGCGCCCCGGCATGTACATCGCCATGGTCCGCTCGCACGGGATGGGCTCGGCCGTCAGGGTCGGCAACGCACTCAGGGCATGCAGCGCTGACCCCTGCGGGATCCAGGGGGCCAGCAGCTCGGACAGGGCGGGCATGTCGCCATCGAGCCGCTCAATCTCGGCCAGCGACAGGGCATTGAGCCGTTCAGCCAGCGCCGGAGCCGCCTTGGCAAAGGCAAGGTCCAGGTGGTGGTAGGGTTGGTATTGCCACCAGTGCCGGGCTTCGCTCAGCAGTCGATCCAGTTGTTGAAAACGTTGAGCCAGCACGCGCGCCCCTGTTCTACCGTCAAAATGGAGGCTCATTCTAGCGATCCCGCGTCAAAAAGCACTCTCATCTATGCTGCTCCATCACAGCTGTCCCGCAGTCCTCCTGCGCCAACAGGTCCCGGTGATGCCCCCGCTGGCCGGCTGCGGGCCTGCCACCGGGCTTAGCCTGACAAAGAACGGGGTTTTGTGGTATATTCCGCCCCTTCATTATCTTGGCCTGCCCATCGCGGGCCATTTTACCAACGTGAATGGAACCAAAACATGACCATCAATGCCATCCTGCAAGCGCGCGCGGGCGCCAAGTGTGAACTGTGCGGTGCCGAACAGGCGCTGACTGCCTTCGCGGTCCCCCACTCTCCGGCCAGCGATGATGATCACAGCGTTGCCCTGTGCGACACCTGCCGTGGCCAGCTGGAGCAGCCGGCGACCACAGTGGTCAACCACTGGCGTTGCCTGGGCGACAGCATGTGGAGCCAGGTGCCTGCGGTACAGGTCATGGCGTGGCGCCAGTTGAAGAACCTCTCCGCTCAAGGCGAGGTCTGGGCCCAGGACATGCTGGACATGATGTACATGGAAGAAGAGACCAAAGCCTGGGCCGAAGCGGGCATGGCCAGCGACGATGACGACAGCGTGCCCACCGTCGACTCCAACGGCGCCGTATTGGTCGAAGGTGACTCGGTTACCCTGATCAAGGATCTGGACGTCAAGGGCGCAGGCTTCACCGCCAAGCGCGGCACCCTGGTGAAGGGCATCCGCCTCACCAACAACCCGCTGCACATCGAAGGCAAGGTCAACGGCGTGCAGATCGTACTGGTCGCCGCCTACCTGAAAAAGGCCTGATCGCCCTCAGCCCTGCTAGCAAGAGCGCCCCTCGGGGCGCTTTTTTGTGCCTGCCGATAACACTACCTCCCCCTTGTTCTCGCTTAGGACCGTCGCGACACAAGGCCCTACGCCGGCATGCTGTCTGCCGTTATTTTGAGCGAAAAGTTGGTGTCATCAGCAACCCTGTGGCACTCTGGCGTTTCATGGACTGACCTACCCCCGACACCGCGAGTGTCATCACTGCAAAAGGAGCACGCCAGATGGCCAAAGTCAGCAAGAAAGAGATCAAGCAGAAGATTGCCGCCCGCCTTGAGAAAATTGCCAAGCACGAGAGCAAGATCAAGAAGCTGAAGAAAGCCCTGAAATAAGGGCCGGCAGCATAAAAAAACCGCCTGATGGCGGTTTTTTTGTGGCGATATCAGTCGCAAGCTACGTTCAATGGCCATGCTTGCCATCCCCTGGCCAGTACCAATACCTCCTGCTCCAGCCACCAACCCTGTCCGACTAGATGCATGAGCGTCTCTGCCAGCGGATTGCCCTGCCCGCCGGGCACCGAGGCTACCCACTAGCCTTCTCGCCAAGAACCGCCGATGCGTTACTGGCAAACTCGGGACAAACGGCGCAAGCTGGTTGTCATGCATGCCGCCCGCTGTCGGGCGGGAGCCGGCCGGCGATACCTTCACAGGGGCTTTCATGACGCAACCAACAGCACCGCAACCCGCCTCCTCCTGGCAGCTTGCGGACATTCGCGAGCTGACCCGGCTGTTCATTCAGGCTCTGCCTGCGACGATACAGCTCACCGAGGCCGTCCATCAGGCGGTATTGAGCGGCATGGGCTTCAAGGGGCGGGAAGAAGGAAAGACGACGGGGATCACCGGGCTGGTCTACAAGGGGGTATATGGCGCTGCCAGCGCGCTGGGCAGCGGCATCCATGCCCTGCTTGCCCGTCTGCCGCCAGCCCCGCCTTTGCAGCAAATTCCCGACACACCCAGTCGCGCCGCCCTGCTCGCCACCCTCAATGGCGTGATGGGGGACAAGCTGGTCGAGAGTCACAATGCTCTGGCCACCCCCATGACCCTGCGTTATCTCGGCAAGCCCCTTAGCTGGCCGGCCCTGCCGGCGCCACTGCCCCCTCGCGCACGGGTACTGCTGATGGTGCACGGGCTGTGCATGAACGATCTGCAGTGGCAGACCCGGCATCAGGATGCACCGGTCAATCACGGGGAGATGCTGGCCAAGGCGCTGGGTTACCTGCCCATCTATGTGCGCTACAATTCGGGCCTCTCCATCGTGCAGAACGGTCACGCACTGGCCCGTCAGCTGGAAAAACTGGCGACCCACTGGCCCGGCGGCCTTGGCGAGATCAGCGTGCTGGCCTACAGCATGGGCGGGCTGGTGATCCGCAGCGCCTGTCACAGCTCCGACCTGGCCGCCCAGGCCTGGCCGGCTCACCTTAAAAATTTGCTGTTTCTTGGCACGCCCCATCATGGCGCACCGCTCGAATCCGCCGGCCACTGGCTGGAGCAACTGCTGCCGGCGACGGCCTACAGCGAGCCGTTCGTCAGGCTGGCACAGCTGCGCAGCATCGGCATCAAGGATCTGCGCCACGGCAAGGTGATGGACTCATCCCCAACCCGGAATCCCCCTTCTTCCCCCTTGGCCGATCCTCGCACCCCCTTGCCCCTGCCCGGCGGAGTCCGCTGTTTTGCCATTGCGGCCACCACGGCAGCCAAGCGCAGCGTGCTGGCAGATCGGTTGATTGGTGATGGTCTGGTGCCCTTGCGCAGTGCCCTTGGCCTGCATGACGAGGCACGCCACCAGCTGGCCTTTCTCCCCGCCCATACCATGATTGCCTATCGCACCAGCCACATGGCGCTGCTCGGCAGCCCGCAGGTGGCTCGCCAGCTGCTGCTCTGGCTACAGAGCGATCACCAAGAGCAGAGCCCGGCTGGGGAGCACGACTCGCAATAGGCCAACACAGCCATTCCGGTTATCTTCGACATAAAGTAAAAAACCGCCAGCTGGCGGTTTTTTCATTGTCTGACGATCACATCAGGCGAGCGCGGCCAAATACCCGGATTGAGCTGCCGGGCTCGGGGGGGATCTCGGCATGCAGGTGCGACGCCATCCCCATATCCTCCCCTTGAAAGAGGTCGATGATGCCGCCGTGGGGCCAGTGCAGATCCCGCAGGTAACCGGCAAAGGCCGCGGTGGCGGCGCCGGTAGCGGGATCCTCATACACGCCGCCATAGGCAAAGGGGTTGCGGGTATGAAACAGCTGCTCGCGGGCGGCATACGCCAGCAAGATGGTCACCAGCCCCTCTTGCTGCATCAGGGTCCGTCCCTCGGCCATCTGGTAGTGCATGGCTGCCAGGGCGGCGCGACTGTTGAGCACCAGCACCAGATGATCGGCGCCGCCATGAATGAGGGCCGGTGGAATGCGGGGATCCAGGTCTGTCTGGGTATAACCAAACAGTGCCAGCGCGGCGCTCACCAGTTCGGCAGGGGCTGGTTTACTGCGAGTGGGGGGCGATTGCAGCGCCGCCTGCCACTCCCCTTCCCCATCCAGCCAGCTCGAGACCGAGATGGTGGCCTGATTGAGTTGCAGTTGATACTCGCCGGCGCCAACCCGGCGGGCCAGCGCCACCCCAAGGGCAATGGTGGCGTGCCCACAAAACGGCACCTCGGCGGCAGGAGAGAAATAGCGAACCCGCCACTGCCGCGGACCAGCCTGCTCATCCACCGGCGTTGCGGGCGTGGGCAAGGGCGCGGCGAACGCCGTCTCCGAAAAGCCCACCTCGGCGGCGATGCGCTGCATCTCCTCGACACCGGGCAGCTGCGACCCCAGCCAAACCCCGGCCGGATTGCCGCCCTTGGCACCGGTGGAGAAGGCGGCAATGCGCACCAACTCGGGTTCCCATTCACGCTCTGTCATCGCTCGCTCCTGACTGTCGCCGACATGATTGGCCTGCACTTGCCGCGGGCCGCTTTCCATAAGATAGCGAGCCCGCCGCGGCCGGTAAATTAAATGGTACGCGGGTGCCGCTTGGGCGCCGCAGATCCGGGCCACAGCAGCTACGTTTGATGCGTGTCTGTATAAGGTCCTGTTGTGGAGCACCCTATGTATTCTTACACCCTCACCTTCAAGGAGGAGGTCGACAAGTTGACCGCCCCCGAACAGGAGATCAGCCTGCAGAGCCCCGCTCAGGCAGGCGACTTTATTATCCTCTCCGACGGCAGCCGCCATCAGGTGATGTTTGTCACCCACCGCGCCCACTACAGCAGCCTCTACCTCGACAAGGGGGTTCGAGTGCCGCAGGGCTAGCGAAGCCATCAGCCGTTGCAGACAACAAAAGCGCGGCTCTGGCCGCGCGTTGAACGTTCCGGGCAGATCAAGGGATATCAGAGCACCTTGATCACCGGCTGGTGCATGATGGCAACCTCGTTCTGATAGACCACCAACTCGCCCGGCGGCATGCCCCGTTCACCCAAAACGGTCACAACGCACTCGTAGCGGTAAGGGCCGCTGGTGAATAGATAGGTGTGGTTGCCTCCCGTGCCCTCCACCCTGACGGTGCCATTGCTGAGCACCAGGTCCGGCTTGTCGCTGAGCGCCTTGCCCTTGGCCCAGGAGGCATAGCGATAACGGCCGTCACCCAGCTCGTCGATGCGAATGGTAAATTTCTCGGTCTGCCACATCAGCTCGGGGCGCTGGTACTCCCGCAGACCGGGATAAAGATCGCTTTTCTGTTTGGCGACAAGCTCGGCCTTGCGTTTTGCAGCCTGCGCAGTCTGATGATTGATGCCGATCACCTTGCCATCAAAATCCAGCCACACCTCGCCACTGCCCAGCATGATGCCGCGCCAGCCCATGGCCTGCCAATCCTGCCCGACCCGGGAGCTGGCAATGCTGTTTAAAATGGCGTCATCAAACACCTCGTCGAAGCGGGCCACCATCTCGGACGTGCTCTTGATGACCGGGATGGGATACTCCTGCTTGAAGGGATACTTGATCTGACGGGCAAGGACCTGTGGATCCCGCCCCTTGGCGGCATCGATCACCCTCTGTACCAGAGGACGATACTCGGCGCCGAGCTGCGGCTCCTCGGCATCAACTGGCGCCATGGCCAGCAGCCAGCCCAGCAGCGACACCAGAACAAGCGACACCCAACTGCGCGCACGCCTTGACGACCGAGCGACGTTCAAGGAAACCAGCCACTGCATCTTGCTCATGCCCCCTCCTCAATCAGCTTGGCCATCACATATTCATCGACATATGCACCATCGACCCTCATCGTATTGCGTTTGACCCCTTCCACCTCGAATCCGCAGGCGCGGTATAGCGCACAAGCCCGGGCATTGTGATACATGACGCTCAACTCCATACGGGTAAAGCCATGCGCCCTGGCCCACGCCTCCAGCGCAGACATCATTTTTTTGCCAAAGCCCTGTCCAGTTGCTGAATGTTGAATGCCGATAAAGCAATACAGTACATGTTTGTTGCGATTTGCCGGTTGACCGATGCCCACAATAAAACCTGCAATCTCGTCATGCTCCGACAGTACCAGCATGACTTTGTTGTCTGCACTGACAAACGAGGCCAATATTTGAGCTTGCTCGATCTCAGTCGTGGTGCGCTCACCCGGCTCATAGAGCATAAAAGTTGTTTCATTGTCGAGTCTGTTCATCAAGGCCAGTAGGTTATCTGCATCCGATACCCGAACCTGTCTCACTTCCATCTATTTTCCCCTCCATGGGACTTTGTTTTTCCCGTTCAAATACGACTACTGATCACGCCGGATCCTGCAACCAATATTCATAGAAATCTGTCTCGGCATGCTTGGGGTTGGGTCCCCGATATTGCCACCCGCAGCGCCGATAGAAACGCAGCGCCCGCGGGTTGAGACGGCTGACCGACAACACTATTCGCCGGCAGCCAGCCTGCCACAAAGTACGACCGATATATTGCAGCAGCAGATCGGCCATGCCTTGACCACGAGCCTGTGGCGTCAAATAGATCAGGTATATGTAGCCGGTTTCCGGTTCGGCTGAGACAGTGCAAAACTCCAGCTGCCCCACTATCTCGTCCCCCTGCCAGACATGCAGATAATGCCACTCTTTGTTGGCCAGCCTCGTCGCCATCCGCTCCCGATAACCCGCCAGAAACTCGTCAAATCCCTCGTCGCGGTGGAAGCTGCAAACATAGGCGTCCCGACGGGCTGCCACGCAAAACTCATAGTCACGCGCCAGGTTTATTTTTTTGAATTCGAGGTGCATGCGCCATCCTGTTTCATTGGGCAGACAGGCTATGGGTCCAGACAGATATAAACAGTGAGCAATGGCATCAGTCGAATGACTCTTCAGCCTCTCTGATAGTGGAGGAGATCAGCTGTTCGAAGATTTCCATTTGTCCGGCAGGAATAAGCTGAGATTGCATCAATCTACGTTTTTCCGGACCAAAACACCGTTCGGCCACCCAGCCAATCAAATAAACCAGTGAGAGGCAGCCGCCTGCCGTTGCAATATTTCCTTGCACGACCAGAGGAGCGTCCTGAACATCACCCCCCATCTCCAGCAACTGGGCTTTGGCTGCAGGGTTGGTTGTTAATTTCTTTCCCTGCAGCAAGCCCAGCTCATGCAATATGAATGAACCAGCACAAATTGAGCCAATCAGCTGGCGCTGCGGATCCAGCCGCAATGCGGACATGAACTCGTGGTCTTGCAGCGCAGCAGGGATACCACGCTGCCCGCTGGTGATCAGCACCACATCCTGATCCTGTGCTTCCGCCACATCTCCATCCGTCTTTACGTTGATACCCAGTGCAGAGCCATGCTCAGGCTTGGTTCCCAGTATTTTCACCGACCAGCTCTCTTTGCTTCTCCCAAGCAGGTCATACATCAAGAAAAAATCCACATCGGTGAAATCATCAAATAAAACAATACCAACCTTGTACATGGCTACCCCGTCCTCCTGTGCAGATAATCAAATGGATATGTAATGCGCCGCATGAAATATCACGTCATGTCGCCTTGAGATGCTTTTTCACCTTCTTCAACGCCATCTTGCGCTTTAGCGGCGAGAGATAATCGATAAACACCTTGCCCTGCAGGTGATCGATCTCATGCTGCATCACGATGGCCAGAAAATCGCTGCTCTTTACCGTGATAGGCACACCATGGCGATCCAGTGCCGACACCACCACCGAGCCGTAACGCTCAACATCGGCATAATAATCCGGCACGGACAGACACCCCTCTTGCCCAAACGCCGGTTCAGTGCCGCTTGTCACTTGCGGATTGATCAACACCAGCGGCTGATCCCGTTTTTCTGACAGGTCGATGATGACGATGGCCTCCTTGCGCCCCACTTGCGTGGCCGCCAGACCAATACCATTGTCGGTGGCATAGAGGGTCTCCAACATGTCATCAATCAGGCCTTGCACGGCCGCAATATCCTCAACCTGCTCGGCGTTGATGCTCAATCGGGGATCAGGAACCGTTAAAATCTCCAGCCTTGCCATGAGGGCTCTCCGTCAACCATTAGTAACGACGACTCTTCCCTCGTCACCGGCCAGGACAAGGAGATGAACGCCGGCTCTTCCGCTACCACCTGACAACCGAGGCGCCGATAAAATTCTATTGCCCTCTGATTGGCGCTAAAGCTCGACAGGGTCACCCGGAGTCTCCCCTCAGATGCTGCCTCGCGATGCAGCCGCGCCATGACGGCCGAACCAAGCTGCCGACCCTGATAACGGGGGAAGATAATCAACAGATGAATGTGCAGCGCATCGTCGTATGGCTTGCAGCAGAGCAGACCGACTCTCTCCCCCTCTGCCAGGATCCACGAGAACCAGTGCGGCTGATATTCGCTGGTCAACCGCTCGCGCTGAAAGTCGTCATCCCAGCCAAACACCGCCTCGACATAGGGAAAGATCCCCTCCTTGACGGCCGCAAAGCGCTGTTCAAACTCACTTGTCGCTATCTCCGCCAGTTCGATCTCCATTCCCTCTCCTCGGCTCAACCATCTTGGCGGCCTGATGACCACCTCTCGTCAGACCGTCCACCCGCCATGGCGGTCATGTCGCTCGGCCCCAACATTGATTTTCATTTGGGTATCTTACCGGACAATCTGGAGATGAAAAGACGGCAGGCATAAACAGGCGGGATAAGGGCAATAAGCCCCCGTTCAACCTCTCGGTAGAGGATGCAGAGACGCAGACCAGAGATTCCCCATGATGGGATGGGATGGGATGGGATGGGATAGCGTCCGGGGCGGCACCAGACATGGGTAGAAATCGGGCCAACCGTGGGCCCGATGGGTTTAAGGGAGGCTCACCTCCTTCATAAAAATCAGCCGCAGCGGCTCTGCCAGCAGAACCTCCGCCTCGGCGGCAAAGGCCTGGAAATAGTCCGTCTGGCAGTGGCTGTCCAGCGCGGCCTGATTGATGAACGCCTCGCGCATGTAGAAGGTGCCCGGCTCGTCCTGCAATTCAAACAGCACGTAATCCAGGTTGCCCGGCTCGCGCCGCGTCGGCGCAATGAGCTTTAGCAGCTCGCGGCGCAGTGGCTCTCTCATGCCGGCGCGGGCTTTCAACACGGCGATGGACACCCGTTTCTCTTCACTCATCTTGGTCTGCTCCATGTTCTCAAGGGTAAGCAAAGGGGCCCCAATCCGGGCGCTGCCTTTGCGTCGAGCTGCAGTGTAAGAGGAGCGGCCAGGCGGGATATAGCCGGGCAGGATGGACACTCTGTTCAAGCCACTGAACGAGTCAGCGCCTAGAGCGCCTCTATCTTCACCTTGATAAGCCCGGCGCGAGGATTGCCGATGGCGCTGAAGGCCGCTTTGGAGAGATCGATGATGCGCCCGCGCGGGAAATTTCCCCTGTCGTTGACCCTGACTACCACGCTCTTGCCGTTGGCGAGGTTGGTGACCCGTACCATGGCGCCGAAGGGCAACTCCATGTGGGCGGCGGTGTTGGCGTGGCGCTGATAAGGCTCGCCACTGGCGGTGCGCTTGTTGTGGTAGCGATCGGCGTAGTAGGAGGCAAGCCCCGTCTCGCTATAGCCGCGCCAGCTGCCGCCGTGGCTCTCGTCATAGCGGCTGCTGCAGGCCGCCAGCAGCACGGTGAGCGACAGCAGCAGCCCCTTTCGCAAAAATTGCCCCTTTTCAACCATGTGCCTTGTCCTTGCTCCCCTGCGGGGTTGTCGATGCCAATGAAGCGCTAGCGGGCATGAGCGAACCGGCGTGGTGCCGGCCAGCCATGGCCGCGCCGCTACTTTGCCACAGTTTCCAAACAAAACGGGAGGCCAAGCCTCCCGTTTTCATACCTCGTCCGTCAGCCTCTGTCAGGCGATGAGCTTGTCGTCGGCGAAGCCAAAGCCGCGCAGACCCACCACATGCACATGCTCGTGCTTGCCCTGCACCTTGCGGATGAGCTTGTAGGTGGTGCCCTTCTCGGGGCTGATGTTCTCGGGCGCCGCGATAAGCAGCTGCATATCCTGCCGCTCGCACAGCTCGAACAGGGTGGCGATGGATTTGCCATCCAGACGGGCTGCTTCGTCGAGGAAGAGCAGGCGGCAGGGGGCGATATCCTTGCCGCGCAGACGGCGAGACTCCTCCTCCCAGCTGATCAGCACCATCAGCAGGATGGCCTGACCGGTACCGATCGCCTCGCCGGTGGAGAGCGCACCGCTCTCGGCACGCAGCCAACCATCGGCGCCGCGCTGCACCTCGATCTCCAGCTCCAGGTAGTTGCGATAGTCGAGCAGCACATCGCCCATCACCTGATAGCTGCGATCTCCCTGCTCTACTTGCGGATTGAGGCGCTGGAACAGCTTGGCCATCGCCTCGGAGAAGCTGAGCTCCTTGTCGGCGAACAGATCGTTGTGCATGGCAGTTTGGTCGGCCAGCGCCGTCAGCAGACGGGTGTGGGCCTCGCGGATATTGACGTTGAGGCGCACCCCGCGCACCAGACCGAAGGCGATATTCTGCAAGCCCTGGTTGAGCACCCGGATGCGGTTCTGCTCGCGGCGAATGATGTTGGTGATCTTGGCCGCCACCTCATGGGAGGAGAGCGACAGATGGGTTTCCCGCTGCTTGAGCTCGTCGGCCAGACGGGCCAGCTCGATCTCCATCTCTTCGATCGCCTCGACCGGATCATCGGAGCGGATGATGTCGTTGCGGATGCGATCCTTGAGGTAACGGTAGACCTGCACGTAGAAGGCCACCTTCTGCTCGGTGCTGCGGTTGCCCTCGGATAGACGCAGCGCATCGCGCAGGGCCTCGTCGTGGGCCACCGCCACCCGCAGGGCACCGAGGGCCTTGTCCGACATGGAGCGCAGCTCGTCGCTGTCGAGGTACGCCAGCTCGCGCTTATTTAAACGCTTCTCGACGTCGGTCTCCCGCGCCAGTCGCACCACCCGCGACCAGCTCGCCTTGTGACCCACCAGGGATTTACGGGCGCCGTAGTAATCCTTGCCTTCCAGCTTGAGACGACCGCCGAGGGATTCGATCTCGCGCTTGGTGACCTGCAACTGGGCCTCGGCACTGGTACGACGGGAACGGGTGCGGATCAGCAGCTCTTCGATCTCTTTCTTGTGAGCGCGCGCCTTCTCTTCCATGTCGTCAGAGAGGGTCAGCCCCATGGCTGCCAGCTCCTGCTCGAACTCGGTCAGGGTCTGGCGCTTGGCCTCGACGCTGGAGTTGAGGGCGGTGCGCAGCTGCAACGCCTCGGTGTGGCGCTGGGCAATCTGCTTGTGCTGCTCGCCAGCGGTGCGGGCCGCCAGCTCGGCCGCTTTCAGCTTCTCTTTGAGCCGCTCGCTCATCTCGGACGCCTTGCCCAGCAGGTCTTGCGCATCCTGATAGGCAAAGTGCGGCAGACGGGCCACCAGCTGATCGAGGGCGTAGCAACGGCGCTTCTGCTCGGCCAGCAGGTCGCTCACCTCATCGTAAGCTGCCTGCAGCGCGGCCAGATCCTGCGGATCCTGACGCAGCACCTGCACCATGGTTTCCAGTTTTTCCAGCGCCTTGCCGTGTTTGGCGATAAAGGCTTCGGCTGTTTTAAGGGCCTCCACGTCGGCGTGAGCCGCCTCGAGGCGGGCCGCCAGGTCTACCTCGGCAAACAGGTGAGCAAAGGGCAGCATCCCCTGCACCAGCTGGATATGGCGGGTCAGCTGGGCGGCGGCCGCTTTGGCATCCGCCAGCTGCTTGTCACACTCGCTGATGGTTCCTTGCAGCGCGCGCAGTTCGGCCTGTTTGGCCTGCACTTCGGCTTCGGGGTCGGGGCGGAAGGCGATATCCAGATGCTGGCCGATAAAGTCGCGAAAATGCCCGTAGAGACGGTGATACTTCTGCTGCTCGAAGGCGGCCTTGGCATAACCCTCGATGAGCCCTTCGCGCTCAAGGTCGAGCTGCTCGATCCGTTTTTCCCGGGCGGCGCGGCCAAACAGCGGCAGCTCGGGGTAGCGAGAGAAGCGCACCTGACGCTTGCTGGTGCGCACCAGCACGGCGTCCCCCAGCTCGTCCGCTTCCACCAGATCCTCGTCAAAGGAGTCGGGGTTGCCCTGAATCAGGTAAATATCTTCCGGGCAATCTTCCAGCTTTTTCAGCCGCTCGATGGCGCCTTCGAGGTCGAGCACCACCAGGGCGCTGCGAGCCGGGCCATAGAGCGCGGAGTAGTAAGGGGCATCGTCGATGGAGATGTCGTCATAGACGTCGGAGAGCAGCACGCCCCCCACCTGCTCGGCAATGCGGGCAAGACGGGGATCCGCCTCACCGGCCCCCAGCTGCAGGTTGCGAATTTGCAGCTCCAGCGCCTGTTTCTGCGCCGCGATGCGGTTGCTCTCCTGCTCGAACTCGCGCTCCTTGTCGAGCACGCTCTGCATACCGGCCGAAAGCTCTTCGGCGGTAGTCAGCGGCAAACCGCTCTGCTCGCGCAGCTGCTCGAGCTTTTCAAAGGATTTGAGCCAGCGCGGGGCCAGCTTGGTGAGTTCCGCGATATCGCGGCCGAGCTGGGTGCCCTGATGCTCGAGGCTGGCGCGGCGCTGGTTCACCTCGGCCTGCTGCTCGGATAGCTCTTCCTGGCGGGTACGCTGGGCTTCGAGGAAAATCTCCAGCTCATCGCTGCTGGCAATCAGCTGGCCGGAGGCCTGCTGCAGCTCGTCACGCAGCTTGAAGAGATTTTTCTGGCTTTCGCTCTCTTTCTCGAGGCGAGCCAGCGCGGCGCGCAGCCCCTGCCCTTGGGCGATGCGAGCCTTGTCTTCGATGTGACGCTTGAGCAGCGCCTGGGCGGTGGGCCAGGCGGCCTCGCGCACTGTCTCGGGGGCGATGCTGAGCAGCAGCGCCAGCGCCGCTTCGTGCTCGGCCACCGCCGCCTTGGCCAGCGCCAGCTGCTGCTCGGCCCCCAGCACCCGGCTGGTGAGGCTCTGCTCGGCGGCGCGGAACTGGTGCAGGGTGTCGCTCGCCTGTTCGGCGCCGAGCCCCAGCAGCTCGCACTGCTCGCGGGCAGTCTCCAGCGCCTGCACCGCCTGACGGTACTGGATGGCGCGGGTCTGCTGGATATCCAGCGCCTGCTGGTAATCGGCCAGCTGGGTCTTGAGGCTGTCGACTTCTGCCTGCGCCAGCTCCTTGCGCTCTTCCACCTCCAGCAGCTGGCCGTGGATCTCCTCCACGATCGCCTGCTGCTGCTCCAGCTTGTCGACCAGCTCAGCCAGATCGGCGCGGTACATCTCGATCTTCTTCTGCAAGGAAACCGCTGCCATCACCTTGGCCAGGTGCTCGGCGGCAGACTCCAGCTCGTCGGTCAGCAGTTTCTCGCGGTTGGTGAGCTGCTCCACCTCGTCGGCCAGATAGATGGCGCGCTGCTTCTCTTCGGCCAGCAGGCGACGCTTGCCTGCCAGCTCCTGGCGGGCCTTGAGGGCCAGCTCGGAGAGGCGATTCTTCTCGGCGGCATTGCGCACATAGTCGGCCGCCACATAGTGGGTGGTCTCGGTAATGAGGTTCTTGAACAGATCCCGCTGACCTTGCGTCTCCTTGATCGCCTCCAGGGTGCGGCGGTTCTCGTAGATGGCCGCCTCCATGTCCTGGAAGGCCTTGCGCACGCCGGAGTTCTCCGGCAGCAGGTATTCACGCAGGGAGCGGCTGATGGACGAAGAGATACCGCCGTAGAGGGAGGCTTCAATCAGGCGATAGAACTTGCCGCGATCCTTTTGATCACGCAGCTTCTTCGGGGTGATGCCGAACTCGAACATGAAGTTGTGATAGTCGGTCACCGTATTGAACTTGGCGACTTTCAGCGCCCCCAGCTCCGCGGCGGCCCCTTTCAGATCGGCGAAGGCACGTACCCGCCCCTTGCCGTCATCGAGCTTCTCCAGCAGCAGATCGGTGGGTTGCAACTGCTCCGGCACATCTACCAGCGCGAACGGGGTGATGTTGACCTTGTTGTCACGGTTGGCCACCTGCTCGAGGTGAACGCCGACCCAGATCCGTTGCTCGCGGCTGTTCATTACTTCCAAAAGGGAGTAGCAGTGGCCGCGCTGCAGCTTGCCGTAGAGCCCCTTGTCGCGAGACGCGCTGCTGGAGCCCGCTTCCGTGGTATTGCGGAAATGGAGCAGCGACTGGTCGGGAATGAGCGCCGCGATAAAGGCCGCCATGGTGGTGGACTTGCCCGCGCCGTTGCCGCCGGACAGGGTAGTGACCAGCTGGTCGAGATCGAAGGTGCGGGCGAAGAAGCCGTTCCAGTTGACCATGGTCAGGGATTTGAATTTGCCTCTCACGACTTTGCCTCCATCTGGGCCTTGGATTTAACGCTGCAGGTCATCTTCCACCTCCAGTTCAAGCTGCTCTTCATCGAGATCTGCCTCGATATCCTCAAACAGCGAGTCGCTGCTCGGCATTTCGTCGTCGTGGAAGATGGCCTCGCCCTCCTGGATCATCCGCAGCTGGACGGCGCGCGGATCCTCATCGGAGCGCACGTCGGCGGCAAAGCGGAACACCGACTCGTTGACTCGGAATTTATCGCTGTTGCCGAGGGCGGTGATCATGCCAAGGCGGCGCAGACGGCGCATGGAGGTGCGGATCTTCTCCAAGAGCTTCTTCTTGTCCAGATCGGTGCCGCCGGAGCGGCTGTTGACCATCCGCAGCAGCTGCTTCTCGTCGGCCAGGCTCAGCACCTCTTCTTGCAGTTCGCCCATGGCGAACACCCCTTCCGAGGCGAGCCGATCCGGGCTCAGGTAGAGGTAACAGAGTACCTTGCCCACCAGCATGTCGAGCTCGGAGAGGACGGTGGTGCCGATGTCGGCGCTCGGGCGCGGGCGCAGATAGAAGAAGCCTTCCGGCGCCTTGATCAGTTCAACCTGATAGCGGCCGTAGAAGATCTCCAGCTCCTGGTGGTACTCCACCAGCGCCGAGTGCTGTTCGAACTCGTCGGCACTGATGTGGCGGCCGGAGCGCAAGGCGGTGTCAATGCGCGGAAACAAGGGGTTGGCAATCGCCTCTGCGAGCCGCAGCGGCAAGGGAAACTCAGTATTGATCAATGACATAGGCCTGAACCTTGGATCCAGCTTGGTTAATGGGTTTCCATGCGGGCTGACGATGCAACTGGTGCTCGCCGCTGGCATGGCCCAGGCGCACGGCCTGGTCGATCAGAAGACGCGCCACGTCGAAGTGGGCATGGGCCGGGTAGTCCAGCAGGTATTCGCGCAGCACGTCGGCGAGATCCAGCTGCTGGCCCTGCTCCGGGTAGCGGGCCAGGTAGCGCTCGATGCGCTCGGCCAGCTCCTGGTTGATGTCCACCATCTCCATGTACTCCATCTCGAGGGGCACCTCGCCGGTCACCTCCTCGTCGTGGATGGCGATGGTCTCGTCGCGCAGCTCCAGCAGACGCGGCTCTTCGGCCACCCGCAGCAACCAGTTGTGTTGCTCGAAATTGCGGATGGAGTCGCGCAGCCGCTGGCTGAAAGCGCGGTTCTTGTCCATGTCGATGGCGTTGCGGATGAACTTGTGAACGTGCCTGTCATAGCGGGCCCACAGCTCGATACACTGCTGGCCCCAGCTGGTGATGACATCCAGCCGCCCCTGCAGGGCGTGGGTCAGCTCCTCGACGTGGAACAGATCGTCACGCCCTTGCGCCGCTTCCTGAATGTTGAGCAGCCCCGCCTGCAGGCGGTGGCCGGCGGCATCCAGGGTATCTTGTAGTTCGCGCAGGGTCTGGCCGGTCTCGTGCAGCAGTTTTTCGCAGCTGTGGATGGCATCGACCCAGTTCTGGGTCAGCAGGGCCGCGATCTCGCTCTTGACCTGATTCTGCTGCTCATCCATGGCGCGCTGGGTCAGATCGATGCGCCCCAGCGTCTCCTCCAGCGAGAAGGTGAGCCGTGGCAGCACCTCGGCGTCCCACTGCTCGCGGGTGTTGGTCTCGAGCGCCGCCTTGCGGGCGGTGTCGAGCTCGGCCGCCAAATGCTCGAGCAAAATGGAGAGCTTGATGGAGTCAACCTGACGCTGATCCATGAAGAAATCGACGATGCTCATGCCAAGGCGCGACAGGCGATAGAGGCTCTCCCCCACCACCATGTCGGTGTTGAAGCGCGACAGCAGCTGCTGGCGAATGAGATCGTTGATGGCGTTGTTGGCGCGACCGGTGAGGGTCTCGTCCATCTGGCCGAAGGCGTTGCTGACGTAGCCAAAGGCATCGTGCAGCGCCGCTTCCGACAGATCCGATTCATCTTCGGACAGCGTCTTGATTGCAATCAGAAAGGCCAGCCGATCGGTGGGCAGGCTCAGCGCCAACCCCTCCTGCCTGACCCATCCCACCATTTCGGGCAGGGTACGGGATGTACTCATCATGATGTTGTCATCTCGTTGTTGTATTGGGCGCAAAGCCTTGCGCGCGGCTACATCCGGTAGCATCAAAAAAGGGGGCCTCAACCGGTGGGTTTTTGCGCCATCACGTGGATATAGCGCCCCAGGGAGATAAACGGCTCTTGCCGGCAATATTGCAGCTCCATGGCCAGCAGATCGTCGAACTTTTCTCGCTGATCCTGCTTGTGGCGCATGTAGTCGTGGATCACCCGCACCCCGGTCTTGCCGATGATCTTGAGCCCGCCTCGGCCAATCCAGTCGTAGACCTGCTCCGGCAGCTGGGGATTGGTGGGGGTCAGCGCAGTCTGGCGCTTCTTGTTGAGCCCCTGGCGCACGTAGTCAAAATTGCCCACCACCAGGCTCTGGAACAGCAGACCGTGACGGTTGTAAAAAAGCAGCGACAGTATGCCCCCGGCATTGACGAAAGGGAACAGACCGAGCAAGGTCTGGCGCGGCTCGGCGAGCCACTCCAGCACCGCGTGACAGAGCACCAGATCGAAGGTGCCGGTCACGTGTGCTTTAAGATCCTGAATGGGGCAATGGATGAGACGAATTCTGTCTTCCAGCCCCTTCTCGGCGATCTGGCTGCGAGCCAATGCCAGCATTTCCGCCGACAGATCGCACAGCTCCACCTGATGGCCCATGGCAGCCAGCTTCTGGGCGAAATAGCCAAAGCCGCCCCCCGCATCCAGGATGCGCAACGGCCGGTTGCCAAGGCGGGCCAGGCAGGCTTCGATGTCGCTCCACACCACTGTGGTGCGGATGCGCCCCTTGGTGGAGTCATAAATGTTGCGGGCGAACTTGTCGGCGCGCCCGTCAAAACTCTGATCTTGCTTCAAGACGAACTCAACTCTGTGGCCACGGGAAACGGGCCTGACGAAAAAGAGGGTATTCTGTCACATCCCGAATTTGCTGAAAACTCAAGGCGCAGCTCCCTCCCCCAGGTGATGGAAAAAACATCGTTTGGCGCCCACTTTGCCCCCGTTTCGCGCTTTTCGGGGTTGTGCGGGCAGGCACTGCACAACCTGTGTGCCTTGATGGCGCCATGCAGCCTTGGGAAGAGGCGCCTATACAAGGGCGCCAAAATCCTTAATAATTTTTTAATGCATTGTTATATAAGGAATAACAAGTGGACGCCCTGTTTGACCTCAAAAAGTGGCTGGGCCAGCTGCTGATGCCGCTCCCCTTCTCCCTCAGCCTGCTGCTGCTGGCGCTATTGTTGCTCTGGTTCACCCGTTTCCAAAAGACCGGCAAGCTGCTGGCGACCCTCTCGCTGCTGCTGGTCACCCTGATGGGGATGCGCCCGGTGAGCTACGAGCTGGCCCGCGGGCTGGAGCAGACCTTTCCCCCCTTCGAGACAAGCCAGCATCCGGACATCGAGGCCATCGTTGTGCTCGGTAACGGCCATGTCAGCGATCCGGCGGTGCCCGAGCGATCCTGGCAAAACAATATTGCGCTGGCCCGCACCCTCGAGGGGGTACGGCTCGCTCAGGCTTATCCGCAGGCTGAGCTCATCTTTTCAGGCTATGTCTCGGGGGATCCCCTGTCGAACGCCGAGGTCAACGCCCGCATGGCGGTGAGTCTCGGCATTCCCCGCTCGCGGATGACGTTGTTTGAAAACAACAAAGACACCCATGACGAGGCGGTCAGCATCAGCCGTCACCTCAAGGGCAAGCGGGTGGCGCTGGTGAGCTCGGCAACCCATCTGCCACGGGCCATGGCGCTCTATCAGGGTCAAGGACTGAACGCCGTGCCTGCCCCCACCGACTACACCGCCAAGCAGAGTCAGGTGGCCCAGCCCCTCTACAGCTACCTGCCAAAAGGGCGCTATCTGATGTATTCCGAGGCTGCCATTCACGAATGGATTGGGGTATGGTGGGCCCGTTTGCGGGGGCAGGTTAACGATTGAGCAATCGAGCCTTTCATTCCTGATTTGGATCAGGAAAGCGAAAAAAAATTACGTCATTTGCCGCCGGGTCAGCTATCTTGGGCTCGGTTCAATTCATATAATGTCGCGCAATCAAATGCCTAGGAGATATACAAGATGAGACAGCACCTGGTAATGGGTAACTGGAAACTGAACGGCACCAAAGCTTCCGTCGAAGCTCTGATCAAAGGACTGACCCCGGCTGCTGCCGCTCATCCTTCTGTGCAAGTCGCCGTCTGCCCGCCGGTTATCTTTTTGGGTCTGGTTGAGCAACTGACCGCCGGCAGCAAGATTGCCTACGGTGCCCAGAACGCCGACGTTCACGAGTCCGGCGCCTTCACCGGCGAGAACGCTCCGTCCATGCTCAAAGCCTTCGGTTGCACCTACTCCCTGGTCGGCCACAGCGAGCGTCGTACCCTGCACGCAGAGACCGACGACGTGGTTGCTGCCAAGTATGAAGCCATCCAGAAAGGCGGCCTGATCCCCGTGCTGTGCATCGGTGAGACTCTGGCTCAGTTCGAAGCCGGCACCACCAACTCCGTGGTCGAAACCCAGCTCAAAGCCGTGATCGACCGTTGCGGTATCGCCTCCTTCAACAACGCCGTCGTGGCTTACGAGCCGGTATGGGCCATCGGTACCGGCAAGACTGCCACCCCGGAAATCGCTCAGGCCGTTCACGCTCACATCCGTCAGTATCTGGCCGGCTTCGACGCTGCCGTGGCTGCCAAGGTACAGATCCTGTACGGTGGTTCCGTCACCGGTGCCACCGCTGCCGACCTGTTCGGTCAGCCTGACATCGACGGCGGCCTGGTGGGTGGTGCGTCCCTGAAAGTGGACGACTTCTCCCAGATCATCGCTGGCGCGGCCAAGTAATCGGCTGCCATGGAGGGGGCACTTGCCCCCTCCTGCATATCGCTTTTCCTATGGCAGCCGCCGTATCCCATAGGAAAGCCGATATAGTAAAAGTGGCTTGTCTCATTCAACCATTTCGTATTCGACAACTCAGATCCAGAGGCACTCATGACCAAACAAATCAAACGTATTGGTGTTTTGACCAGTGGTGGTGACGCACCGGGTATGAACGCAGCCATCCGCGCCGTGGTGCGCGCCGGTCTGCATCATGGCCTGGAAGTCTACGGCATCTATGATGGCTACCTCGGCCTGCACCAGGACCGTATCGTCAAGCTGGAGCGTCACAGCGTCTCCGACGTGGTCAACCGTGGTGGTACCTTCCTCGGCTCCGCCCGTTTCCCCGCCTTCAAAGATCCGAAAGTGCGCGCCGAAGCGATCGAAAATCTGAAAAAGCACGGCATCGACGCCCTGGTGGTGATCGGCGGTGACGGTTCCTACATGGGTGCCAAGAAGCTGACCGAAGAGGGTTTCCCCTGCATCGGCCTGCCGGGCACTATCGACAACGACATCGCCGGTACCGACTTCACCATCGGCTTTGATACCGCGCTGAACGTGGTGGTAGACGCCATCGACCGTCTGCGCGATACCTGCAGCTCCCACCATCGCATCTCCGTGGTCGAGATCATGGGCCGCCACTGTGGTGATCTGGCCATGTCCGCCGCCGTTGCCGGCGGTGCCGAGTACGTGATCGTGCCGGAAGTGGCGTTCGACAAGGACAAGCTGCTGCAACAGATCAAGGAAGGCGAAGCCAAGGGTAAGAAGCACGCCATCATCACCATCTGTGAGCACGTCACCGACGTGAACGCCCTGGCCAAGGACATCGAAGCCCTGACCGGCCGCGAAACCCGCGCCACCATCCTGGGCCACATCCAGCGTGGCGGCACCCCCACCGCGCGTGACCGCATCATGTCCAGCCGTATGGGTGCCTACGCCGTCGAGCAGCTGCTGGCCGGTCACGGTGGTCGCTGCGTCGGCATCCAGCGCAACGAGATGGTGCACCACGACATCATCGACTGCATCGAGAACCTCAAGCGCCCCTTCGATCAGGAGCTCTACGATCTCTCCACCACCCTGTTCTAAGCCCTGCTTACTCAGGTTGCTGTGACAAAAGCCCTCCACTGGAGGGCTTTTTCATTGGGCCCTGCTCGCCACGCCCGGGGCCATGACACCACCTCGTTGCAGCCATCCCTGCGCCCCTCGCAGCGCTTCCTCTGTTTATTGTCTGCCCACCCCCTGCTTCGGGGCCCCTTGCACCGTTAACCGGTTCAACCGGCATTGCTTCTTCAGGGGGAGCAACAACGCGGTACACGACCCTCTGCAGCCCGGTTTCTGCCCAAAACAGCACGACCTCTCTGCACACTCTTCTTGCTCTGTCTTTTGCTCTGTCCCTTGGCGTTGCCGACCGCAGGCGCCCCATCGGGCCGCCAACATGCCAGGAAAAGATCCGAACAGAGACGAAAAGTGGGCCGACAGAGCATCATCAGCAGAGGGGATTTTGCAAAAAGACGGGAAGAGACATGTCAGAAGGTGGCGTCACGACAGGGAAAAACCGTTCGACTGCGACAAAAACATGTTGGAGACGGAAAATGACGCTGACAGCAGCCCAAACCATGGCAGGGTCATCACTCTCCTCTAAAAATCGTCATTTTTTGCCGACATAATTTTAAAAAAACAAAAAAGCCTCATATAAACCCCATTACCTGCATCGTAATAAAATTAACTAATGCATTGTTTTAATTGAGATAACTTAATATTCAACTTCTCTCCATCGAACAGAATGACCATCGAGATGATAAAGTGAGCTTAAAATTGCAAAAATGAAGCTTTCAATGACCAAAAGCCACATCTCAACCAATAAATGCAGTTTACTATTGTTTTACCGCACAATTGTGGTATCTTGGTTCCATCAACAGTCAGCCAAGGGAGACAAAAATATGAAAGAGTTTGTGGTTACTGCAGTTTTTACTGTGTTTTTCACTCTGGTTGCCGTCTCTCTGCCGTCACTGTCACAGCTTTGAGGCGGTTAGTTGCCCACTCAATGATCCTGATGGGCAACGACAGGCATCGCCACGCTGGTTAATTCACCGCTTAATGTCATTTTTTTGTAGTTCATCGAAAACAACGACAAATACGGCCATTAGTACGACCAAGCGAACATAATTGCAGCTGCCTGCCAGAGGTAGCCTGTAAACAGGGGGAGCCAGTGGCTCCCCCTGTTGCGTCTGTGGGATTTACTCTTGCCCCCCTGCCCGTCACAATGTCCGCTGGATTCGCCATGCAGGAATTACCATGACACAAGATGCGCTAAGCCATTGGCGTCGTGATCTTCATCGTCTGCCCGAAGCGGCCTGGTGTGAATTTCGTACCAGCTCCCTCATCGCCCACCACCTCAGTGAACTCGGTTTCTCCATCATGCTGGGCGACAAGCTGCTGGCCAGCAACCTCATCATGGGACGCAACATCGACGTGCAGGCCCAGAAGGAGCGAGCCCTGCGCCAGGGTGCCCATCCGGACTGGCTGGGCAGGATAGAAGAGATAACGGGCGTAATGGGACTGTGGGACAGCGGCCGTCCGGGTCCGACCCTGGCCTTTCGCTTCGACATCGATGCAGTGGAGGTCGAAGAGAGCCAGGATGAGCTGCATCCCCCCAGCCAGGAGGGGTGGCACTCGCGCAACGCCGGCTGGATGCACGCCTGCGCCCATGACGGCCATACCGCCATCGGGCTGGTGCTAGCCGAGCGGATCGCCGCCCTCGCCGATCGGCTGAATGGCCGCATCAAGCTGTTCTTCCAGCCCGCTGAAGAGGGCTGCCGCGGCGGCAAGGCGCTGGCCGCCGGTGGTCAACTCGACGACGTGGATGCCCTGCTGGCGCTGCATATCGGCATTCATGCCAACAGCGGCGAGCTGGTGGTCAATCCCACCGAGTTTCTCTGCTCCACCAAGTTCGACGTGGAGTTCATGGGGCGTGCCGCTCACGCCGGGCTTGAGCCCAATGCCGGCAGCAATGCGCTGGCGGCGGCCTGCATGGCCACCACCGCCATGCTCGGCATCGCCCGCCACCGCGATGGCATGACCCGCATCAACGTGGGCCAGCTCCATGGCGGCAGCGGCCGCAACGTGATCCCGGGTCATGCCCTGTTGCAGGGGGAGACCCGGGGCGCCACGCCGGCCCTCAACGACTACATGTTCAGCCAGGTGCAGCAGATGGTGGAAGGGGCTGCCATGATGCAAGGCGCCACCTACCTCATTCGCAAGCAGGGTGAAGCCATCGGTATCGACAACAGTCCGAGCCTGCTTGAAGAGATCATTCCGCTCGCCCAGGCGCTCAAGCTGGAAACCATCCATACCCGCCGTTTCGGCGCCAGCGAGGACGCAGGCTTTCTCATCGAACGGGTGCAGCGAAGCGGTGGCGAGGCGGCCTACCTGATCCTGGGAGCCAATCTGGCGGCGCCCCATCATCACCCGGAGTTCGACTTCGACGAGGCAGTGCTGGCCCCCGGCGTGGCACTGCTGGAGTCCTGGTTGCTGGCTCGCCTCGGCCGCTAGCAAACAGCCGGATACAAACAAGGCAGCCCGTGGGCTGCCTTGTTTTTTTCACCCCTTGTCTGGCAAGGGTCTGTTGCATCTACTGCCCCAGCACGATGGCCGAGAGGTGGGCGAAGTGGTGGATCTCGTGGGTCGCCTCGCACGGGCCATCCTGGCGAGCCGGGTTGTACCAGCAAGTTGCCAGCCCCTGCGCCGCGGCGCCGGCGATATCGGTCTTGGGGTTGTCCCCCACCATCAGCACCCGCGCCGGATCCGGGCGCTGCATCAGCTCGAGGGCATGCTGGAAAATGGCCGCCGCCGGCTTGGTCACCTGTACCTCGTCCGAGATCACCAACGGCTCGAACCACTCGTTCCAGCCCAGCTTGTCGAGGCGGCCGCGCTGCGGCAGGCTGAAACCGTTGGTGATGATCCCCATCTTCACCTTGCTCTTCAACGCCTGCAGCGTCTCCACCACCCCCTCCAGCGGCATGCTCAGGGCGATGATCTGCTGCAGGAAGGTATCGTTCATCGCCATCGGCGCCACGTCCACCTGTTCGGCAAACAGGGAGAAACGGGTCTGCTGCAGGTGGGCGGCATCGATCTCGCCAGAGTTGTACTGCTGCCAGAGCCGGTGGTTGAGGGCATGGTACTCCGCCATCTTGGGCGGGGTCGGCGTCACGCCGTAAATGTGCAGCGTCTGTTCCAGCGCCTGGGCGACCGGGAAATCGAGCAGTGTTTCGTCCAGATCGAACAACACCCAGTCATAACTTGGTACTTTCACGGGATCCCTTACTGTTCTGGTTGATCAAATTCATTGCGCCGCCCCAGCGGGCCGGCCAGCAGATCCAGTGTCAATCTGACCCCGAATCCGGTCACCTCGCTGCTGACCACACCATTGCCGCCCTTGTTGCGAAAACCGCTCAAGTCGAGGTGCAGCCAGGGGGTCTGGGCGGGGACGAAGCGGCTGAGGAAGCGGGCCGCATCGATGTGATCCGGCGACGAGCCCGGCGCACACTGTAACAGATCGGCCCACTCGCTATCGAGGTTGTCGTCGTAGTCCTCATCCAGCGGGAAGGGCCAGATCCGCTCGCCGCTGCGCTGGCCAAGATTGATCAGCTCCCCCAGCCACTGGGGGCGGTTGGTGAAGGCGCCGCTGTAGCGGCTGCCGAGTGCCCGCTTGCAGGCCCCGGTCAGGGTGGCGTAGTCGATCAACAGATCCGGGTTGTCCTGCACCGCCATGCAGAGGGTATCCGCCAGCACCATGCGCCCCTCGGCATCGGTGTCCACCACCTCGATGGTGGTGCCGTTGAGGGCGGTCACCACCTCCCCCGGCCGGTAGGCGAGCGGGCCTATGTGGTTCTCGGCGATGGCGAGCCAGCAGTGCACCTCATAAGGCAACCTGGCCCGACTGATGGCATGGAGCGTCCCCAGTGCCACCGCACTGCCCCCCATGTCCAGGTGCATACCATACATGCTGCCGGAGATCTTGAGGTTGTAGCCACCCGAATCGTGGCAGATCCCCTTGCCCACCAGCGCCAGCCGCCGCACCGCATTGGGCGGACAGTAGCTCAGCTTGACCATGGCGGCCTGGTTGTCTTCCGAACCGCGCGCCACCGCGATGAAGGCGCCAGCGCCCCGCTCGGCGAGCTGGGCCTGATCGTACTCATGCCACTGCCAGCCCTCGCTCTGGGCGAGCTGGCGCACCCACTCCCGGTAGCTGCGGGCGGTCAGATCGGAGGCCGGCGACACCGCCAGATGGCGCGCCAGACCGTTGCCTTCCGCCTCGGCATAGATCCGCGCCAGATCCAGCACGCAATTGGGGGACACCGCAATCTGCTGGTAGCGCCAGGAATCTTCGCTACGATGCTTGTGACTGGGCAGCGGTACGTTGGCGGCCAGCAAGGTGGCCAGCACCAGTTCGGCCAACAGCGTGGTATCTGCCTCGTCAAAGCCTTCCAGGTGCAGCCCCAACCGCTCGATCTTGAGCCCGGCCAGCGGCGCAACCCAGCCGCGCACCTGCTTGTAGAGGGCATGATCGCGCGCCGGGTGTGCCGGCAGGAAGATCAGCAGTTGCAGGGTATTGTGCAGCACCAGGCTGTAGGGCGCTTTTTGCCCCAGCGCGATCTGGGCGCCGACGGCGGCAAACTCGGGCAGAGCCAGCAGGCTTTCGCGGCGATCTTCGGCGCAGATCAGCAGGTTGGCGGCCAGGCCGTTGGTGAGAACGGCAGTGAGGCCGGCGTCGTGAATGTCGATCTGCGGCGGCAGATAGGTAAATGGTTGCATCATTGGGCAAGGCCCTCATCCATGAAGAGATACCAGAGATGATACCCAACAAAGCGGGGTCACAGCCAGATTTGCACTTGAAAATCAATATCAAGCGTGAAGGCGGCACAAAGCAGAACGACCGCGAAGGCGGCTGGATGACAAGCTGAGGATTAGCGTAATAGAGAAAGGAAGTTGGTTGCGGGGGCCGGATTTGAACCGACGACCTTCGGGTTATGAGCCCGACGAGCTACCGAGCTGCTCCACCCCGCGTCCGAATTGTACTGCCACCACAAGAGACAGAGCAGATGCCCCTTGCTGTCTTCGTCTCCACCGCAGCGCAATGCGCTTGCCATGGACACAAATAGTTGGTTGCGGGGGCCGGATTTGAACCGACGACCTTCGGGTTATGAGCCCGACGAGCTACCGAGCTGCTCCACCCCG
>NZ_JAPCIT010000014.1:0-13860 GCF_027707385.1 Aeromonas sp. QDB54 | reverse complement strand
TAGTTGGTTGCGGGGGCCGGATTTGAACCGACGACCTTCGGGTTATGAGCCCGACGAGCTACCGAGCTGCTCCACCCCGCGTCCGTATTTTTTCGTCAAGGCTGAGCAGTAGCCTGTTCGAATTCTCTTGTTTATCAAATTATTGCAAGGCAATCCTGATACAAGAACTCAGATGGTTGCGGGGGCCAGATTTGAACTGACGACCTTCGGGTTATGAGCCCGACGAGCTACCGGGCTGCTCCACCCCGCGTCTGAGGTCGCCAATAATAGGCGCCGGCGCTCAGATTGCAAGTAAATATCCTAAAAAAACTTCATTCGAAGATTAAACCGGCACAAATCGCAGGAATTTGCAACAGAGCGCCGATTTTTCAGACAAGCAGGTTTGGGGCCAGCTTGGCGCACTACACTCAGATGGTTTGTAACTCCTCGTTTTGGGTAGGTTTATCATGCGCATCTCCGCCGGTCATTGCCGTCAATTGGGGGCCACACCCGAGCACGACGGCGTCAACTTCGCCATCTGGGCTCGCCTCGCCAGCCGGGTCGAACTGCTGCTGTTTACCAGCGCCGACGACGCCACGCCGGAAGTGATCCCGCTCTCCCCTCGCCTCAACCGGACCGCCTACTACTGGCACATCCATATAGAGGGCATCGAGCTCGGTCAACGTTATGCCTATCGCATCCAGGGCCCCTGGCGCCCCTACTACGGTACCCGCTTCGATGCGGACAAGGTGCTGCTGGATCCGTATGGCCGCAGCATCGAGCTGGGAGCCAACTACGATCGCTGGACGGCGGCCCGCCCCGGCAGCAACCTGGCGGAGTGTGCCAAGAACCGGGTGGTAGACACCCGCCACTACGACTGGGAGGGAGACAAGCTGCCCGCCCACTCCCTCTCCCGCTCGGTGATCTACGAGCTGCATCTGGGGGGCTTTACCAAGTCGCCGAGTTCAGGGGTCGACCCCGCCCTGCGCGGCACCTACCTCGGTCTCATCGAGAAGATCCCCTACCTGCAATCCCTCGGCGTCACCGCGGTCGAGCTGCTGCCGGTGTTCCAGTTCGATCCCCAGGACTCCCCCAGAGGGCTCTCCAACTACTGGGGCTACAGCCCCATGTCGTTCTTTGCCCCCCACGCCCAGTACGCCAGCGGCGAGGATCCCCTCACCGAGTTTCGCGACATGGTCAAGGCGCTGCACCGGGCCAACATCGAGGTGATCCTGGACGTGGTCTACAACCACACCGCCGAGGGGGGCGACGATGGCCCCACCTTCTCGTTTCGCGGCATCGACAACGAGGCCTACTACATCCTCGACGCCAATCAGAAGGACACCAACTATTCGGGCTGCGGCAACACCTTCAACGGCGCCCACCCGGTGGTGCTGCGCATGATCATGGACAGCCTCCACTTCTGGCGCCAGGAGATGCACGTGGACGGCTTTCGTTTCGACCTGGCGGCCATTTTGTCGCGGGACGAATCGGGCCAGCCCCAGGCCAATGCGCCGACCCTGCGCACCATCGATACCGATCCCCGCATCGCCGACATCAAGCTCATTGCCGAGGCCTGGGATGCGGGGGGCCTCTATCAGGTGGGCAGCCTGGCCGGCGCCCGCTGGCGCGAGTGGAACGGCCAGTTCAGGGACGACGTGCGCCGCTTTCTGCGCGGGGATGACAATGCGGTGATGCCCTTCGTGGAGCGGCTGTGCGGCAGCCCGGACATCTACCACTACCATCACGCCGATCCGGAGAAGAGCATCAACTTTGTCACCTGCCACGACGGCTTCACCCTGTGGGACTGGGCCAGCTACAACGGCAAGCACAACGACGCCAACGGCGAGCAGAACCGGGACGGCTGCGATCACAACTTCAGCTGGAACCACGGCCAGGAGGGGCCGAGCGAGGATCCCCAGATCAATGCCCTGCGCCTGCGGCAAGCCAAGAACATGATGGTGGCCACCCTGCTCTCGGTGGGCTCCCCCATGCTGCTGATGGGGGACGAGGTGCTGCGCACCCAGCACGGCAACAACAACGGCTACTGCCAGGACAACGACACCTGCTGGATGCAGTGGCAGCCCGACGCCATGGGCCAGGAGATGTTCCGCTTCATGAAGGAGCTGATCCAGTATCGCAAGCACCTGTTCCAGCGCCCGGAGCAGGAGAGCATGCCGCTGTCGCTGACCGAGATCCTGCGCCACAGCGAGATCTGCTGGCACGGGGTCAACGCCGCCCAGCCGGACTTCAGCCCCCACTCCCACGCCATCGCCATGTCGGCCCTGTCGAGCGAAACCCGGCTGGCTCTCTACGTGCTGTTCAACGCCTACTGGGAACCGCTCACCTTCAATCTGCCAAGCCCCCCCAAGGGAGTCGGTGGCTACTGGCGCCGGATCCTGGATACCGCCCTGCCCTCGCCCGAGGACATCAGCACCTTCGGCATGCCGCTGGAGGGGCTGACCCGGGAGTACCTGGCCCAGCCACGCAGCAGTTGCCTCTTCATCTGCGGCGCCGACGACTTCTACTAAGGGACGGCTTGCGGCCAGCAAAAAGCCCACCCCGGGCAACCGGGGTGGGCTTTTTCATGACGCCAGTCTGTCAGGCCAGCTGGTGCAACACGCTGGTCGCCGCAAGCTGGGCGATGATGAGGCCGCACAGGGCGGTGGAGACCACCACCGGCGCCGTCTCCTGCTGGCGATAGAGCGGGCTGAACCAGAGCAGCAAGGCCGCGATCAGCAGGGCCGCCTGGGTCAGCACAGCGGGGATCAGCGCATCGAGGCTGGCGCCGTTCCCCTGCCAGCCCACCAGCACTGCCAGCCAGAGCAGACTCAGGATGGCGGCCACCAGCCCGGCCAGCGGCAGCAGGGTATTGAACGCCTGCAGGCGGTGACGGGCCCGCAGCAGCATCAGATGGGCGAAGGCCGCCCCCAGCAGCACCATCTGCAGCAAGCCACCTAGCCAGCCCTGGATCTGCAGCAAGCCGATGCCATAGACCAGCAGCGGCATGGCCGGCAGCCAGAACAGCGTGGCGGGAATGGCACGCTTGCCCTCCAGCCTGGATTGGGCCAGCGACAGCACCACTCCCAGGATCAGGGCGGCAGCTCCGCTCCAGATCAGCCAGTCGGCCGCCTTGGCCTCCACCGCCAGCATCAGGGAGAGGCCGGTGATCACCCAGACCGAGAAGAGCTGGGTGGTGATCCGCGAGCGCTGGCCCGGGCAGAGATCACCGCGCCAGAGCACCAGGCCCAGCGCGATGAGGGCCCCCAGCGCCATCAGGCCGGTCAGGGGAAAGAGCCAAAAAGGGAGTTGGACGAACATGACGCCTCCAGCAGCAAGGATTCAGAACGCGCCGATGGGCGCCGGATGAAGGGGCCGAGTATACCCAAAGCCGCCGCCATCCCCAATCCCTGCCGGGAGCACGTCCGCCATTGATGACTGGCGATCAGACACAACCAACGGGTGCCGGCCGCCTTGCCTGCCAAGATTTCAAGGCCCTCGCCATCAGCTACGTCCAGGGCCGGCAGCGGTCAGCCCTGGCCGCGGGCCAGCGCCACCACCCGGGCGAACATCTGGCGCAGCACCGGCGGGATGTGCTCGCCACCGAGCCGCTCCGCCTCCTCCACCACCGCCAGCGCCATGCCCGGCTTGCTGCGATGATGAATCGCCTTGTTGATGATGCGCCCGGCGTTGAGGGTCGAGCGCCCCCCCACGCCGGCTTCACGCCGGAACACCGCCTCGAAGCCGTTGTGATAGAGGTAGTGCTCTATGTCCGCCGCCGGCAACTGGGTCAAGCGATCCCGCTCCCGCTCGCCCTTGAGCAGGGAGCGGGCCGAAGTGGCGTACTTCACCCCCGCCTCGTCGCCGTCGGTGAGCAGATGCCACTCGATGCCAAAATCCCGCGCCACCTTGATAAGTGGTGACTGGCCGCACTGGGCAAACTCGATGATCCGCACCCCCTCCGCCCGCAGGCTGTAGCCGCAGATCTGGGCGAGCTCGGAGAGCAGCCAGATCTCGGTCTCTCCCTCCACCAGCAGCCAGCAGCGGGCAAACATCGACATGGGGCGGTTGATGCGCACGTGGAAGGCTATCTTGCGCAGATCGTCGCTGCTGTAGCGCTCGCCCCCCAGCTGATGGCAGACGATGTCCTGCTGGCGGCGCACCAGCCGGCGGATCTGGTTGAGGGGCAGCGAAGAGAGCAGGTCCCCCGAATTGGTGGTGAGCAGCTTCTGCCCCGGCAGCTGTTCCAGCAGCCCCCAGGCCAGTGCCAGCATGGTGGGGTGCAGGCGGCTCTCCGGGTCTTCCAGGATCATGATGGGGCGCGCCCCCTGCTCCAGCTCCCGGTTGCCCCGCGCCTGCAGCAGGGTGGCCGCCATGCCCGCCATCGCCAGTTGCAGCGCCCGGTTGTCAGCATTGCGCAGCAGCGCCTGCAGATTGCCGGGGTTGCGCAGGGTCATGGGGCGATTGACGATCTCCCGCTGGCTGCGCGGCTTGTTCTTGATGGGGGCCAGCGCGTTGAAGTAGTGATCCATCAGCTGGCGCACCGCCTGCAACGCCTCCTTGAGCTCGGGCTCGCCGATGCGCTGGGGCTCGTCGATCAGCTTGTCGGCCAGCTCGCTCAGCCTGTGTTCGGAGAGATCCCCCCACTGCAGGGTCTCCACCCCGTTGCGGGCGGTGCGGGCATCGCGCAGCCGGAACACCGGGTTCATGGTGATGAGCAGACAGACCAGCTCATGGGCATCGTCGATGGGCAGGCTCTTGCCGATGCCGTCGAGAAAGTCGTGGGTGGTGGTGACGGTGCCGTCGCTCTGCAGTTCGGCGCTGGCGCGGTAGTGAATGCGGTGAAACTTGTCCTTGTGCTTGACCCAGGCAGCCCCAAGCCGGGCCAGCCGGCGGGAGTGCAGGCACATCTGGGGTCTGTGCTCGCTGAAGGTGAGCACCAGTTGCAGGTGGCGGGCCGGCTCGAGTTCGGGATCTTCGGGCTGGTGAAAGTCATCTTTACTGAACTGATAGGGCTCGGCATCCTGACCCAGAAGACACCAGAGGGCGCGCAACAGGCTGGACTTGCCCCAGGCGTTCTCGCCGATGAGCACTGTGGTATTGTCCAGCCCGAGCGAGAGGCGATTTATTCCGCGAAAACCTTTGACTTCAATGCGTTCCAGAAACATGCGGCCATATCCAGTCCATCCTGATGGCGCAATAGTGGCAAAGTTGTCGGGAAAATCCTATCGGGTCGTGGCGATTTTCAGCGGGAACTGTGAGGAACAAGCGGTTCGGGCGGGGTCGGCATGCCAAGGCGGCCCTGAGGGGCATTCCAGTGGCTGAACCAGAGGTGGCGGGTGCGGGTCTGACGTTTGCGATGATTCAAGGGCAACTCCTGTGCAGGTTGAAGGAACGAGGCTCCTCCTCGTTGCCAACCAATCTGCCGCCTATCTGTGACAGGAGGATGACAGCTGGCTGCGCCACTGGCCTGGGGTGAGGCCAAACGCCTCCCGGAAGCGGTTGCCAAGATGAGCCTGGGACGAGAAGCCGCACTGGATGGCGATGCTGGCCAGGGAGTCGACACCGGCCAGCAGCTGCTTGGCCCGCTTGAGCCGCAGCCCCAGCAGGTAGCGGTGTGGCGGGCAGCCGAGGCTCTGGCCGAACATGCGGGCGAAGTGGTATTCGCTCAGGCCCGCCTCCTGCGCCAGCGCGGCCAGGGTGACAGGTTCGGCCAGATGGGCCAGCAGGTACTCCTGCACCCGCCGGATCACCGCCGGCGCCAGGCCACCGCGCACCTCGGGCAGGGGCGGCGCCTCCCGGGTGTGGTGGCGATAAGCGTGCAGCATCAGCATCCAGGCGCCGTGGGAGAGCGCCATCCGATCCACCTGGTGCTGCCAGTCCAGCTGCATCAGCTGGCCCTGCACCAGGGTGGCGGCCTTGGGATCGTCGATGAAGGTCTTGTCTTCCAGCAGCAGGTGGCGCCCCTCCTTGTCACACACCTCTTCGGCGATGCGGGTCAGGTGGGCCGGGGTGAAGTAGAGGTGGAAGAAGCGAAACTCCTCGCGCACCAGCCACTCGGATCTGTGGTGATCCGGCATGATGCACACCTTGCCGGTGCCGCCGTGGCCGCCCGGGCCGTCCAGTCGCTCGGTCTGCTCGCCCCCTTGCAGGTAGACACTCAGGGTATGGTGGCCCGGCTTGTGGTAGCGGGTCTGATCGTAACAGTTGCGCCAGCTGGCGACGCCAAGGCCGGGTTCCAGCCAGCAGGCGTTCTCCAGGCGCGCGCCCGTGCTGACCAGTGCATCGAATACTCCCGCCGGCTTAGTCTGCAGCACCTGCTCTGTTCCTCTTGTTGCTTGCCTGATGGCCCTTGTGCGCCATCTTAACGCGGCGCGGCGGCAAAGGCTGCGGCTGCCTGTAAAAAACCGCAAGATGGTGTAAGCCCGCCACCGCCGCCCGCTGCATGCTGATCCCATGTCGTTGTCATCTCACCGGATACCCCATGAATCTGATGCTCTATCTTGCCACCGTCCTTATCTGGGGCAGCACCTGGATCGCCATCGCCTGGCAGCTTGGCCCCATTCCCATCGAGGTCTCGGTGCTCTATCGCTTCGCCCTGGCGGCGCTGGCGCTGTTTGCCCTGCTCACCGCCAGAGGCCGCTTTCCGCGCCTGCCCTGGGCCGGCCAGCGTTATGCCGCCCTGCTCGGCGGCCTGCTCTTTTCCACCAACTTCCTCTGCTTCTACCACGCCACCCTCTACATTCCGAGCGGCCTGTCGGCGGTGATCTTCGCCAGTGCCAGCATCTTCAACGGCCTCAACCTCTGGCTGTTCGAGGGGAAAAGACCCGGCCTGCGCTGGCTGCAAGGATCCTTGCTGGGGCTCCTTGGCACCCTGTTGCTGTTCTGGCCGGTGCTGGCGGATGCCCAACTGGGTGCAAACGGCTGGAAGGGGTTGCTGCTCGCCTGCGGCGGCACCCTCTGCTTCTCGCTCGGCAACCTGGTCTCGGCCCGCGGCCAGCGCCAGGGCTACCATGTGCTGCAACTGGTGCCCTGGGGCATGATCTACGGGGTGGTGTTGTTGCTGGGCTGGGTCACCCTCCTCGGCCAGCAGTTGGTGATCCCGACCGATGGTCACTACCTGGCGGCCATGGTCTATCTCGCCCTGTTCGGCTCTGTCATCGCCTTCACCGCCTACCTCACTCTGGTGGGGCGGATCGGCGCCAGCAAGGCCTCCTACGCCACCGTCTTATTCCCTCTGGTGGCGCTGACGCTCTCCACCTTCTACGAGGGGTTCGTCTGGCAGCCGGTGTCGGTGGTGGGGGTCATGATCAGCCTACTTGGCAACCTGGTGATCTTCACACCGCCCCTGCGGGAGTGGCGCCTGCGCCCCGCCAGGGCGGCGAAGGATGCTTGATCCCAACCCCGTCAGCCCCTAAGGTAACGCCTTCCTACGCAGACAACGGGAGGCGATATGTTACTGGAAGGGCTGGAGACACTCTGCCTGCTGGCCAGCGAAGGCACCATGGCCAAGGTGGCCAGCCGGCTCTATATCAGCCAGTCGGCGGTGAGCAAGCGCATCGCCCAGCTGGAGCAGCGCCTCGGCAAGAAGCTGGTCGAGCCGGACGGGCGCCAGATAAGGCTCACCCCTCAGGCACAAGAGCTGCTGGCCCGGGTCGCTCCCAGCCTCGCCGAGATGAAGGGGGTGCTGGCCGACAGCCAGACCCTCACCGACCTCACTCCCCTGCCCGTCGCCTGCTCCGAGACCCTGCTGGCGGGCTACCTCGCCCGCTTCATGCACGACTACCTGCGACAGGATCCCCACCTTGCCCTCTCCACCCACCACACTCCGGTCATTCTGGCGCGGGTGCGCAGCGGCGACGCCCTGCTCGGCATCTGCGCCGGGCGCCTGCCGCCCGGCCATGGCCTGGAGGCCAGACTGCTGCTGGAGGAGCCCTTCTATCTGGTGGAAGGCGATCAGCGCGAGGGGGAAAACGCCGATCAAGGGCTGCGCCAGATCCTCACCATGGATCTGGACAACCCCTCCAACCGCTACCTGCGCGAACCGCTGGCGGCCCTTGGCCTCATCCCCGCCATGGAGCTCGACTCCTACCTGGCGCTGATCGAGCTGGCCAAGGCCGGCATCGGCCCTGTGCTGCTGCCGGCCGGCCTGCTGGCGCTGGTCGGCGCACAGGGGACCCAGGCTCGCCCCCTCGCCGGGCTCGCCCGTCCGCTGCATTTGGTTTATCGGCCAAACAGCCTCAAGCGTGCGCGCATCGCCCAGCTGGTGCAGGCCCTGCAAGCCCACTTCCAACCGCTGGCCGGCTGAGCGCCACAACACAAGGGGGCCCGATCTTGCGGATCGGGCCCCCTTGTGTTGACTGCCGGTCTCAGCGAAAAGCGCTTACCCCAGCCAGGCAAACAGCTCGGGGTACTGGCTCCACACCAGCTTGGCGGACATCAGCAAGGAGACGGTCACCAGCAGTGGCTTGATCAGCTTTACCCCTTGCTTGAGCACCATTTTCGAGCCGAAACGGGCGCCGATGAACTGGCCCAGCGCCATGCAGAAGCCGACGCTCCACACCACCTTGCCACCCAGCGCGAAAAACAGCAGCGAAGCGATGTTGGAAGTGAAGTTGAGCAGCTTGGTGTGGGCAGTAGCCCGCGCCATGCCAAAACCCGCCAACGCCACGAAACCGATGGCAAAAAACGACCCTGTGCCCGGTCCGAAGAAGCCGTCATAGAAGCCCACCCCGCCGCCCACCAGCAGGGCGAACGCCATGGGAGCGAGGCGGCGAGAGCTCTCGGCATCGCTCACCCGGGGGGAGAAGAAGAAGTAGCAGGCGAAGGCCATCAGCAGGAAGGGCAGCAACCGCTCCAGGATGGCGGCGTCGATGGTCTGCACCGCCAGGGTGCCGAGCGCCGCGCCGATGAAGGTGCAGATCACCGCCGGCCAGATGATGTGCCACTCCAGCAGCCCCTTGCGGGCATAGAACCAGGTGGCGGAGAAGGAGCCGAAACTGCTCTGCAGCTTGTTGGTGCCAAGCACCAGCGCCGGCGGCATGCCGGTGGCAAGCAGGGCGGGCACCGTCAGCAGGCCGCCCCCGCCGGCAATGGCATCGATAAAGCCGGCCACCAGGGCCACACCGAACAGGGCAAGCAGGGTAAACAGTTCCAATTCCATCCATAGCCTCACAACATTGACGGGGCCGGCAAGGGCCCGCACGGCGCAGGCTCGCCATGAGCCTGATGAACAACGCTGGTCGCTATCCTAATGGGGCTTGGCTCATGAAGCTAACGAAACAGTGGCAGGCAATTGATTCCTGATTTTCATCAATGAATGCCCCCGGTGAAGCGGCTGGCAAGCATGCCGGCCCCCTCACCCACCTTGTTCAGGCAGCATCGGGCGCGCAGGTAGCCCCATCGCCTTTGATGTCGGCCAGCGCCTGCTGCAGATGGGCCTCATCCTCACCGGGAGCCCGGCTGACCCGGCCCGCCATGTAGCGGCTGCTGAAGAGATTGAACCAGAGCTGCAGTGCCTGCCCCGCCGCCAGCTCGCCGGCCACCTCCAGCACGCAGGCCGCCACCTCGGCGGTGCACAGGTGCTCGTCGCAGTGCGCTACCCGCATGCCATAGGTGGAGAGCGCATCGGGCTTGATGGAGAGCACCGGCAAGCCGTCCAGATAGGGGCTCTTGTTGAACATCTTGCGCGCCTCGGGCCAGGTGCCGTCCAGCAGGATGAACAGCGGCTTCTTGCCGGGGAGCGGGGTCACCACCGAGGTGAGCCGGGTCGGCGCCTTCTCGCAGGCGGGAAACACCACATAGGGCTGCCAGGCGGGATCCGCCAGCAGGGCCAGCAGCTCGGGATGGGGCTTGGTGCGCGACCAGAGAAACGCCCAGGTGGTATCCGGCAGCACATCGGCGATAAGACGGCCGGTGTTGGAGGGCTTCATCGGCTCGCTGTCGTACATCAGCAGGCAGAAGCCGGCCTCGGCCTTGAGCTCGGGGCGCCATTCGCAGGCACACCAGTCGTGGCGCAGCTGACAGGCTTCGCAGCGCGGCACGCTGCCGCCACGGGCGAGAAAGGGTCGGGTCGAGACGCTCTTGCGCCAGATGCGCAGGCGATTGACGGCGTGATCGGGAATTGGCTTCATGGAACGCGGCTCTGGCGATGCCTGTGGCAGGACAAAAAGGGGGCAGATTGTAGCGAGCCGTCCACCGCGCAGCAAGGCCCCCCATCCGGGGCAAGCCGGGAGGCCACGCCTCTCTATACTTGGTCGTCAACCCATGCACCCACGCATGGGACACAGGAGGACGACGATGGCAGAACAAGATATTGCCCGCGAGCACGCTCTGGCCGAAGGCACTACCTTCACCTGGCACGAGCTCTATCTGCCCGATGCCGAGGCCGGGATCCGTTTCTACACCGAGGTGCTCGGCTGGGAGAGCCAGACCATGGCGATGGAAGGCGGCGACTACCCCATGCTGGTTGCCAATGGCAGGCCGATCGCCGGCGTGCAGGCCACCCGGGGCAATCCCGAGATGGCCGGCGTACCACCCCACTGGGCAACCTATATCGCGGTGGATGACGTCGATACCAGGGTGCTCAGGGTCAACCAGCACGGTGGCAGCGTGGTGGTGCCCGCCATGAATATCCCGGGGGTCGGGCGCATGGCCCTGATTGCAGATCCACAAGGGGCGCACATCTGGCTGTTCACCCCTGACCCCATGTGACATCGCCTACCGCAACAACGACAGAGGGGCCCGCAGGCCCCTATTCATCATTCAGCTAGCCCTGCTCGGGCGCCGGCCTCAGACCGCCTTGCGCAGGATCTGCTCAAGGTAATCGGCGAAGCGGTGACCGTGATGCTCCAGCAGTTTCGGGAACATGGAGATGGAGGTCATGCCCGGGAAGGTGTTGATTTCGTTCAGCAGGATCTCGCCCTCTTCGGTCAGGAAGAAGTCGATGCGCGACAGGTGGGTCAGTTTGAGCTGACGGAACGCCTTGAGCGCGTACTCGTGAATGGCGTCAGCCTGCGCCTGGGTCAGCCCCTCGGCACGCAGTGCGGTCTCGGTGTGACTGGCGCTGCTGTACTTCTCTTCATAGGTGTAGAACTTGTCCTGCGGCACGCAGATCTCGCCCGGGTAGGTGGCCACCAGCTCGTCACCGTACTGGTACACCGCCACTTCCAGCTCGCGCGGCTTGACCGCTTTTTCGATCAGTACCTGCTCGGAATAACCGAAGGCATCGGCAATGCCCTTCACCAGATCCGCTTCGTTGCTGGCGGAGTAGCAGCCGACGGAAGAGCCCTGGGAGGCCGCCTTGATAAAGACCTTGCCCCACTTGGCCAGCGCGGCTTTCGCCTCGCTCAGCGCCGCGTCATTCTGCTCGGTCAGGAACAGATAAGGGGTGTTGGGGATGCCGATGGCGGAGAGCCACAGCTTGGTGCTGATCTTGTTGAAGCAGATCTTGCTCGCCTCGGCGTCGCAGCCCAGATATGGCAGGCCCGCCAGCTCGAGGAAGGATTGCAGGTCGCCGGTCTCGCCAGGGTAGCCGTGGATGCAGGGCACCACGTAATCCACCGGACGGGCCACGCTGTCAAACGACAGCAGCTTGTCCAGCCCCAGCTTGCATTCGCGGCCGTCGGCGCTGAGCCAGCGGTCGGCAAACATCTCGACCCGGGTCACGTCGACCCCAGGCAAAAGACCGAGCTGTTGCTCGAGAAAATTTGCGCTTCGCAGAGAGACTTCGTGCTCGGAGCCACCGCCGCCGCACAGCAGCAAGACATGCATGTTCTTCATTAGATTAGAGTTTTGGTGATTTGGGGGTGTGTCTAAAATGCTACGCTGGTGCCTTCATGGTGTCAAGAATACTAGCCTACGACCCGTCTGCGCTATCAGGGTATCAACAGCGCCATTAGCGCCTGTAGGTGGCCCGCTATGGCTTCCCCTTGGGCTACCCCTAGCATGGTCAGCAAGGTAGCCAGCAGGGCGTACAGAGGCTTGGCTTTGAGAAGGGCCAGCAGTACCTCGTTGGTTTAGACATGTGGTACCTCCTTTGTCCAGATGGATTAATGCAGTGTTATTACATAACACTTAAAAGAGCCGCCTCTTGCGAAGCGGCAACGTTAAGGGCTATTCAGGGGGGGGGTATTACCGGGTGTCCACACCAGCGGTATAGACCTGTACCAGCGGTAAGGTTACGTCAACGTCCTTACCGTCTTCGGTCTTGGCCTTGGTGAAACCAGCAACTAGCAAATCTGCAACGCCCATCAGCTCCAAAGTAGTGGACTGCTTGTCTGCCTGACGGCTCACGATAATATCGAAGATGGTGCCATCGGCTTGTTCACGGAATGAGACCGCACAGTAACGACGGGGAGCCACAACCATCTGAATGTCTTCACCATCGGTAGAGTTACCGTTGAAGGAATAGACGTCACAGCCAAGGTAAGCGGCTACATCGGCAGCACCAGCACGTCGGGCAGCTCGTTGCAGGTCACGCATAGTCCGAGCGTTAAACCCAATAGTGAAATCAGAGATGTCGTTACCGAATTGCTTACCAACAATCTGCGCATGGTCGATGGCGTCTTCAATGGCTTCCAGGCGTTCAGCGAACGATTGACCAGCCTTGAGGGCTACCTTCTGCCTAGACAGGTATTGGGCATTGTTCTTGTGCTCGACCAGAGTCTTGATAATGCCTTCGGTCACCACAGTGTCCAACTGCTCCGCGATAGACGCGATTTCTGACCGCATGGTGTTAGCGGTAATCACCCCATCAACCTCACTGTCGAAACGCTCAAGGCACAGGGAAATCATCAAGGAGTCTTCCACGGGTTTAGACCGAACTGTCTCACCTTGGCGGACTGTCAGCTTTGCCGGAATCTTGTTGTTGGTGTAAGGGTCTTTCATGTTAACGGTCAGGGTACGATTTGCCATGGTCGGCACCACAATCGGGGTAGGTTCATCGCCTGCACGGTGGACACGAAAGTGGGACTCTTCGGAGATAGCAGCGGCCCATTCACCAGAGTTCAACATGGTGTTCAGATTATCGCCTAGACATTTCAAGTAGACGCTAGAGGCCCCTGTATTAGTCAGCTCAATGGCGGACTCGTTGTCGGTCTCAATACGGTTACGGTATGGCACCTCGGCGTTGAGGTCGGTCACGGTTACGCGAAGGGCGCTCTCGTTGACCATGGAATCAAGGGAAAGCTCGGAAGGGTTATAAGCGGCACGAATAGTCATAATTTTATTGGTCTCCTTTGTGGTTACTGTTGGTGGTAGTGGGCGGGTAGTGTGGCGTAGCTGGCGCTACTGCTTGGTGGTGTGCTTTGGAAGTCTTTTGCTTCGCCTTAGGCTGATACTTCGGGGTCTTGTAAGGCAGGACATTGCGTCCCACCTTCGAGTTGCTTACAGCTCGGCTGCGGTAGTTGATAGCCATTAATCGAACATGATGGTCGGTGCGTAATCGACATCACCACCACGGGGGCGGGAGACCTTACCACTACGCATTTCCTGCGAGTGTTTTAGACGGGCTTGGTGTAGTGCCTCAGAGTCTCGGGCACGTTGGGCCACCTGTGAAGGGCTATTGTACCATGCTCGGTGTTCCGCCTCTTTGCGGGCCTTCTCGGCTGCTTGGCGTTCTTCTTCCCGTTCAATCAGGAAGTTCTGCACCTTGGGTACTCTGGCGAACTGACCAAGGGGAACCCCTGCGGACTCCATCCAGTTGACCAAGGTTGGTACTGACCAGTGAAGGGCGTCAATGAGCAAAGGGGCTTGGACACGTTGGAAGTATTCGAGGGTGACTTCTTGGCCACAGAGGGTCACTGATTGGCCCCTTGAAGATCCAGACACTTCGCCCCTCTTAACTTAAGAGGTAGTCTTGGAGCTATGTTCAGTACTAGT
>NZ_JAPCIT010000013.1:0-146797 GCF_027707385.1 Aeromonas sp. QDB54 | reverse complement strand
ACCACGGGAATTTCTGCGCAGTCGGGTATCACAACCCTAAGCGGGAAAAAGTGTCTGGACCTATGGGGTCAAATCCAAAAGCCAACCTGAGTGGGCCAGTGCTTTCACCTTGCTGGCGTCGCTACTGACGGGGTTGATGACCTTTCTCAAGCCCAACGAGCGCGCAGCAATGCATCGGGCAGCTGCCGGACAATTTTTGGCTCTTCGGAATGAAGCCCGTTTTTTTCGTGAGATCGAACTACTTGAGATCGATCGGCTGGGAGAGTTTCCTGAGAGATTGAAGGCTCTCTCCTCTGCACGCAATGAGCTGAACCAGAAGAGCCCGAGTATTCCACGGCGCGCATTTGTCGCTGCACGCAAAGGCATCGAGGAAGGCGAAGCTACCCACAAAGTGGACAAGGAGAAATGACAGAATGTCGGTATTGAGTTTTCTGACGGACACAGCCAGCAGTGCTGTGCTGTCTGCTACCGAGCAGTCGTCTATCACGACCTCGATTTCTACGCTGCAAACTCGAATTGGTCAGCATTTCGCCAACGGTGTGTTCAAACAGCACTTCCGCTTCGGCTCATCGACGCGGGGGACCATTTTACCGCGCTCTATGGACGAGCGTTCGGATATCGATTACATGATCGTGTTCAGCGAGAACAACGCCACGCCACAGACCTATCTGAACCGGCTAAAGGCTTTCGTTGAAAAGTACTACCACTCTTCGGAGATCCGCCAGTCCAGTCCAACAATCGTCTTGGAACTGAACCACATCAAGTTCGACCTCGTGCCCGCTACAATGACGTGGCTTGGCGAGTTGCAGATTCCGGATGGCTATGGCGGCTGGATGACGACCAACCCGAATGATTTCAATGCAACGCTTGAGACAAAGAACAAAGAGAACAAATCGCTGATCAAGCCGTCCATTCGGCTGTTCAAGTACTGGAATGCGACCGCAGGTTTTCCGTTTCGCTCCTCCTTCGAAATGGAGAAATGGGTCTGCGGCCTGAGCTTCTGGTTTCAGACAAACCAGAAGGATTATTTCTTCGCAGTCATCGACAATCTGAATACGAGCCCCTCATACCCTCAGAGGGTGAACAACTAAATCACGCGCGCGAAAACCATCGTGGCCAATGTTCGTCAGTATGAAAAGGATGAGATGCCGGTGACGGCAGAGAACGAAATCAAAAAGCTGTTCCGACTTTGAGGAGGAATACATGCCTTTCATCGTATTGGAATTGGCGGGCACCGATAGTTGTCTTGGTAAAGGAGCTCACATGGTATCCATTCATGTACACCCACAGGCTTACCACTCCCCTTTCCAGCCTGACGAAGGGCTCTCTGGTGGATCGGTGCGGGGTTTGATATCGAGGGATAACTCCAGTGCTGCGAGGATCTTAAACAAGGTACCCAGCTTGGTTGACTCGGGATTGAGCTCAAAACTGGAGACAGTGTCTTGCCTGATACCGACCTTGTCGGCCACTTTGCCCTGAGACTGTTTTTGCAAACACCTAGCATCCTTGAGATAGGCGCTTAGTTGCTTAGCGCTGGTTACTTTCATGATTCGACATACCCGATTGCTGACACCCTCTCAATGTACACGCTATAACAGGTATTTCAATAATTACACGCTTTGGCAGGTAATCACTCTTTACACGCTAAAGGAGGTATTTTATCGAACTATCAATGCCGACTAAAAATTGACCCACTAGGTACAGAGCAACAGCAATCTCTCTCACATTGAAACGACAAACCCGCCTAGTGGCGGGTTTGTCGTTAAATTGAGGTAGCCCTGCATAACAGGGCTAGAACGAACCTAGTGTCATCACCAGTATGGTTGCTGGGAGAGGACTGAATCTAGGGCTGCAAGGACAGTATAGCAGTATTGCCAAATGACTCAAAGTGAAGAAGAATGAACTGAACCTAGAAAATCACTTTGTACCAGTCTTGAACTGTTCGGTGATAGCAACTAAATGCCGAGGGTACACATGAATAGCATTGTCATTCTTGCCTTATTTTACGCGTTTATGACTTTGTTCGGTATAGCCTCCCTCTACCTGTTTCTAGAGAGACAAAAACTTAAGAAATCAAAACTTACAGAATCGCCAACCAAGAATCACTTTGACCCAATGAATTTAGACCCTCATTGAGTAACTACGGGGCCTCGGAAAACTGTACCAGTTTCAGCTATTGCTCTGCATATTTGATAACTTTTACTCCTTCCCCAAAATTAAAACGCCCAGCCATAAGGCTGGGCTACATAATAATATCTGCCTCTACGGCAGAATATAGTCCCCAACTTGGATGATTTCTTCCAGTCCTAATCTTGGCTGCCTATACGGCAGTTCACAGCCTGGATGAACAGGCCTGTCGGCGTTTTGTTTTCTTGGCTGCCTATACGGCAGTTCACTGTGCGCATGCAAACGTAATACTTTGAATGAAAAGGGAAAAATAGCATCGCTGTAATTTGACCATCATTCTGCGGTTTCTCTAACTGCTTGTTTTACCTTGCTAAGGATAGACCATTCTAAAAAAGGGTTGAAAAAATCGTTCCCAGGTCTGGAACGTATCCCGTGTAGAGATCATTGGATGCCAGTCCATAACTGCTATACCCGCGGCCTTCGCTTCGCTCGTACCGATGCTTCTGAATGTGCAGAATGTAACTTTGTCCACTGCTGGCACTTTGCATAAAAACTGAATGAAAAACCCCAACCACCTTAGTCTCGTCTGGCATATGGGGTTGGAATGCTTCGCCTCGTGCCTTTGCCCGACGTTTAGCTCTGGCTAGTCGTCGCCTCCGCTCTCCTACAAACAGTTTTGCCAGATTCTGGTTACGAATAAACCTGACATTCTGGCAGGTATCTGGCACCTCCAGCACAAGACTGAGCGCAAAAAAATTATCCGCCTGCATCACTTGAAAATAGGACCGCTCTCTAAACCGTTCCAACAAGGATTTGTTCGTACTGACGAAGGCGATAGAACGACCGAGATCTCTATCACTCCACTCTGGGAAGGCTACACCGATCTGGATACCAGGATGGGCTTGGCGAAAACCATGGAGTATTGATATACAACGGCCTGCCAACAGGCCACAATCAACATCATCAGATAGGTAACGGATAGCAAAAAAATAACGGTTTTCGGTCATCTCCCCTTCCCTTTCTGAAACAATCCACCTTTCACTAAGACAGCCATCAAATAGTGAACTTCTCCAGGTAGCTCAACCCCACCCCCTTCAGACGACTCCAGAACGGTGACAAACTGCTCTGCTTTTGTTAGCAAGTGATAAAAATCCTGGCCGGTTGCAGGATGACGCAATGCTGTTAGCGCCTCGTGATTGGCTCCATACTCATGTACTCGCAACGGCAGGTCTGCGTCATTTGCCCACCAATCATCAATTTTTTGCAGTGCAGCACCAATTTTCTGCGGATTGATACAGGCCGCTAGCTGACCATCGCTACATTCGACAGTAGCTAGCTGGCGGCTTGCCACGCTGTGATCATCTGGTCGTTCGGTAAATTTTTGACTGGGGAAGATTTCTTGGCAAAAACCCGTTTTCAGGGAGGCTGTTACATCGGCAAACCAGAAAATATCGGGCTGACTCAAAGCTTTCGCCATCTCGCTAGTCAACTGCTCTAGTTGTTTTTGTTCCAATTCTGGCCAATCGCCCGACCAACTCAGCCTACGAGCATCTGGGATATTGTATGTGGAACCCAGCGAAGTTTTGATCTCGATTTTGGTTCCTTGGGTATATTGATTGCGCCACAACCAGATTCCCCTCAGCACGTTAGCGCTGTAGCGGCGGGCCAATTCATTGTATCCACCGAGTCGCTGGTAGGCCTGCGCCAGCCCGATCATCACGCGCAAAACATCAGGGTTGGAGCAAACATACGGCCGCATTGAATTGGCCTCTACCCTGAGCGAAAAACGGCAATACAGCTCATCAACGTTCGGGGGAACATAACACGCTTCGATCGTTTGGGGGTTGCTGTATGCCAGTTCATATCGCTCAATATTTTTCGGCTTTAAATTGGCGTCAAACCCCTCCGTGTAGCCACATTTTTGCCCGCTAATCTTTGCCACTTCGATCCGCAGCGGTACAAAATCAGATTCTGCTGTTTTGTAGAAAAACACCGCCTTGCCGGGAGATAGCGAGCGGCTATAGCTGAGATGAGTGCACAGTTCCATGCATTTACCCCGTGTTTGCTGAACCATTCATCAGGATAGCCCCCTTCGCATCATTCAACTGCCAAAAGCCAGCGCCAAAGAACCGTTTTTTGCCTGCTAGCCTCATTTCAACGGGGTTGATACAGAGTGCCGTACCAATTGCAGATTCTGCGTAGACATGCTGGCCTTCGATACTTCCAGCCCGCTCAACGGGTTCTTCAAGAAAGACAAAACCAGTCGCAACCGGACGTAATCGACGGTCTAGTGCTAATGCTTCACTGAGTTCCTCAAAACTGCGTAGATCGGCATCAGACGGGTATATCCAACACCCATATCGTGGCAATCGAGATAACACGGTAAACAGCGTACTTTTATCTTGGTAAACAGTGCACCAGTTGTACTCTTCATACAGCGATGGTGGATGTAAACACCCTCCTGCGAAGCGAGCAGGCAGCGCCACTCGCAGCAAATCAAGGCAAGTTGTGAATGGCAAGGATCCACCAGTTGGGATATGTACCTCGATAATCAAGTCCATGCCCAAATCACAGTATCTCCCATCAAGTAGGCCGGGACGACGGATGGCTGAAACAGACTTAGGATCCGCCGATTTGCTAGGCTCAGGTAGATGCTTCCCAGTCACCAGGCTGTAACGACCTAGGTACCAAGCCAGCCCTCGAAAATAAACCGATTGGCCGATCAATGACTGCAATCGACGTTCATAGTCATGACAAAATCCAGCCAACGCTGAGAGCGACGGAATACCGCACAGATAGGGATTTGCCAGAGCTGAGGCATCGTAAACGGTTAAGCCTGACAAATGCAGGTAGTAACAAGATGTTGGAGGGTGTGGCTCATCCTTTTCCTCATCGTCCGCTAACTGCCTGAGCAACCATAAAATCTGACTTTTAATCGGTGCCATCAACGCGGGATGAAACGCAAAGCGCCTACCTGCTGAATGGTTTTGCAGTTCAAGATGAAATCTGCCTGCCACTTGTAGCATGAGCTCAGGTAGCATTTTTTTGGGCTGGGTGATGAGCTCCAGCTCCAACCCCCCTGATGGCAGGTTACCAGGCTCCCCACGCCCACTGCTCACTATCTCATCCCGCCACTCTATTATTGGTCCTAACCATATCGCCAATTGGCGCCGCAGGTAGCGAAGGGCCGATAGCCGCAATTGCCGCTGCTGTTTTCGGGTCAACCCTGGCCTAGATATCACATGCTTCAGCGCATCAATAAACACATGGTCATTGAAAACCGAGCGATCAAACAGACTCTGGCCATTTGCCAGCCGATGTTTGCGGGCCTGTGAGAAACTGCGGGCTTTGTCCGGACTAACTGGCGGAGGGTAATCGAGTACAGCTACCTTGCCACCAAGGGCACCGACCAGACTCCCTACGCTGGCCGGATGATCATGATGTATATAGGTACACTGCAATTTCTTTTCATGAACCACATTTTGTAGCTGGGCAAGCAGTGCATGGCTGACGACGGGTGTGACTACGCAGTAATTACCCTGGTACAGAAAACGCACCTGTTTTGAAAAGGGACTCACTACAGTCGGGAACGTGTTGTTCTCCAAATTACTCGCTAACAACTGGCACCAGATATCAAGTTGCTGTTGCGTCAACCCTAACCCTATCAACGCCTGCTCCCACGTCTTACTCCTGGCTACTAGCTGTAATGCCAGATTAGTGCTGTCATCGCGGTATCGAAACGAAGTGCCAAAAAGCTTGGCAAGGTTTATATCAGAACTATCATGGGCCCAGCCCATTCTCATGGGTAAACCTGCGCTGCTGATAACACCCGGGATCAGCGGTGGTGCATTTATTATGAGCCGCTCACCACTGACCCGAGCATCAGGATATTTCAGATTGTGAGTGTGCAGCCAGCGAACCGTATGTAGGCAATTCGTGATGTGCCCCTCATCGCTCAAAAGTTGCCTGGCGAGACCCTCATCACACAGACTTTCTACCCTATCGCGTTTGAGCGTCAGATTCAGCAGCACAACCAATGCCATTTTCTCTGCACCATCGACACCTATCTCCGCAGAATAGGGAGCAAGATAGCGTCTTAACTGTCTGTCGCGCTCACCATGATCCTCAATGTCCAATAGCTCCTCGATATGCATTATCGTCACCATGCAGGTAGATAGGTTGAACTGTGATCATGATGGGACTGCATACGCGCCTGGCGTAACTCGACTACGTGTCGGAGGTGAAACACTGCCCGATGAGGCGATACCGTATTTCGGCTAGCCGGTCTGATAGACAGCGGCAAAAATCCCTCATGGTGTAAACGGCGAACCTGCTCAACAGAGGTGGATAACAACGTTGCGGCGTCTACTGCTGAGAGCAGAAGATCTCCTACATTTGCGACCCTGCACTGAGGATGGCGGGCGACCAAGTCGGTCAAAAAACCGATCAGATTTTTGAGTATAAAATTCTGCCCCGTATTGCGCATTGGGATCTGACGGCAATCAGCCACTACGCTCCCGAAAACATCCACAAAATTGGTATGATTCAGCGGCTTGGTTTGCCTGACCAATGCATCATCCACCATCTGCTGTAACTCCCGCCAGAAAGCGTCAGGCCATGCAGTAAAGTGGCCGATGGCTTTTGTAAGGGCCCTGTCGTCACGCACTGCCTCATGATCACTGAGGTAACGCTGCTGATACCAATACAGAGCTCCAAATCGCGCACTCAGGGAGCCTATGGCTAACAGCGGATTGGACGATTCAAATGAACAACCATAGGCCAATGCCGACAATTGGATTTCATCGGGCTGGGCCGGGACCGTTGATGCTGTACGTAAATCAAAGCCACACTGGCAATGATTTATCGATTCGCTGGCCAGGTAATTAAGGGATTCACCACAGGCTGGGCAACTATAAATCAATCTCCCACCATGACGATGGCATCCAACATAGGGTTTGAAGTGCCAGCATTGACGCACATACGCTGACTCGCGCAAACAATCTGGACAACAGGGGATTTGATGAACCCGAATGAAACTGAGCGGGATATCGACGCCCGACCTGTGTACAGCTTTGTAGTGATTACCAAAACTGATGGCCGAATGGCATAGTGCCAACTGGAGTAAACGAAATGGAGCTCCGTCAGTCAATCTATCCACAAGTTGCAAGGCCCTGACCCGTAAACCACTAGATCGGCTTGCATGAAAAATGTTGAGCCTTGATAGCTCCAATGGAAATGCCCCGGCTGCCGCATGATCCGTCGTGTGAAGCCAGTCCTGAACTGAGCCGCTGAAGATGCGATAGCGCTCAAAACCATTTTCTTGGGACAAGCGTAAAAAATAGCTCTCCAATGCCTCGTCAGCGAAGGGTTCAGGTCGAACAAGAAGATGCATAAGATCACCAAAACTAAATATTGCTTAGTTTTTAGGTGTAGCACATATCCTTGGTATCACCATTCGAGCAGACACACTTTTAGCTCAGCAGCACACCCCGACTCTCTTCCCTCTACCCGTGGCACTTACAGTCTACTCCTTGGAGACATTACGCCGATGTTTCTAGAACAAGTTATCAACTCGGCCAAAGTGCTCGGGATCTGCTGGCTCGTAATCATCCGCAAACATATTGTTTTGCCGATGGGACTGGCGCAAATTCGCAAGGGTTTCAAAGAAGCAGCTCTCGCAGAGATGCACTTCATACCGCTCCCCGTCATGCCGGGAACCATACCCCCAGTTGGCAGACAAGGTGGCATGGTTCTGCTCCCCCGCCATCATCGTGCTCTCGCCACAGATATCGCAGCGTACATCTACCACCTGCTCGGTTGGAACCACCGCTTTCACCAGCATGTGCACTCCTTAACCTCAGTGTTGTCTATACGATCCCAGCATAGGAATGGCTGATGGGCGAAACGGAGGCTCGCCGACCAAACGACAGGGCCGAGTCACTCCGCAGAATCTCGTGATTCCGCATATTCGGTGACAGACAACTGCTGTAGCAACTCTCGTTGTTTCTCCTCTGACAGCTTTGCCATCATGCAGATCAATTCAGCAAGCAGTTCGTCATCACAGTAGAAGTAGGCCACCGGATAACCCAACTCCTGAGCAATGCGTTGCATGGTCTGGTAGTCTGGGGCATGTTTCCCCTTCTCGTACTGGTTCATCCTGGCGCTAGCTGTGCTCTGTTCCATACCTAATCGTATCCCCAACTGCTGTTGAGTCAGACCCGTCGCCTTTCTTGCTGCTTTGAGTCTGATGGGTAATGGGTTTGTCATGGGGTCTCTGCTAGCTGAGGATCAGGTAGCTAAGATTCTCTTAGTCTTATACGAACAAGTGTACTAAGCAATACTTAGTTTTTAATGCTCAGCGGAAATTTTCACGTTATCGCTTTTTTAGTAACTGACTGATAGGGATCTTATCGGTGAATTGCAGCGGGTTTAGAACCTCTTCTTTGCCTGCTGCATCAATTTCATAACGCGAGTATTGTTTCACTTCACAAGCCTTGATCTCATCAATCGGTTGCAAAAACGGATTCACTTGGTCGGGATAAAACAGCGCGTATGCCACTGCAATGTGCTCATGTTTCAGCGTCTCGGCATGAGCAGCCAGTGCCTGTTTGACTGACTCATCCAGCAGCTGTTTAAGTGCACGTAGGCTACCGTAACAGGCAGCGAACAGTGCGTAAATTGTATGCTTGGTCTCCAGCCTGGCCTGAGTATCAAAAGGCATACGATTGGCTAATCCCATAATAAGGCGAATAAAATTTTCTCTATCATCCGACAATTTGAAATATGGAATGGATCTGCGTATCAATAGCCTCGAAGACCATTGTGGCTCTTCAGCGATTTTGGTAGCCCACGGCATACCAACTAGCACAATCGGGATTTTGGCTGTTTCGCTGATGTATTTGAGCCGATTGGCAATCTGATTGCGTTTTTCACGGGTCTTGTTTTCGATGAGCTCCTGAAACTCATCGATAATGATCAATTCTGTCTCGCAGCGTTTCAGACACTTAATCAATGCCTCGGTCAGACTTTCAGCAGAACTCTTGTGGATTCGGTCCGAACTACCAAATTGACCAAGATCCTTTAGTAGCTCAACCATGGTAGATTCCAAAGTCGGTCTACTGGGGATCCTGCTGACGAGCAGTGGTTTATGAATAAAGCCATGTCTGACTTGCTCTGGATGTTTGGCTGCATAATGACGGATTAGGGAAGATTTACCCGTTCCGGTATCACCCGTTAGCAGCATACATTGTGGTTCACCAGCAAACTGTTTGTTAAAGCGAAGACGATCAAAATCCTCTTGGATTGCCCGCAGTAATGGGGTCTCGACATAACACTCGATAAACGACCTGAGCTTATCTGCATCATGACAGGATAGATCCATCAGTAGGGCTCCAAGCCAGAAGTGAAATTATCCCAATCATCACAGTGTTCTGGCTGACTTGCGCTCTCCATTTTCGAAATCACTTCATTTGTGGCCGGATGATTGAGTTCGTGAACAATACTGGTTTCTGCATGGCTGCCAACATTACGATATTTCGCAATTTTGTTGACTCCTTTGACATTTCTCTGCCTAATATTCTGCCTGACCTCAATTAATTCATTTTTTATTCTATCATTTAGATAGATTCGTGCTTTGGATAAGCTGACAACATCCATTTGTTCATTAATGAAATCTCGGTGTAATTTCACATTAATTTGATGTTCCTGTAGGCTCAAGCCTTTTGTATAACCTATAGGGTCAATACATGGGACACGGATGTAACTGCCAAGGTCCTCAAGAAAAACATATACATAAGATATATCCCTTGGGTTGAGTTTTACGAGGACTTTCCGTTTTCCCCTTGTCTGGTCAGGATAATTCATACGGTAAGAAGCCAGCTCATCTGAATCGTAGCGGAGATGATAGCGCTGAATGCCGCCTCGCCTGTGCGTACAATGCAAGCTGAGGCTCAGGATTACTTCAAGCTTCGTCAGATCATCACCGATGATAGGTGCCGGAGGTGCATCTTTGTTTCCATGTTGCCAAGATATAATTGGAATATAGCGATATCTACTATCTGGCTCATAATGGTAGACATCGATGACCCAATGATGAAAAATCTCTAGGAAGGTGGAAAAGCGCATGACTGCATCTTTCTGAGGGTCGTAATCTCCTTTTTCCTGAATATTTGAAAAGGTTTTACCAGGGATCGGCTCCAGAAGCTTGCGATTAATGATGCCAAACATCCGTTCGATCATAGGTTTCAGCCATGGCTTTCTGACTGGGTTGTATTGGATATTGATCCCAAGTTCCAAACAAGACTGTGCAAGGCTAGCACTCCAAAACTCAACTCCATTATCAACAACCAAAGTCTCTGGTTTGCCATAGCATGGCCATTCATGTTCAATCGATGGATATTTATTTTTTACATAGTCTTTTTTAGAAATGCTACTGAGCAATGCGTTACGAACAGATTCATAACTAGGCTGATTGAAATTCAGATTAAAACCTACAACACAATGGCTATAAGCATCAATTAGCAATGTCAAACTAGGACGCCCTAAGGGAACTAATAAATCATCATCGAGTAAAAGTAGATCCAATGGTGTATGGTCTATTTCTACCCTCTCCATAATCCGGCTAGGCGGTTTATGACTAGCGATGGCCTTAAATTCAACATCGGCTATATATGAACCATTTCGACTTTTCATGACTTGATAAGCTGGCAGCTTTTTTATTCTGTTATAAAAAGCCATATAAGATATAGTTTTTATAGAGTTTTCGACAACACCGAGATTCTCTATTCGAATAGAATCGCTGTAGAGTTGAAATGCGGATGCGATTGAAGGTTGCTCTCCCACCAGATAACGATGGACAGCTTGCTCAAAAAACAGCTCATCACTAGGTGGAAGCCGACTTCGAGCGTTACCTTTCGCTTGGTGTTTAGGAATAAGAGAAACCAGCTTCCTACCATGCTGGATATAGATCTTTCTCCAACGCGCAAGTGTTCGCCAATTAGGGGTGGGAGGCGGTAAGACTAAGGCCGCGTCAGCAAGCAATGGCGTCAGGTTTTTCTCTGTCCAGCCTCCTGCCAAATTTTTTTCAACCCAAAGAATATAGTCGCGCCGATGCAGAGCCTCTACCTTGAGAACATAAGGAAAACTATCCACTGTAGCAGGTAAAACAGCTTGAATGGCGTCAATGGGGGAAGTGGAGGTCGACGGTTGAGGAATGACGAACTCATCCTCAAACAATCCACCATTATGCTTATCCATGGTCAATGCCTGAATGACCGCCAGCCCACACAAAACTGGAAATACCAATTTTCTGTACCGTCAGATCACTCTGCATGATCCCTCTGGCAATCAATGACAAGGCTGATGCCAGGACTTCTTCTGGTGGCGCATCTATAGAATCAGATAACCGTAACAATGATACACGACCAAGCTTCTGCACTAGCCCAAGAAGCTGCATGTGCAGGGGAGTAAAGCTCTGAAAGCCGGAGTAACGATGCAACAATTTCAAATTTCCCAGAATAGGGTCAATTCTGATCTGCTTTTCTGTAACGAGCTTTAACGGGGAGGAAAGCTCAATGGCTCTCTGCTGCTTAAGCGGAAATCGATGGAGAAAATCAGGATCAGCGACTTTATCTGAAGGTTTTATTTCAAGAAAACTGACACTGTCATTCTGGTCGACTAAACGAAAATCTGGAGTATAGGGACATTGCCTTCCAGCGAATTCGTAATAGAAGCCTTCTGGCTGGGCCTCATAAAATTTGACAGAAGGAGAGTACTCAAGATGAAAGCAGGTATCGAACTCCAAAGCCGATTCCACTGTAAATACAGTGTTCATTTTAGCGCTGACAAACTTGAAGAGGTTTTTTACGCGGGAGTGCTTGAGATGCCGACGGTACATAACACACCACCAACCTGTTGTTACTTTACTACAGGTTTAGGCTATGTCAGCTTATGATGCAAGATCATGTCAACTTATGCTTTAGATATGTCAACTTATGGTTTAGACGACATGAATTGCAGAAACAAGTGGTGGCCCTACCAGCCACATCCCGGCACTCGAGTCCCCCGCCTTGGCTGCTACCTTCCGGTCCTGACCAGGTCGACGGGTTATCAATGCGAGAGGACCAATAGGACCACCGGCTAGGAGAATAGGCAAACTGGCCTCTCAATGCAACGGCTTTCTGCCCTCGCTCATGCTGTTCGCCTTATTTTTCAACAATCTGGCCAAGGGTTCAGCTAAACAGCATGAATTTGGCGCCCACCAGCAGCATCAGCAGGGCGAATGCCTGCTTGAGCCGCTGGGGAGAGAGCCGGTGCGCCAGCTTGGCCCCCACCCGGGCAAACTGGGTACTGGTGAGCACGATGCCGAGCAGCGCCGGCAGGTAGATGAACCCCAGGCTCCACTCTGGCAGGTCTGGATTGTTCCAGCCGGCGTAGAGGTAGCTGAGGCTGCCCGCCAGGGCGATGGGCATGCTGCAAGCGGCGGAGGCCGCCACGGCGTTGCGCATCGGTACGCTGTTCCAGCTCAGATAAGGCACGGTCAGCGAGCCGCCACCGATGCCGAACAAGGCCGACATCCAGCCGATGACGGTGCCAGCGATGCCGGTGCCGAGCGCTCCCGGCAGATGACGCTCCGCCTTGGGCTTGAGGTTGAGCCCCATCTGCAGCGCCATGGTCCAGGCGAAGCAGCCGATGATGATGTTGAGGGTGCTGGCACTGAGCAGGTTGGCGGTCATGCCGCCGAGCCAGGCTCCGACCAGCATGCCGGCGCCGAGCCGGCGGATCATCACCCAGTCGACCGCACCGGCCTCCTGGTGGGCACGCAGCGAGCTGAAGCCGGTGAAGATCATGGTGGGCAGCGAGGTGCCCAGTGCCAGATGGGTAATGATGTCGGGCGCAACGCCCTGGGCGTGAAAGCTCAGCACCAGCACGGGCACTATGATGAGACCGCCGCCGATGCCGAACAATCCCGCCAGCATGCCGGCGAACGCCCCCAGCAGCAGATAACCCATAAACAGCATAAAAATTCCTTCCGAGGCGGTGCAGCGAACAAATGGAGCGCTGCACATAAAAAAAGAGATGGCCCTTGGGCCATCTCTTTATTGTGCCGGTTAACTCAAGGGAATGGTACCGTCCATCACCTTGTAGAAGGCCAGCACCGCGCAACCGAGCAGGGCCGCCGTCATCCCCTGCTCCAGCCGGTTGAGGCCGCGCAGCCCGTGGTGCTGGCGCGCCTTCCAGTAGATGAAGATGCCGGGGCTGTAGAGCAGTGCCACCAGCAGCAGGTACTCAACCCCGGCGGCATAGACCAGCCAGCAGCCGTAGCCGGTGGCCACCAGCGCCAGGAACAGGTCGCGCTTGCGCTGATGGGGCTGGCCTGCGTAGGTCTCCCCTTTCAGCGCCAGCTTCAGCCCGTAGGCGCCGGAGAAGACGTAGGGCACCAGCGCCGCCGAGGTGGCAATGTTGACCAGCGCCAGATAGGTGCTGCTCTGGAAGTAGATGATGATGAGGAAGGTCTGCACCAGGCAGGTGGAGCACCAGAGCGACACCTGCGGCGAGCCGTTCTTGTTCTCCTTGGCAAACCAGCCAGGGAACACGCCGGTCTTACCCGCGATGTAGGGCACTTCCGCCGCCAGCACGGTCCAGCTCAGCAAGGCTCCCATCACCGAGATCACCAGGCCGATGTTGATGAGCCAGGCGCCCCAGGGGCCGACCACAGCTTCCAGGATCATGGCGGTGGAGGGGTTCTTGAGGGCCGCCAGTTGCGGCTGGTTCATGACCCCCAGCGAGAACAGGGTCACCATCACGTAGAGCGCCAGGGCACCCAGCAGCGCCAGCACGGTGGCACGGCCCACGTCCTTGCGATGACGGGCACGGGCGGAGACCACCACGGCCCCCTCGATGCCGATGAAGACCCAGAGCGTCACCTTCATGGTGGACTTGACCTGATCCATCACCGAACCCAGTTCAGGGGTGCCCTGACCCCAGATATCCAGGGTGAAGGTCTCCATGTTGAAGGCGAGCAGGATGGCCACGCAGAACACGATGAGCGGCACCATCTTGGCGATGGTGGTGACGATGTTCACCAGCGCCGCTACCTGAATGCCACGCAGCACCAGGGCATGCACAGACCAGATGAGCAGGGAGGCGAGCGTGATGGCCACCGGCGTGTTGCCGTCACCGAAGATGACCTTGTCCGGCGTGTCGAAGAAGTAGCTCAGCGCACTGAACACCACGATGGCGTAGGAGACGTTGGCCAGCAGCTGACAGAGCCAGTAGCCCCAGGCGGCGTTGAAGCCGATGAAATCGCCGAAACCGGCCTTGGCATAGCTGAAGATACCGCCATCGAGATCCGGGCGACGCATGGAGAGGTTCTGATATACCAGCGCGAGGCAGATCATGCCGATACCGGTGATGGCCCATCCCAGCGCGACGGCCCCGGCACTGGCATGAGCGGCAATGTTTTGCGGCAGACTGAAGACTCCGGCACCGACCATGGAGCCGATCACCAGCGAGATGAGGGCACCAAGCCCCAGTTTCTTGTCCATCTCAATCCTGTTTAATTAGGCGGCGGCAGAGCGTCCGTATTCATACTGCGCGCAATATGGGAGGGGCTAGAAATCCGTACCCCGTGAAAAAGGCGGCAACTATATTGCATGACTATTCCGACCGCAATCCCTCGTACCGTCAATCATGCACCGTCTTGACCGCGCGCAATTTTACAGCACTGACCCCGGGGGCCTGTGAGCTGGTTCAAATTAAGAAAGACCCGTTGATATTTCACATTTTTCCATGACCTGAGCCCCGTTTTTACGGATCAGACCTGCATGAGAATGCAGCTTGCAGCCGAGGTCGACAAATCCGGCTGCTGACAAACGTTTCAATAAAAATGCCCCTGCGCCGAGGGCCAGGAGCATCTGCAACAGAGCGCCGATATTCAGAGGCGCAAGCCGCCGTCCAGCTCGATCATCCGCCCAGACAGATAGTCATTGGCGAGAATAAAATGCACCGTCTGGGCCAGCTGCGCTGCCTGCCCGAGGGTACCCACCGGGATGGCCTGCTGCATGCGGGCCATCGCCTCCGGCTTCATCACCGCCGTCATGTCGGTGGCAAACACCCCGGGAGCGATGCCCATCACCCGAATGCCGTGGCGGGCCAGCTCCTTCCCCCAGGTGACCACCAGCGAGGCCACCCCCGCCTTGCTGGCGGCATAGTTGCTCTGGCCGATGTTGCCGGCGCGGGCGATGGAGGAGATGTTGATGATGACGCCCCCCTCCCCGCCGGTGGCCATCAGCGCCGCCCCTTCGCGCCCGCACAGGAAGGTGCCGGTGAGGTTGACGTCGATGACGCTTTGCCACTGGGCCAGGCTCATCTTCTCCGTCAGCGCCCCCTCCTTCACCTTGATCAGCATGCCGTCGCGCAGAATGCCGGCGCAGTTGATGAGGCCGTGCAGGGCACCGAACTGTCCCTGGATGGCGGCGAAGGTCGCCTCGACCTCCGGCTCGCTCGCCACGTTGCAGACGAACAGGGCGCACTGGCCATCACGGCTGCGCACTTCCGCCTCGGTCACCTCCAGATCGGTGCGGTTGACGTCGATGAGCGCAAGTTGCGCCCCCTGCTCCGCCAGACTCAGGGCGATGGCGCGGCCCAGCCCCCTGCCCGCCCCCGTGATGGCGATGACTTTCTGTGTGATATCCATAAATGCTCCTGGTGAGATGGCCGGTAACTGTCGAGTCAAAGACTATCGGGTAAAAAGGTAGATAGCGGCCCTTAACCCGGCTCTGTCTTGTCCAGATAAAGTTCGACGATGCTGGAAAAATCCCGAGCACCCTGCCCCTTGGTGGCGTGCAGGTTGAAGAGGTTGCGGGCCAGGGCCCCCATCGGCACGGCGCTGTGGGCATGCTCGGCCAGCGCCATGGCCAATCCTAAGTCTTTGACCATCAACCGGGTCATGAAGCCCCCCTGATAGTTGCGCGACGCCGGTACGTTTTCCATCACCCCGGGCCAGGGGTTGTAGCGCTCGAGACTCCAGTTGTTGCCCGAGCTCTTGCCCATGATGGTGGAGAGCACCCCCGGATCCAGCCCCTCCTTGACCCCGAGCGCCAGCGCCTCGGCAGTGCCCGCCATGTGGATGGCGAGCAGCATGTTGTTGCACATTTTGGCGATCTGGCCGGCGCCGAGCGCCCCGGCGTGAAACAGGTTCTGCCCCATGCAGGCGAGCACGGGTTTGGCCGCCTCAAAATCCACTTGTTCGCCACCGACGATGAAGGTGAGCGTGCCCGCCGCCGCGCCGGCCACGCCTCCCGAGACGGGGGCATCGAGAAAACGGATGCCGCGCGCCTGCGCCGCCGCCCCCACCTGGCGGGCCGAGGCCACATCGATGGTGGAGCAGTCGATGACCAGGGCGCCGAGCGGCAGGGCCGCCAGCAGATCCTGCCCGCCCCGCTCACCGGCGCTCTCGCCCAGCCAGAGGCTGCGCACATGCTCGCCCGCCGGCAGCATGCTGATCACCAGCTCGCAGCCGCTCACCGCCTCGCGGGCATCGCCGGCGGCGATGCAGCCGGCCTCGATGGCCCGGGTCAGGCTGTCGGCCACCAGATCAAACACCTGCACTGTGTGCCCCGCCCTGGCCAGGTTGGCGGCCATGGGGCCCCCCATGTTGCCAAGCCCGATAAATCCAATCCTTGTCATGGTCTGTTCCTTGTATGTGATCGCCCGTCAGCAGGGACGCAGGGGGTTGCTCCCCTCGGGCCAGCGATAGAAGTCATCCAGCCAGGCCTCGCCCGCCTGCGGGCCCTGCCAGCGGGGTGATTTGTCCTTGTCGATGAGCAGCGCCCGCACCCCTTCCACGAAATCCCCTTTGAGCACGCAGTTGACCGAGAGGGCCAGCTCGTCGGCAAACACCTCGGCCAGCGACTGACGTCGAGCCTGCCAGAACTGGCGCCAGAGGATGGCGCGGCTGATGGGGCTGCCGCTCTGGCAGGTCTCCCGCGCCAGGGCCAGCGCCGGTTCGTCCAGCTCGGCGCCCTCGAAGCGTGCCAACACCCCTTGCAGGGAGCGGCCGGCCAACAGCGCATCGATGCGTTCCTGGTGGGGCAAGAGCACGGGGGCCGGCAGCGTCTGGCCAAGGGATCGCTGCAAACCGGCGAGCAGCCCCTCGATCTGCTCGCCAGTATCGGCAGAGTCAGACCAGTCGAGGGCGGCGAGGCGCGCCGGCAGCTCCGCCCGCTCGCGGCTCGCCATGGCGTGATCCGCCATACCCAGGCCGATGGCATCCGCCCCGTTGAAGCGGGCCCCGGTGAGGCCGAGCCAGAGCCCGAGCCGCCCCGGCATGCGGCTCAAAAACCAGCTGGCCCCCACATCCGGATAGAGACCTATGGTCACCTCCGGCATGGCGAACAGGCTTTTTTCGGTGACCACTCTAAAACCAGCTCCGGCAAAGAGACCGATGCCGCCGCCCATGCAGATGCCGTCCGCCACACAGATGAGGGGCTTGCTGTAGCAGTGGATGTGGTGATCGAGCCGGTACTCCTGCTCGAAGAAGTCGCGGGCATAGCCAAACAGTGCCGACTCGCTCGCCTCTTGTTTGCGGTAGTAGAAGGAGCGGATGTCGCCACCGGCGCAAAACGCCTTCTCGCCGGCCCCCTGCAGCAGCACGCAGACGATGGCCGGATCCTGCTCCCAGCGAGTCAGCGCCGCCTGCAGCAACTGGATCATCTCAAGGCTCAGGGCGTTGAGGGAAGCGGGGCTGTCTAGGGTCAGCATGCCGATGTGGCGGCCATCCGCCGTGGGGTGGGTCTCGATGCGCACAGGCTCACTCATGGCGAGCCCCCGCAGACAGGGTATCAGCCCCTGCGACATGGCGGGCCGCCATCATTACCTCATTCATCCTTCACTCCCTCACTCTTTACCGGCTTGGATTGGTCGTAGTGCCAGCGCGGGGCTCGCTTCTCGAGGAAGGCGGCCACCCCTTCGCGCTGGTTGGCATCGTCAAACAGGGTGAGAAACAGGCTGCGCTCGAGCGGCAGTGCCGCGTCCCGATGGCTGCTGCGCCCCTGATTGATGAGGGTCTTGCAGGCGCGCAGGGCACTCGGGCTCTGGCGCTCCACCAGCTGGGCCATCTGGTGCGCCGCCTCCCAGGCGTGGCCCTCCTTCACCACCTCTTCCACCAGCCCCATCTCGTAGGCCAGGGTGGCGCTCACCTTTTCGCCGCAGAGGATCATCCGCTTGGCCCAGCCCGGCCCCACCAGTTCGGTCAGGCGCTGGGTACCGCCGGCGCAGGGCAGCAAGCCCACCGAGGCCTCCGGCAGGCCCAGCTTGGCCTGCTGCTCGGCGATGCGGATGTCACAGGCCAGCGCTACCTCGAGGCCGCCCCCCATGGCGTAGCCATTGATGGCGGCGATGCTGACCCCGTGAAAGCGGGCCAGCGCCTCGAAGGCGCGGCCAAAGGCCTCGGCCACTTCGCGGGCGTGCTCCAGGTTGCCGTCGGCAAACATGTTGAGATCGGCGCCGGCACAGAAGAATTTGTCCCCGGCCCCGCGGATCACCAGCGCCACCACGTCGGGGCGGCTGTCGAGCTCCACCATCATCTGCAAGAAGGCCTGCAGGCTGGCGAGGGTCCAGGTGTTGGCGGGAGGATGGTCGAGGGTGATGTAAGCCACGTGACCGTGATATTCGAGCCTGATCCTTGTCATTGCGTTGTCCTTGTCAAAAAACCTGCCCCATGATGACAGGGTTGAATGGAGCCGACCTGCGGCTGGCTCACAAAGCCTGACGACGAGCCACGCCAACCGCGTCGTCAGAGCGGGCTGCCGGGCACGGCGGCCCTCCTGCTACTCCAGCGCCAGCCCGGGCTCCGCCAACAGGCGGCGGGCGATGATGAGCCGCATCACTTCATTCGTCCCTTCCAGAATGCGGTGGACCCGGGTATCGCGCAGGTAGCGCTCGAGCGGGTACTCGCGAATATAACCATAGCCGCCAAAGAGTTGCAGGGCGTCGTCGCAGACGCGGTGCCCCACGTCGGTGGCAAAACGCTTGGCCATGGCGCACCAGGCGCTCTTGTCCGGCGCCCCCGCATCGAGCCTGGCCGCCGCCTGGCGTACCAGCAGCCGGGCGGCGGCGAGTTCGGTGGCCATGTCGGCCAGGCGAAACTGCACGCTCTGAAATTCGCTGATCGGGTGGCCAAATTGCTGGCGCTGCTGCACATGGGCCAGGGCATCGTCGAGGGCCTGCTGGGCAGTGCCGACCGAGCAGGTGGCGATATTGATGCGCCCGCCATCGAGCGCCAGCATGGCGAACTTGAACCCTTCCCCCTCCTGCCCCAGCCGGTAACGGGCGGGAATGCGCACGGCGCTGAAGTTCACCTCCCGGGTCGGCTGGCTGTTCCAGCCCATCTTCTCCTCCGCCTTGCCATAACTCACGCCGGGCGTCTCGGCCGGTACCATGAAGGCGGAGATCCCCTTCGCCCCCTCGCCACCGGTGCGGGCCATCACCACCAGCACGTCGGTGCTGCCGGCGCCCGAGATGAACACCTTGCTGCCGTCGAGGAGGTAATCCTCGCCATCGCGCACCGCGCGGGTCTTGAGGGCCGCGGCATCGGATCCGGCACCCGGCTCGGTGAGGCAGTAGGAGCCCAGCAGCTCGCCGCCGGCAAGCCTTGGCACCCACTCCTCGGCCACCTCGGGAGGCAGCCAGCTGCCCAGCATCCAGCTCACCATGTTGTGGATGGTCAGATAGGCGGTGGTGGAGGTGCAGCCCATGGCGAGGCGCTCGAAGATGAGGCTGGCATCGAGCCTCGGCAGGCCGAGGCCGCCGTACTGCTCCGGGGTGTAGAGGCCACAAAAGCCAAGCGCCGCCGCCTGCTTGATGGTAGGGATGGGGAACTCATGCTCCTTGTCCCAGCGCGCGGCGTGAGGCTTGAGCGCCTCCTCGGCAAAAGCGCTGGCGGCCTCCACATAGGCCTGCTGATCCGGGGTCAACGTAAAATCCATCTTGTTCGCTTCCTTGTACTTGTTCGATCCGTTTCTGTCAGTGGGTGCGTCCGGGCAACCTGCCATCAGCGCAGCTGAATGGTCATGTTGGGGCCGCTGGGAATGTCTTCGTCGAACCAGCGTTCGGTGACCGTCTTGGTCTCGGTGTAAAAACGCACCGCCTGCTTGCCGTAGGCGTGCAGATCCCCGTAGAAGGAGCCGCGCCAGCCGGTGAACGAGAAGAACGGCAGCGGCACCGGGATGGGCACGTTGATCCCCACCTGGCCCACCGCCACCTCGTGACGAAACTTGCGGGCAGCCGCGCCACAGCCGGTGAAGATGGAGGTACCGTTGCCGTAGGGGTTGTCGTTGATGAGGGCGAGCGCCTCATCGAGGCTCGCCACCTCGAGACAGGCCAGCACGGGCCCGAAGATCTCCTCCTGGTAGATGCGCATCTCTGGGGTCACCCCGCGAAACAGGGTCGGCCCCACCCAGTTGCCCACCGGGTAGCCGGGCACATCGCAAAAACGGCCGTCCAGCAGGCAGTCTGCTCCCTCGGCGATCCCCGCCTCGATGAGCCCCTCCACCCTGACTTTTGCCTCCGGGCTGATAAGCGGGCCGTAGGCCGCTTGAGGATCGTGCCAGACGCCGGGCTTCACCTTGGCGAACTCGGCGGCGAGCTCGGGGATCCACTCCCGGGCACTGCCCACGAACACCGCCACGCTGATGGCCATGCAGCGCTGACCGGCGGCGCCGACCCCGGCCCCCACCAGGTTGCTCAGCACCTGCGCCTTGTTGGCATCCGGCATGATCACCATGTGGTTCTTGGCACCGACAAAACACTGGGCCCGCTTGAGCCGGGAAGTGGCGCTGCGATAGACGTGACCGCCAACCCGGGCCGAGCCGACGAAGCTGACCGCCTTGATGTCGGGATGGGCCAGCAGCGCATCCACTTGCTCGGCGCCGCCGTGCACCACCGACAGAATGCCCCTGGGGGCTCCCGCCTCGGCAAACAGCTCGGCCAGCCGCATGGGGGTGAGCGGATCCTGCTCGGATGGCTTGAGCACGAAGCCGTTGCCGCAGGCCACCGCCAGCGGGAACATCCAGAGCGGGATCATGGCCGGAAAGTTGAAGGGAGTGATGCCAAGGCAGACTCCGAGCGGCTGCACCCAGGAGTGACCGTCGACCCGCCGCGCCACGTTACCCATGGTCTCCCCCAGGGTCTGGCTGGCGATGGCGCAGGCCTGCTCCACCACCTCGATGCCGCGCCACACATCCCCTTTGGCATCCGCCAGATTCTTGCCGGTCTCCTGGGCCAGCAGGGCCGCCAGCTCGTCGTGATGCGTCTTCAAGAGATGCTGGTAGTTGAACATCACCCGGGCTCGCTCGGAGGCCGGCACATCGCGCCACAGCAGATAGGCGTCGTGAGCGGTGCGCACCGCCAGTTCAATTTCCGCCGAGGTGGCCTTCGGCACCCGCGCCAGCAGGCTCTGATCCGCCGGATCGGTCACCTCGATCCACTGCTCGCTCGCGGAAGGGTACGCCTCCCCGCCGATGTGCAGCGGCACGTCACCGAACCGGGTCTGATGGTTGTTCATGGGCACTCTCTCCTTGCTGGCACATCATGGGCCGCTTGCGAACGGACCATGGGCACTCCTGTGACGGGGACCATCACGACCGGGCAATCGCCCTTGCCGTCATGGCGCAACAAATTTACCTTAGACTAACAATCAATTTACGTTTACGCTAACGTAAACTTAGATCACAAATGGACTGACCAGTTTGGCCCCTGTTTCCGCTCGGCCGCCAAGCTGTCACCCCCTTCATATGAGGAGAGCAAGGATGCATGCAGTGATGGACGAGACCCTGTGCGCCCTGACCGAGCAGGTCGAGGCCTTCTGCCAGAAAGTGATCGCGCCGCGCGCTGGCGACATCGATCAGAGCAACGTCTTCCCCCGCGATCTCTGGCCCCGCATGGGGGAGCTGGGTCTGCACGGCATCACGGTGGCAGAGGAGTATGACGGGGTGAACCTCGGCTATCTGGCCCATGTGCTGGTGATGGAGCAGGTGAGCCGCGCCAGCGCCTCGGTCGGCCTCTCCTACGGCGCCCACTCCAATCTCTGCATCAACCAGATCCACCGCCACGGCACGGCGGAGCAAAAAGCGCGCTACCTGCCCCCGCTGGTGAGCGGCGAGCATGTGGGGGCGCTGGCCATGAGCGAGCCGGGAGCCGGTTCAGATGTTGTCAGCATGCGCCTCAGCGCGGTGCGTGAGGGAGATCATTTCGTGCTCAATGGCAACAAGATGTGGATCACCAACGGGCCCGATGCCGACACCTTCGTCATCTATGCCAAGACCGATCCCGCCGCCGGTCCCAAAGGGATTTCCGCCTTTATCGTCGAGGCGGGGACCCCCGGTTTCTCCACCGCCCAGAAACTCGACAAGCTCGGTATGCGCGGCTCCAGCACCTGCGAGCTGGTGTTCGATAACTGCCGGGTGCCGCAAGAAAACCTGCTGGGCCCCTTGCATGGCGGGGTCAAGGTGCTGATGAGCGGGCTGGATTACGAGCGGGTGGTGCTGGCGGCCGGCCCCCTTGGCATCATGCAGGCCTGCATGGATGTGGTGCTGCCCTATGTGCGCGAGCGCAAGCAGTTTGGCCAGCCCATCGGTGAGTTCCAGCTGGTGCAGGGCAAGCTCGCCGACATGTATACCCGCCTCGCCAGCAGCCGGGCGCTGGTCTACTCGGTGGCGAGCGCCTGCGATCAGGGCCGCACCAGCCGCAAGGATTGCGCCGCTGCCATCCTGTTTGCCGCCGAAAATGCCACCCAGATGGCGCTTGATGCCATCCAGCTGCTCGGCGGCAACGGCTACATCAACGAATACCCCACCGGCCGCCTGCTGCGGGACGCCAAGCTCTACGAGATAGGCGCCGGCACCTCGGAGATCCGCCGCTGGCTCATCGGCCGCGAGCTGATGGGAGATAACGCATGAGCAGGATCCACTCCCGCCTCGACACGGCGAGTCCGGAATATGCGGCCAATCTGGCCGCCATGCAGGCACTGGTCGACGATCTCAATGCCCGTCTGGAGGAGATAGCCTTGGGCGGGGGCGCTGCCAACAACGCCCGCCATCAGGCCCGTGGCAAGCTGCTGCCCCGCGAGCGCATCAACCAGCTGCTGGACCCGGGTTCCCCGTTTCTCGAACTGTCGGCGCTGGCCGGCTGGCAGGTCTATGACGAGCCGGTGCCCGCCGCCGGCATCATCACCGGCATCGGCCGGGTCTCTGGGCGCCTGTGCATGCTGGTGGTAAATGATGCCACCGTGAAGGGCGGCACCTACTACCCGCTCACGGTGAAAAAACACCTGCGCGCCCAGGCCATCGCCGAGCGGCTGCGCCTCCCCTGCCTCTATCTGGTGGATTCCGGCGGTGCCTTCCTGCCGATGCAGGACGAGGTGTTCCCCGACCGGGATCACTTTGGCCGCATCTTCTACAACCAGGCCCGCATGTCGGCCCAGAACATCCCCCAGCTGGCGGTGGTGATGGGCCTCTGTACCGCCGGAGGCGCCTATGTGCCCGCCATGGCGGACGAGTCGATCATGGTCAGGGAGCAGGCCACCATCTTTCTGGCGGGGCCGCCGCTGGTCAAGGCCGCCACCGGCGAGGAGATCAGCGCCGAGGCGCTGGGCGGCGCCGAGGTGCACTGCGCCCACTCCGGAGTGGCGGATCACATGGCCCGCGACGATGGCCACGCCCTGGCCATCGCCCGCACCCTGGTGACCCACCTGGGGAGCGAACCGGTAGAGACCAGCCCCGGTTATGAGCCCCCCTGCTACCCCATCGAGGATCTCTACGGTCTGGTGGGCACCGGCCTCAAGCGCCCCTATGACGCACGGGAGCTGATCGCCAGGTTGGTGGATGGCTCGGACTTTGACGAATTCAAGGCGCTGTTCGGCACCACACTGGTGACCGGCTTTGCCCGCATCTGCGGCATGCCGGTGGGGATCCTCGCCAACAATAGCGTGCTGCACAGCGACAGCGCCCAGAAGGGGGCCCACTTCATCCAGCTTTGCAACCGGCGCGCCATCCCGCTGATCTTTTTGCAAAACATCACCGGCTTTATGGTGGGAAGCCAAGCCGAGCGCGAAGGGATCGCCAAGCACGGCGCCAAGCTGGTCACCGCCGTGGCCTGCAGCCGGGTACCCAAGATCACCCTGATCGTCGGCGGCAGCTTCGGTGCCGGCAACTACGGCATGTGCGGCCGCGCCTATGAACCCGATTTTCTCTTTAGCTGGCCCAACAGCCGCATCTCCGTCATGGGCGGCGAGCAGGCGGCCGGGGTGCTGGTGCAGGTACGTCGGGACAAACTGGCAGCCGAGGGCAAGAGCCTGAGCGAGCAGGAAGCTGCCACCATCCGCGCCCCGGTGATCGAGCAGTATGAGCGCCAGGGTCACCCCTACTACGCCAGCGCTCGCCTGTGGGATGACGGCGTCATCGACCCGGCCCAGAGCCGCACCGTGCTGGCGCTGGCGCTGGCGGCCTGTCAGGGGGCCGAGACCGGCCCGGAACAGTACGGCATCTTCCGGATGTAAGGAGTTCACATGTCCGATCCACTCAGTCACGCTCTCCAGCCCGGTTTTCGGCTGGAGCGACACGGCCCGCTGGCCGAGCTGGTGCTCGACCGCCCGGCCCGCCACAACGCCTTCGACGCCGACCTCATGCTGGGGCTGCTCGACTGCCTCGACGAGCTGGCCCACACCCACGGCCAGGCCCTCGCCGATCGCCCCCACGCCTTGCTGCTGCGGGCCGAAGGCAAGCATTTTTGCGCCGGCGCCGACCTCAACTGGATGCGCAACCTGGCTCATGCCGATTTCGAGCACAACCGGGAAGACGCCCGGGTGCTGGCCCGGCTGATGCAAACCCTGGACGAGCTCCCCTTCCCCACGGTGGCGCTGGTACAGGGCGCCGCCTACGGCGGAGCGCTGGGCCTCATCTGCGCCTGCGATCTGGTGCTGGCCGCCGATGACGCCCGCTTCTGCCTCTCCGAGGTGAGTCTCGGGCTGGTGCCCGCGGTGATCAGCCCCTACGTGGTGCGCGCCATGGGGATGCGCCAGGCCCGCGCCCTGATGCTCTGTGCCGAACCGTTCGATGCAGTGACCGCCTGCCGGCTCAACGTGGCACACCGACGCTGCCCGCCGGATCAGCTGCTGGCCGAAGGACGCGCGCAGGCCCTGCGCCTGTGCCGCAACGGGCCGGAAGCGATGAAAGAGACCAAGCGGCTGCTGGCCGCCCTCGAGAGCCACGGCGCCAGCCTGCACGAAGAGAAAACCGTCGAGACCATCGCCCGGGTACGGGTCGGTCTTGAAGCCCAGGAGGGGATGCAAGCCTTCTTCGACAAACGCCCCCCCGCCTGGCGCCCCCGTTTCAAGGACGAAGCATGACTCAATACCACCCCATCAAGCGCCTGCTGATCGCCAACTGTGCTCAATATAACTGGCGTGTGGATCAACACGCTTCGCACTTGTGCGCCTTGAACAACAGGGAGTCAGCATGACCCATCACACTCCAATTAAGCGCCTGCTGATCGCCAATCGCGGCGAAATCGCCGTGCGCATCATCAAGACAGCCCGGCGCCTCGGCATTCACACCATCGCCCTCTACTCGGACGCCGACGCCCGCGCCATGCATGTGCGGGAAGCCGACGAAGCCTGGCATCTGGGGCCGGCCCCCGCCCGGGAGAGCTACCTCGACACCGGCAAGGTGCTGCGCATCGCCCAGCAGGCGAACGCCGACGCCATCCACCCGGGTTACGGTTTCCTGTCCGAAAACAGCGATTTTGCCACCGCCTGCGAGCAGCGGGGCTTGCGTTTCATCGGGCCAAGCGGCGCCGCCATTCTCGCCATGGGCGACAAGTCGGGCGCCAAGGCGCTGATGCAGACAGCCGGCGTGCCGGTGCTGCCCGGTTATCACGGCGCGGATCAGCACCCCGACTTTTTGCGCGATCAGACGAGCCAGGTGGGCTTTCCGCTCCTTATCAAGGCGGCCAGCGGCGGCGGTGGCAAGGGGATGCGCCGGGTCGATCAGCTGGCCGACTTTGACGAGGCCCTGGCGGCGGTCAAGCGGGAGGCAAGTTCTGCCTTCGGTGACGACCACGTGCTGCTGGAGCGCTATCTCGCCCGCGCCCGCCACGTGGAGGTGCAGGTGTTTGCCGATACCCTTGGCAACGCCATCTATCTGGGGGACCGGGACTGCTCGTTGCAGCGCCGTCACCAGAAGGTGATCGAGGAGGCCCCCGCCCCCGACATCGCACCGGCGCTGCGCCGCGCCATGGGCGAGGCCGCCGTCGCCGCCGCCCGGGCCATCAAATATCGGGGAGCCGGCACCATCGAGTTTCTGCTGTGCGGGGAGGAGTTCTTCTTCATGGAGATGAACACCCGGCTGCAGGTGGAGCACCCGGTCACCGAGGCCGTCACCGGCCAGGATCTGGTGGCCTGGCAGCTGGCGGTGGCCGAAGGCAAGCCGCTGCCGCTCACCCAGGAGGAAGTGGTGCTGCGCGGCCATGCGGTGGAGGCGCGCCTCTACGCCGAGGACGTGGCGGCCGGTTTTCTGCCCGCCAGCGGCCCCATCAATTGGCTTCACTGGCCGGCTGGTGTGCGCATCGACACCGGCGTCAGTGCCGGCGATGCGGTGAGCCCCTATTACGACCCCATGATCGCCAAGCTGATCGCCCACGCAGCGAGCCGCAGCGAAGCCTTTGCCAGCCTGGCCGACGCGCTGGCGGCGCTGGAACTCGGCCCCTTGGTGCACAACGGCCCGCTCTTGCTGCGCCTGTGCGAAGAGCCTGACGTCTTGGCCATGGGCCACCACACCCAGTGGCCCATTCCCACCGACACCCTGCCCGTTCCGGCGCTCGCCTGGCCGCTCGCCGCCCTCTGGCTCGCCAGTCGCGAGCACGGCGCCTCCCCCTGGCAGCAGGCCGCAGGCTTTCGGCTGGGCCCCACCCGCAGCTTTAGCGCAGCGGTGCGCATCGGCGAGGAGGCCCGCGTGCTGACCCTCGCCGAGCGGGCAGGCAGCCTGCTCTGGCAGGGCGAGCAGATCCCGTTCGAGCTCGGGGCGGATCAGATCCGCCTGCAGCAGGCCGGCAGCTGGCAGCGCTACCCGCTGCACACCCTCGGCGAGGGCGACTATCTGCTGCAACTGGCGGGCAGGCGCATCCGCTTTTCGGCCGATGATCAGCATCATCAGCTGCACCATGATCACGAGGCAGGCGATGCCCCCGGCATCCTGGCCCCCATGCACGGCATCGTCGTGGCGTTGCAGGTCGAGGCCGGCCAGCCGGTCAGCAAGGGACAACCCCTGCTGGTGCTGGAGGCGATGAAGATGGAGCACGTCCTCAAGGCCGACCGGGATGGGGTGATCGAGGCGCTGCAGTGCCGCCAGGGCGAACAGGTGAGTCAGGGCGCCCTGCTGGTGCGCTTTGCCGAGCAGCATACCGCGCAGGAGGAACGCTCATGAGCCGAGCACAGGAGAGCCGGGACGACAAGGTCAGCCTGGTGGAGATGGGGCCGCGGGACGGCCTGCAAAATGAGGCCGCCACCCTCTCGCTGGTGCAGCGGCTGGAGCTCATCGCCCGCCTGGCCGAGTGCGGGCTGCAGCGCATCGAGGTCGGCGCTTTCGTGTCGCCCAGGAAGGTGCCGCAGATGGCGGATTCCGCCGCACTGTTCAACGCCCTGCCGCGCAGGGGGCCGACCCGCTATGGCGCCCTGGTGCCCAATCTGCAGGGTCTGCAGGCCGCCATTGCCGCCCGCGCCGACGAGATAGGCCTCTTCACCGCCTGCTCCGACGGCTTTACTCAGGCCAACATCGGCATCAGTGTGGAGGAGTCGCTGGTACGTTTCGCCCCGCTGGTGCAGGAGGCGCGCAGCCTCGGCATCAAGGTGCGCGGCTACCTCTCCACTGTCATCGCCTGCCCGTTCGATGGCCCCACCCGGCCCAAGCGGGTCGCCGCCATGGCCGAGCGGCTGCTGGATCTGGGCTGCCACGAGATATCGCTCGGCGACACCATCGGCGTCGGCACCCCGGGCACGGTCGCCCCCATGCTGGATGCGGTGCTGCACGAGATCCCGGCCGGCCGGCTCGCAGTCCATTTTCACGACACCTATGGCCAGGGGCTGGCCAACCTGCTGCCAGCGCTGGAGCGCGGCATCCGCACCATCGACAGCTCGGTGGCCGGGCTCGGCGGCTGCCCCTATGCCCCCGGCGCCTCCGGCAACGTCGCCTCGGAGGAGGTGGTCTACCTGCTGCACGGCCTTGGCATGAGCACCGGCGTCGACCTCGACCAGCTGGCTGCCACCGGCCAGTGGGTCAGCGAGCAGCTCGGCCGCCCCAACGGCTCGCGGGTCGGCCGGGCCCTGCACGCCAATGCCGAGCGGCTGCGCACCCGGCTGTGCCAGTCATCCCCGCAATAAGGAACCCCGCCATGTCCAACACCCTCGCCCACGGGCTCGCCGGCAAGGAGGTGACCTACAGCATCTCCGAGCTGGCCCACGAGTTCGACATCACGCCGCGCACCATCCGCTACTACGAGGACGAGGGGCTCATTACCCCGACCCGGGAGGGGCAGACCCGCATCTACAGCCACAAGGACAAGATCCGGCTCAAGCTGACCCTGCGCGGCAAGCGCCTCGGTTTCAGCCTGGCGGAGATCCGCGAGCTGTTCGACATGTATGACACCGACCGCTCCAGCAAGACCCAGCTCAACTCCATGATCCAGCTCATCGAGGCCAAGCGTCACTCCCTGCGCCAGCAGCTGGAGGATATCCAGATGGTGATGGCCGAGCTGGAGGCGGCCGAGCAGCGCTGTGTTAATTCCCTTAACAGCTTGAAAACCAGCGCAGATTAACCGAATCTGGGATCATCTCTGCCTGCTGGGAGACCCCATGAAACGCTGGTGCTGGTTGTTGCTGCTGCTCTGCTGTACGGCATGGGGCCACCCGCTGATCCGGGTCGGTGGTTACCCCTATGCCCCCTTCGTCGTCAAGGACGACAGCGGCCACTATCGCGGGCTGACCCTGGATCTCATCGCCCTGCTCAACGACATCCAGCAGGATGTGCACTTCGTGTTCGTGCCCACCTCGGCCCCCCACCGCTACAAGGCGCTGGCCCTCGGCCGCTTCTCGCTGATGCTATTCGAGGATATCCGCTGGGACTGGAATGCCGATCAGGTGCGCATCAGCCGTCCGCTGCTGCTGGGCGGTGAGCGCTATGTCGCCCTCAAGGCACCGGGGCGGGATCAATCCTTCTTTGACAACCTGGCCGAGCGCCAGCTGATCGGGGTCAGCGGCTATCACTACGGCATCGCCGATTTCGACGCCAGCGCGAGCATCCTGAAGCAGCGTTTCAATATCACCCTGGTCAAGGACAACATCAGCGCCCTGCAGGGGCTGTTCAAGGGGCGCGGCGAGGTGGCCATCCTCAACCTCTCCTACCTCAACCAGTTCGACAAGGAGTACCCCGAGCAGGCCGACCAGCTGCTGCGCTCCAACCGGTGGGATCAGCAGTATGAGCTGCGCGCCCTGCTCAGCCCGGACGCCGGGATCTCGGTACAGCAGCTGGAGCAGTGGCTGGCCCGGCTGAAAGAGAGCGGGAAATTGGCAAGTCTTTGGACAAAGTACGGCGTACAGCATCAAGTGGCACCATGATCATGCCCTGAAAGTTTGTTACCCTATGCGCATCAATTGGAGACCCTCATGCCCAAGCCTCTGCGTGCCCGTCTGCTGCGCTACGCCCTCTACCTCTGCGCCGCCCTGCTGCTCTCCCTGCTTATTCTGTTATGGCAAGCCCCCACGCTGACCCAGCGCCACCTGCCGAGCTGGCTGGCCAAACACTACGGCCTGCACCTGAGCCTGGGGGAGATCGACGTCGGCCTGCGCCACCCCTCCCTCGCCATCGGCCCCACCACCCTGTTCGATGACCAGCAGCAGCCCCTCGTCGCCTTTGAACGCCTGCAGCTCACCCCCTTGCTAGGGGAAAGCTGGCGCCAGCGCGCCCTGATCCTCGACGAGGCGCGCCTCGTCAAGCCAACCGTCAACCTGGTGCGACTGGCGGATCAAGGCAAAACCGTTCGCTTCAATTTGACCGAGGCGCTGGCCAGCCTGCTCGTGCAAAATGATGTGCCCGCCACCAGCAACGAGGCCCCCCTGCTGGTACAGATCAACCAACTGGCGGCAGAGCAGGGTCACATCATCTATCAGGACAGCCGCAAGCAGAGCAGCCCCGGCTGGGTGCCCAGCCTGACCCTGAGCGGGCTCGACCTGCAACTGCCGACCTTCTCCACCGTCCCTGGCCGCGCCAACCCCTTCGCGCTTGCCGCCACCCTCAACCAGCAGAGCCCGCTCAAGGCGAGCGGTGAGTTCGACATCATGAGCGGCGCCGGCAAGGGTAAGATCAGCCTCGGCAAGCTGGCGCTCGCCCCCTTCGCCCCGCTCTGGGCCCCTTATCTCGACGTCAAGCTGGCCAAGGGCGAGGCCAACGCTGAGCTGACCTACCAGATAGCCGAGGGCAAGCTGGGGCTGAGCTGGCAACTCTCCAAGGGCAAGCTGACCCTCAATGACTGGCAGCTCCAGCGTCGCAAGGGCGGCGAATTTGCCCGCTTCAAGCAGCTGGCGCTGACCGGCATCGCACTCGACGGCAACAAGCAGGCGCTGCAGATCGACCAGCTGGCGCTCAAGGCGCCGGCCGTCAGCGCGGTGCTCGATGCCAACCAGCAGCTGGATCTGGCCACCATGCTGCTCCCCCAGCCGCCGGTCAACACCAGTAAAGCCGCCAAACCGGCGGCGCCGGACCAACCCTGGCGCTGGAGCCTCAAGCAGACTCACATCGAGCAGGGCCAGCTCAAGCTGACCGAATCGAGCAGCTGCAAACCGCTGCTGCGCGAGCTCTCCGCACTGACGCTGGCGCTGGGTCCGCTGGGCAGCCAGAGCGGACAGAGCAGTCCGCTGACCTTGAGCGGGGTGCTCAACAATCAGGCGAAACTGGACTTTGACGGCAACCTCGCCCTCACCCCCTTCAGCCTCAACGGCGAGATCAGGCAACAGGGCCTGCCGCTCAGCTGGGCCCAGCCCTATCTGCAGGATCTGCTGCGCATCAGCGTGCGCGACGGCCAGCTTGCCAGCCGCACCAAGCTGGCGCTGGCCACCGATGCCAAGGGGGCATTGAGCAAGCTGGAGTTGAGTGGCGGGCTCGATATCGAACGGCTCAACGTGCTGGATCGGGCCGACAACCAGCGCCTGCTGCAAATTGAGCAGTTGCAGCTGAGCGGCCTGCACTACGACGGCATCAGCCAGCAGGTAAAGATCGACGACATCCTGCTGCGCAAACCCTTCGCCCGCATCGAGATCAACGAGGACAGGGTCACCAACGTGCAGCAACTGCTGCTGCCGCAACCCGCCACGGCCAAGCCCGCCAGCAGCGGGCCGGCCCCCCGCGTCAGCATCGCCCAGGTGCGCACCGAGCAGGGCAACCTGCGCTTTGCCGATCGCAGCCTGAGCCCGGAATTCGTGGTGGACATCGCGGCCCTCAGCGGTCAGAGCCGCCACATCAGCAACATCCCAGGCCAGCGCTCCGAGCTGGCCTTCAACGGCAAGGTGGACCGCTACGCCCCGGTGACCATCCGCGGCGGCACCAATCTGCTGATCGAGCAGCCGGTGCTGGACGTGGCCGTCACCTTCAACAACCTGGAGCTCACCACCTTCACCCCCTACTCCAGCACCTACGCCGGCTATGCCATCGACAAGGGCCAGCTCTCCATGAAGCTCAACTACCAGTTGCAGGGCAATCGGCTGGAGGGGGACAACGACATCACCATCAAGAAGCTGCAGCTGGGGGAAAAGGTCAAGAGCGAGCAGGCCAAGGATCTGCCGCTGGGACTGGCGGTCGCCCTGCTGAGCGATGCCAACGGCGTCATCCAGATGAACCTGAAGGTGAAGGGCAACCTGGATCAGCCGGACTTCAGCCTCGGCAACATCTTCTGGGACGTGCTCGGCAACACCCTGCGCAAGGCCGTCACCTCCCCCTTCTCGCTGCTCGCCTCCCTGGCGGGCGGCAGCGAGGATCTCGATGAGCTGCCCTTCCTGCCCGGTGAGCCGGATCTCACCCCCACCCAGCAGGAGAAACTGGCCAAACTGGCGCAAGCCCTCAAGGATAGGCCCAAGCTCAGCATGAATATCCGCGGCAAGGTCAACTTCAACGAGGAGCGACCCATCCTGCAGCGCCAGAAGCTGGAGCGAGCGCTGGCCAAGATCACCGGCGGCCCGGTGGACCTCGAGCTGCTGGAGCAGGACCCCGCCATGCAATCGGCCCTGGCACAAGCTTATGAGGCCCGTTTCAACGAAGATCTCGGGGATCTGGCCGATCGGCTGAAGCTCGATGAAGAGAGCCCGGCCCTGCGCGCCCAGGCGGTGCTCCTGCTGCGGGATCAGCAGCTCATCACCGCCAAGTCCCTGCGCAATCTGGCCATGCGCCGCGCCCAGAACACCAAGGAGTTTCTGGTGGACCGCCAGGGGATAGCGCCGGAGCGGCTGTTCGTGCTGGACAGCCAGGTCAAGGAGGCCGACAAGGAGGCCAAGGTGGTGCTGACGCTGGACGATTGAGCCGGTGGCATCAGCAGGATGAGGGGGATGCCATGCCTTTCATCCTGCCCGCTCGTCTCCTCCTGGCGCCCATCGCCAAATCCATCATCTCGCCGCAGTCTTGCTTTACCCTTGCAGCAGCCAGCCACTGGCTCTCTCGGCAATTCAGCCACCACACGGCCACGCCTGCGTGATGACACAGCCACTTATCGGGCCAGGATTTTCTCACCCAGCCCCCTAGCCTTCGGTCGTTTAAGCCCTCAACCGTCTCAGCTAACAAGTCCGGCACCTAACAAGTCCGACACAAAGGCCCCTGCTCAACCTTGTCGATGCTGCGAGCAGACAGCTTGGCCGTTTGCCTTAACCAAGCAATGAACACCTCTTGTCTGATGGCATATGAGGGCATTTTTTATGCCTCAAACGTACTCGGGCTTGGCAATGGGCATCCCGTTGACGGCACTGCTCAGCCCATCCGCCCGAATTGTATGAAACTTTCAGAATCGTGCTGCTCAATACAATTTATCAACCTTGTCCGTACCATTCATTCACCTGCCATCTACCTGGATAGCACGAATGGTCAGTTGGGTAAAAAATCCCGTTATTTTTTTACCGTTTCGACCATTCCCCCCCTTGCCCAGCGCCCAGAGCCTGCCTAAAATCGCGCGTCTTTTATCAACCCCCACCTCTATTTTTGGAGAACGCCACGTGAGCGAAAAATTGGCCAACCCTGCCCCTCTGGGTCTGATGGGTTTCGGTATGACCACCATTCTGCTGAACATCCATAACGCAGGTTTCTTCCCCATCAGCGCCATGATCCTGGCCATGGGCCTGTGCTATGGCGGTCTGGCCCAGATCATCGCCGGTATCATGGAGTACAAGCGCGGCAACACCTTCGGTGTGACTGCCTTCATCTCCTACGGCACCTTCTGGTGGAGCCTGGTGTTCCTGCTGGTGATGCCGACCATGGGTCTGGCCGAAGCCACCCCGCACGCCTACATGGGCTGGTACCTGCTGATGTGGGGCATGTTCACCCTGTTCATGCTGATCGGGACCGTCAACTACCCGCGCGTGAAGCAGTTCGTGTTCGCCTCCCTGACCGTGCTGTTCTTCCTGCTGGCCGCCCGTGACTTCACCGGCAGCACCCTGATCGGCACCATCGCCGGTTTCGAAGGCATCATCTGCGGCGCCAGCGCCATCTACCTGGCCATGGCCACCGTGATCAACGAGCAGTTCGGCCGCACCGTGATGCCCATCGGCGATCACAAGAAAGCCGCCGCCGTTCAGCTCAAAGCCGCTGCCTAAGCACCCGGCCGACACAGCTGTCACGAAAAAGGCACCCCGCGGGGTGCCTTTTTGTTGGGCGCGATTTGCCAGGATCGCCCGGCTAGCCGTGATACTCGGGCTCCCCCGCCAGCAGCCGGGTGGCAGGAAAACGCGCGGCCGGTTGCTGGCCGAAGAAGCGGGTGAATTGCTGGTACACCGCCGGATAGGTGTCGCGCAGGCGCAGCGGATCAGTAAAAAAGCACTCGCTGCACACCGCAAAAAATTCGGCCGGGTGCGAGGCAGCGTAAGGATCGATGGCAGTAGGCTCGTGGCGATCCAGCTGCCCCTGCATGGCATCGAATGCCGCCTGCAGCGCACCGCTCCACTGGCGCGGATCCATGCCCGCCGGCAGTGGCGGCGCCCCGTCGGCCTCCCCCCCCAGCATATCGAGCTTGTGGGTCAGCTCGTGGATCACCAGATTGAAGCCGTCCCAGTCCCCGTCCTGCTGCAGCTCGCTCCAGGCCAGCACCAGCGGCCCCTGTGGCCAGGATTCGCCGGCGTTCTCCTCTTCGACTTCACTCACCAATCCGAACTCGTCCTGCACCTGCTGGCGGCGCACCACCGGCTCGGGGATCAGGATGATCTCGTGAAAACCCCGATACCAGTCGAGCCCCAGATGCAAAATCGGCAGCGCCGCCTGCAGGGCCAGCACCGCCTGCTGACGGGAAGTGAGTGACACCCCGAGCTGGGTCAGGGTCTTGCGGGCCAGCAGCTGCTGTGCCAGCCCGATCAGGGTCTGCTCCTCCTCCCGGGAAAAACCCTGCAAAATGGGCACCGCAGCCAAGGCTTGCTGCCACTCCAGCGCGCCAGGCCCATTGTCATCTTGCCGGGACGCACCACCAAACACACTTCGTAAGCGGGACCAGAACACGCAGACTCCTCTTGCTGATCAGACTGTTTTCACAAACCGTTTCGGACGCTCGACATATCCTTGCGCCAGATAGAAGCGATGGGCCCCTTCCCGCTTGAGGCTGCTGGAGAGCTCCAGCTGGCTGCAACCCAGCGCTCGCGCCCGCTCCTCTGCCGCCACCAGCAGGGCGGCGCCGACGCCGCGTCCCCTTGCACCCTCATCGACAACCAGCGCCGAGATCAGGCCCCACGCTGGTGCAACGTGCAGCGGGCTCAGCCAGTGCCACACCAGCACGCCTGCTATCTCCTCCCCCAGGCAGGCCACCAGCACCTCGCGGGCCGGATCTTGCACCAGCCAGCGCTCGCCCAGCACCTGCGGGCTGACCGGGTAACCCAGCTGGCCGAACAGGTCGGCCATGGCGGCCGTATCCTCGGCACACACCGGGCGGATCATCGCTATTTCTTGCTCCATCTTCATCCTTGGCCTTGATTTTGCTCTCCTTCTCCCGCCGCAGAACGCCGATGAAAGAGGAGATGATACCGGGCCGGCACCGCATTCTGTCCAGTTGCACCGGCCATTTGTTAATGTCAATTCACAAATTAACAAGATAACAACATATTTCGCTGGGAAGCCCCAGCACAAATCGATATGTTAAAACCCGCGGACTGGCCAGTGGAAACATCCACCGACCCGTCCCACACCATAACGAGTGACCCCAGGGTCACCACCAATTTGAGGGAGCGGGGCACAGACCCCGCCAACAAGACAGCACAACAAAGGAGTTGTTGTACATGAATGAGATCGTCAATGCCATCAATGGTGTGATTTGGAGCCCGGCGCTCATCTATCTGTGTCTGGGGGTAGGCCTCTACTTCTCCCTGCGCAGCCGCTTCCTGCAACTGCGTCACATCAAGGAGATGATCCGGCTGATGTTTGATGGCAAGAGCACGGATGCGGGTGTCTCCTCCTTCCAGGCGCTGGCCATGACCCTGGCCGGCCGGGTAGGTACCGGCAACATCGCCGGCGTCGCCACCGCCATCACCTTCGGCGGCCCGGGTGCCATGTTCTGGATGTGGATGGTGGCCTTCCTCGGCTCCAGCTCCGCCTTCGTGGAGTCCACCCTGGGCCAGGTCTACAAGGAGAAGATCAACGGCGAATACCGCGGCGGCCCGGCCTTCTACATCGAGAAAGGGCTCGGCATGAAGTGGTACGCCTGGACGTTCGCCATCGCCACCATCTTTGCCTGCGGCGTGCTGCTGCCGGGGGTGCAGGCCAACTCCATCGGCGCCAGCCTGCAGACCGCGTTTGATATCGATCCGAACGTCACCGCCGCCGGTCTGGCACTGCTGCTCGGCTTCATCATCTTCGGCGGCGTCAAGCGCATCGCCAACTTCGCCAGTACCGTGGTGCCCTTCATGGCGCTCGGCTACATCATCGTCGCCTGCGTCATCATCGCCCTCAACATCCACGCCCTGCCCGGCGTGATCCTGCTGATCTGGAAGAGTGCCTTCGGCTTTGATGCCGGCTTTGGCGCCATTCTGGGTCTGGCCATCATGTGGGGGGTCAAGCGCGGGGTCTACTCCAATGAAGCGGGTCAGGGTACCGGGCCGCACGCCTCCTCTGCCGCCGCAGTAAGTCACCCGGCCAAACAGGGCCTGGTGCAGGCGTTCTCGGTCTATATCGACACCCTGTTCGTCTGCTCCGCCACCGGCTTCATGCTGCTCATCACCGGCCTCTACAACGTGCAGGGACCGGACGGCGCCGCCCTCTACACCGGCATCGCCGGCGTGGCTGCAGGCCCGGGCTACGTGCAGACCGCCATGGAGAGCATGATGCCTGGCTTTGGCAGCATGTTCGTGGCCATCGCGCTGTTCTTCTTCGCCTTCACCACCATCGTCGCCTACTACTACATCGCAGAAACCAACATCGCCTACATCAACCGCAAGGTGAACCGTCCCTGGCTGACCTTCGTGCTGAAATTGACTCTGATGGCCTCCACCGTCTATGGCACAGTGAAAACCGCCGAGCTCGCCTGGGGCATGGGTGACATAGGCGTCGGGCTGATGGCCTGGCTCAACATCATCGCCATCCTGCTGCTGCAAAAGACCGCCTTTGCCTGCCTGCGCGACTATGAAGCGCAGCAAGCCAAGGGGCTGGATCCGGTGTTCCACCCGGAGAAACTCGGCATCAAGAACGCCGACTACTGGGCCGGTCATCGCTCCGAAGACAACCTGGAGCAGGAAAAATCCGGTCACCCCTTCGAACCGGACCAGGATCGCAAGATCTCCTGATCGCGCACCACTCCCCAACAAAAATGGCAGCCTCGGCTGCCATTTTTGTTTCTTTAATTTCAATAAGTTGTATCAACTCAATTAGTTGAGAGCCAAAAGCATCGACGGCGCCTACCTGGACGATGACGAAGAGGCTGGCACTGCCGCCGATGAGGGCGCCCTGCATGCCGTGGCCTGGGCCAGTTGGTGGGGCATTCGCACCTTCCAGCAGATCGGCGGCACACCGGTCGGGGGTCTGGCGCGAGCTGCCCCGCATCAGCAACGCCAAGAAGCATGCCGATATGGTTGGCCCGCCCAAGCCAGTGCTGCAAGACCCGCGCTTTGAGGCGGCCCGCTTTGCCGCGGATAACGGCATCTTTCGCTGCTACCCGCACGCCATGGGCGGCGCACTGGCCACCCGTGCCGACCCCCCATCAAGCTGGCCCACCTTATCGAGGAGCAGGCCAACAGCCATGGCGAACGCCTGATGGGCATTACCTCCGCTCGCCTGGGCATCAAGACCCGCCTGCAAGGGTGGGAAGTCGTGCCTGCCGGCACCCATGAAGCCAGGAAAGCCGCCGAGGCTGCAGCGAGGGAAGTTGGGGTTAAGACGGGCGACAGCCCGGCACCTTGGAGCTCTGACAATAACTGTACGCGGCCAGATCCTGATGCCTTCGCAGACCAGATCATGAAGGAACAATGGGGGTTATCATCCTTCTCCATTGACCGATTGAGGGCGGGTTCCAACGTCACTGTGGACGGCTTCACCCTCTGGTTGGAGAACGGACAGGTGCAGTCGAGTCGATCGCTCCCAAGAGAACCGGATTGGCAGCCAGAAGGAGTGTGGCCTGCCGAACAGGACCAGCCGGATGAATACGCGGTGCCGGAAGGCGATCCGGACTGGCCGATGCTGGTTGAGCTATGCGGCAAGGTGTACCAGGCACAAGGCCATGCAGGGACACACCAATGGATTGAGATGCTGCCACAGCCCTATCAGTCAGAAATGTGGCGGGTATTGGAGGGGCTGGACACACAGGAGTGGCAACAGGATGACTACAGCGGTGAGTGGGTATGAACAACACACCGAATGCTTGGTGGTGTTTTTCGTCGCCACTCCTTGGTTGTGTTTTTACTCAGCGGCAGAGGTAACGCCAAAAGAAGCCAAACGAATACACCTAGACATATGAGATACACTGGTAATATCATGTTCTAAAAGAGGTTTTTTACTATTAGTTATGAGGGCGTGGTGGGGCTATACAGAAGGCTATATTAACGGATTAATACCTCCGTCCATCTAATTACTGTTCAGCACCACAAGTAGGATTTGCAAATGTCACTAATACAAGAAATCTCACGTGTCCTAGGGAGGGTGCGAATAAGCACCCTCCACAACGAAACTGAAAAAATTAGTTTATTAAATTCAAATACTTACAAAGGCGCATTTTTATGTTTGGTGACTTATTCGCACCTTCCCTTGGTAATGCGGCCTCGCTGGCCACACACTTTGCAATAAACCCGCATTGCCCCCTTTACTACTCAAATCAACAGCCTGTCTTGCCACAGAAAACTCTGAGGCCTAGGATCCGACCTATTACACTGCCGTCATCTAGACCGATCACAATCGCGGGTCCAACTACGGCCCCCCTGCAAGCGCTCAAAACCGCTGAGGTCGATGACCAGCACAAGCGGTTCACCATCCTCTGCCCAAATCGGGATCTCATCTACTTACAACCAGAACGGCCAGTATCCGTTCTGCTCCATCGAGCCGATCGAGCAATTCGCCTACCTGGGGCACACCTACCTGCTGGGCCTCGGCATCACCGATGAGCCCAACCCGCGGATAAGGAAAGGAAACCAGAACCGTTTGATCAGATGCTGGGGGCCCTCAATAGCCTTGGCACCAGATCGATACCATTTCTTGTTTATCCCTGCCTGTCAGAGCGCATTGCGGCGCGGCCCGAACGGCAGGCGCCAGCGAAACAGGCTGTTGAGGGTGGCGCGCCACTGATTCGGCCGACCCAGGATCTGCTTTTGCAGCCGGGTCTCTTCTTTGAGCATCGCCTCGTCGCTGCGGGCCCAGGCCTGGTTGTAGAGTTGCTTGATCCCCGCCAGCGCGTCCGGTGACTTGGTGATGAGGGTTCTCGCGAACTCCCGCGCCTGGGCCAGCGGGTCGTCGCAGACCCGGCTCACCAGCCCGAGGGACTTGGCCTCCGGCGCCGGCAGCTCGCGTCCGCTCATGGCCAGCTCCATGGCGGTATCCACCCCCATCAGGTTGCGCATGTTGACGCTGCCGCTCATGTCGGGGATGATGCCCCACTTGATCTCCATCACCGAGAAGCGGCAATCAGGGGTGCTGAAGCGAAAGTCGGCGCCGAGCGCAATCTGCAACCCACCGCCAAAGCAGACCCCCTGGGTCACGGCGATCACCGGCACCGGCAACTGATGCCAGCCATAAGCCACCCGCTGGGCCAGGTTGGTGGCTTCATCCGCCTCGCGTTTTAAAATCTCGAGCGCCGCCACCGGCTGCTTCAGCATGGATTTCACATCCAGCCCGGCACAAAAAGCCCGCCCCTCCCCGTGCAGGATCACCGCCCGCAGCCCCTTGTGCTGGCGCAGCTGGTCGAGTACCTCGTCGATGGCGCTGAACATGGCCCTGTCCAACGCATTGAGCTTGTCGCCCCGTGCCAGCATCACCTCGGCGATGCCGTCCCGGACCTCGCATTTGACCCTTGGTTTTTCCATTTTCCCCTGTCCTCTCCTGAGCTCACACTGGTCATACCACCACGTTATCAGAGTGTTATCGCCAGGTACAGCGAGGAGCCCGGTTTCCCACTGCCACGGCGCGTGCGACTAAAGTCGGCTGGCTGGTCAGGCGCCGCTTTGTCAGACTGGCTTGACGCCACCGGCCAAGGATTGCCATGACCAGCCTGTTCAACTTTGCCCGCCCGCCGTTTGACTGCTTGAGCGCAGAGGAGCGCCAACGGCTCGAGCAGCACCTCTCCATCTGCTACTTTCGCGCCGGCCAGCCAGTGCTCAAGGCAGGTGATGCGCCCCCCGGCCTCTATCTCGTCCTCAAGGGGGCGGTGGAGGAGTCGAGCCCCCATCACCAGTTTGGCGACTATGGCGAGGGGGATCTGTTCGATGTGCGCGCCCAGTTCGACGGCCACTGCCGCCACCAGTTCAGTGCGCTGGAAGATCTGCTCTGCCAGCTGATCCCCAGAGCCACCTTCATCGAGCTGTGCGAGGGCAATCCCGCCTTCGCCCGCTACTTCACCGCCAGCCTGGCACAGCGGCAACAACAGCAGGAGCAGCGCGCCCAGCTGGGACAGAAGAATCTGGCGGAGTTCATCCTGACCCGCATCGAGCCCGGTCATCTGCAGCCGCCGCTCATCGTCGACAGCCGCCTGTCGCTCTTGGCTGCCACCGAGGCCATGGTGGCCAAGGGCACCGACTGCCTGCTCTACCCGGCCACGGATGGCAGCCTGAGTCTGGCGACCCGCAAAACCCTGCTGCACGCCCTGACGCTCAAGGGACTGCCACTGACGACGCCGCTGGCGGTACTGGATCCGACCCCGCTCATCGGCCTGCCACTGGACAGCTATCTGTTCGACGCCCTGCTGCTGATGACCCGTCATCGCATCAAGCGGCTGGTGGTCTGGCAGGGGCAGGAGGTGGCGGGGATCCTGCACCTGACCCAGGTGCTCGGTCTCTTCTCCACCCACTCCCATGTGCTGACCCTGCGCATCGCCCGCGCCGACACCCTGCCGGCGCTGGAAGCGGTCGCCCGGGAGCAGCAACAGCTGACCCGCTCCCTGTTCGGCCAGGGGATCCACACCGCCTTTTTGATGAAGCTCATCGCCACCATCAACGAGCAGCTGATCGCCAAGGCCTTTGCCCTGGTGATCCCGCCTGCGGTGCAGGAGCGGGTCTGCCTGCTGATGCTGGGCTCGGAGGGGCGCGGCGAGCAGATCCTCAAAACCGATCAGGACAATGCCCTGATCCTGCCCGCCGACCTGCACTGGCCGACCCGGCAGGCCGATTTGGCCGCCTTCAGCGATCTGCTGGCCCGGCTCGGCTACCCACCCTGCCCCGGCCGGGTGATGGTCAACAATCCGGCCTGGGTGAAGCCGCTGGCGCTCTGGCTGCAGGAGATCGAGCGGGCCTGCGTCGAGGCCAGTGAAGCAGACCTGCTCTGGCTCGCTACCCTGGCCGACGCCCACCCCATCGCCGGGGATCGCGGTCTGCTCCCCCCTCTTGCCCGCAAGTTGCGCGATCAGCTGGCCGAGCGGGGAGATCTGCTGGCGGAGATGGTGCGACCGGCGGTGGCCTTCCATGCGCCGCTCACCTTGTTTGGCCGCCTGGAGCGGGCGCCAGAGGGACTGGATCTGAAACGTGGCGGCCTCTTCCCGCTGGTACACGGCATTCGCATGCTGGCGTTGGAAGCCGCCATTCTGGAGACCTCTACCCTGGCACGGATCGAGGCGCTGGTGGCGGCCGGGCGGCTCAGTACCGGTTTTGGCGACAATCTGGCGGAGGCGTTCCGGTTGTTCGTCCGCTTGCGGCTGCGCAGCCAACTCAAGGAGGGGGAGAGCCGGGTGCAGGTCAATGACCTTAGCCACGGTGAGCGGGATCTGCTGCGCCAGGCGCTGCATCAGGTGAAGAAGTTCCAGCAGTGGCTCACCTTGCACTTTCGTCTGAGGCAGTAGCCATGTTGAGCCGCCTGCGCCGTCATTGGCATGGCCGCCGCGTTCAAGACCCGGCGTTTGCCCCGCTCTATGCCGACCCACCCGCCGACGAGTGGGTGGCCCTCGACTTCGAGACCACCAGCCTGGATCCCGCCCAGGCCGAGATCGTCGCCATCGGCGCGGTGCGCATCCAGGGCAACCGGGTGCTGACCGGCGAGGCGCTGTCCATCCGGGTGCAAGCGCCGGCCAGCCTGAGCGAACATTCGGTGGTGATCCACGGCCTGCGCCATCAGGATCTGCAACAGGGCATGACGCTGGAGGCCGCGCTGCGCCTGCTTCTGGCCTTTATCGGCCCGCGCGAACTGGTGGGGTATCACATCGCCTACGACCTGCGGATCCTCAACCTCGCCTGCCAGCGATGTTGGGGGCTGACCCTGGCACAGCGAGGGATAGAGGTGAGCCGGCTATACCACGATCACCTCTATCGCCGCTACCCCGATGCCGCCATCGACCTGCATCTGGCCGCCATCAGCAGCCACCTGGGCCTGCCGGCCCTGCCCGCCCACGACGCCCTAAGTGACGCCATCACCGCCGCCCTCATCTTCTTGCGCCTCACCCGGGGCGGGCTACTGGCTTATCCCAAAGTCTAATTGTCCACAAATAACATTTGATTCACATTTTGCTTACATGAGCAGCCCTGCTGCTCGGTAGGGACCTCCCTTCATTCACCGCCGACACTCAATGTCATGGAGCACTGCAATGGAACAGCAACCGTATCTTCGGATCCAGCAAGATCCCACCTTCCAGGAGCTGGTCGCCAAGCGCCAGCGCTTTGCCTGGTCCCTCTCCATCCTGATGCTGGGGCTCTATCTGGCCTTCATCATGCTCATCGCCTTCGCCCCCGGCTGGCTGGGCACCCCTTTGAGCGAAGGCTCCACCATTACCCGCGGCATCCCGGTCGGCGTGGGGTTGATCCTTTCCTCCTTCGTGTTGACCGGCATCTATGTGTTTCGGGCCAACGGCGAGTTTGACGAACTGAACCAGAAGATCCTCAAGGGAGCCCAATCATGAAAGGCAAGTCTCTGCTGTTGCTGGCCACGCTGGCCTCCTCCCCCCTGCTGGCAGCCGATGCGCTGACCGGCGAGGTGCATCGCCAACCGCTCAATATCTCGGCCATCGTGATGTTCGTGATCTTCGTGGCGGCCACCCTGTTCATCACCTACTGGGCCTCCAAGCGCAACCGCTCGGCCTCCGACTACTACGCCGCCGGCGGGCGCATCACCGGCTTCCAGAATGGCCTAGCCATCGCCGGTGACTACATGTCCGCCGCCTCTTTCCTCGGCATCTCCGCGCTGGTCTACACCTCCGGCTACGATGGCCTGATTTACTCCATCGGCTTTCTGGTGGGCTGGCCCATCATCCTGTTCCTGATCGCGGAGCGGCTGCGCAACCTCGGCAAGTACACCTTTGCCGACGTGGCCTCCTACCGCCTCAAGCAGACCGAGGTGCGCACCCTCTCCGCCAGCGGCTCGCTGGTGGTGGTCGCCCTCTACCTGATCGCCCAGATGGTGGGCGCCGGCAAGCTGATCGAGCTGCTGTTCGGCCTGCAATACCATGTGGCCGTGGTGCTGGTCGGCATTCTGATGGTGCTCTACGTGCTGTTCGGCGGCATGCTGGCCACCACCTGGGTGCAGATCATCAAGGCGGTGATGCTGCTCTCCGGTGCCAGCTTCATGGCCATCATGGTGATGAAGTCGGTCAACTTCGACATCGGCACCCTGTTCAGTGAAGCAGTCAAGGTGCATGAGAAGGGCATCGCCATCATGAGCCCGGGCGGCCTGGTCGCCGATCCCATCTCCGCCATCTCGCTGGGTCTGGCCCTGATGTTCGGTACCGCCGGCCTGCCCCACATCCTGATGCGCTTCTTCACCGTGAGTGACGCCAAGGAAGCGCGCAAAAGCGTGTTCTATGCCACCGGCTTTATCGGCTACTTCTACATCCTGACCTTCATCATCGGCTTTGGCGCCATCCTGCTGGTCAGCACCAACCCGGACTTCAAGGACGCCACCGGTGCCCTGCTGGGCGGCACCAACATGGCCGCCATCCACCTGGCCGATGCAGTGGGCGGCAGCCTGTTCCTCGGCTTCATCTCCGCCGTGGCGTTTGCCACTATACTGGCGGTGGTGGCCGGGCTGACCCTGGCCGGTGCCTCTGCGGTCTCCCACGATCTCTATGCCAGCGTCATCAAGAAGGGCAAGGCCAACGAAGCCGACGAGTTGCGCGTCTCCAAGTACACCACTGTGGTGCTGGGGGTGGTGGCCATCGGGCTGGGCATCCTGTTCGAGAAGCAGAACATCGCTTTCATGGTGGGGCTGGCCTTCTCCATCGCCGCCAGCTGCAACTTCCCGGTACTGTTCCTCTCCATGTTCTGGTCTCGCCTGACCACTCGCGGCGCCGTCTACGGCGGCTGGCTGGGGCTGGTGAGCGCGGTCAGCCTGATGATCCTGGGCCCGACCGTGTGGGTGAAGGTGCTGGGCCATGCTCAGGCCATCTTCCCCTACGAGTACCCCGCCCTCTTCTCCATGGCGGTGGCCTTCGTCGGGATCTGGCTGTTCTCGGTCACCGACAAGTCGCAAAATGCGCTCGACGAGCACGCCAAATTCTTCCCGCAGTTCGTCCGCTCCCAGACCGGACTGGGGGCAGCCAGCGCCAGCTCCCACTGAACCTTCGATTGACGGTTGCAAGCCGGCCCCAGGGCCGGCTTTTTTTATACCGACAGGCAGTAGTCAGCGCCCGTTGCAATCGGATCGACGCGGCCATCGCCGCCGGGGGCGCGAGCGCACAGCACCACCCTCTCTATCCCCTCTGCAATAGGCCCGGATCACAGTTCTTGCTAAAACTTTCGGGGGATCTGTGCCATAATACGCGCCATTTGACAGATCAACCGGGACATTCCAGTGCTTTCGAGTAACAACATCACCATGCAGTTCGGCGCCAAGCCGCTGTTTGAGAACATCAGCGTCAAGTTTGGCGGCGGCAACCGCTACGGCCTTATCGGTGCCAACGGCTGTGGCAAGTCCACCTTTATGAAGATCCTCGGCGGCGATCTGGAGCCCACTGGCGGTAATGTGAGCCTGGACGTCAACGAACGCATCGGTAAGCTGCGTCAGGATCAGTTCGCCTACGAAGAGATGCGCGTACTGGACGTGGTCATGATGGGTCACACCGAGCTGTGGGCCGCCATCGCCGAGCGCGATGCCATCTACGCCAACCTGGAAGCGACCGACGATGACTACATGAAGGCCGCCGAGCTGGAAGGTCTGGTCGCCGAGTATGACGGCTATACCGCCGAATCCCGCGCAGGCGAGCTGCTGCTGGGTGCCGGCATTCCCATCGAGCAGCACAACGGCCCGATGAGCGAAGTAGCACCGGGCTGGAAACTGCGGGTGCTGCTGGCACAGGCGCTGTTCTCCAACCCCGACATTCTGTTGCTGGACGAACCGACCAACAACCTGGACATCAACACCATTCGCTGGCTGGAACAGGTGCTCAACGATCGTGAAAGCACCATGATCATCATCTCTCACGACCGTCACTTCCTGAACTCCGTCTGCACCCACATGGCGGATCTGGACTACGGCGAGCTGCGCGTCTACCCAGGCAACTACGACGAGTACATGACGGCCGCCACCCAGGCCCGTGAGCGCCTGCTGGCCGACAACGCCAAGAAGAAGGCCCAGATCGCCGATCTGCAATCCTTCGTGTCGCGTTTCAGCGCCAACGCCTCCAAGTCCAGCCAGGCCACCTCCCGCCTCAAGCAGATCGACAAGATCAAGATTGAGGAAGTGAAGGTCTCCAGCCGGCAGAACCCCTTCATCCGCTTCGAGCAGGAGAAGAAGCTCTACCGCAACATCCTGGAGATCGAAGGCGTCTCCAAAGGCTATGGCGAGGCCCCGCTGTTCAAGGGCCTCAACATGATGCTGGAAGTGGGTGAGAAGGTCGCCATTCTGGGTACCAACGGTATCGGTAAATCCACCCTGATCAAAACCCTGGTAGGCGCGCTGGCACCGGACACCGGCACCATCAAGTGGTCCGAAAACGCCCAGATCGGTTACTACGCCCAGGATCACGCCGAGGACTTCGACACTGATCTCAACGTGTTCGACTGGATGGCCCAGTGGAAACAGGAGAACGAAGACGAGCAGGCGGTACGCTCCGTACTGGGCCGTCTGCTGTTCTCCCAGGACGACATCAAGAAGCCGGTCAAGGTGCTGTCAGGTGGTGAGCAGGGCCGCATGCTGTTTGGCAAGCTGATGATGCAGCGCCCCAACATCCTGATCATGGATGAGCCGACCAACCACCTGGACATGGAATCCATCGAATCCTTGAACCTGGCGCTGGAGATGTACAAGGGCACCCTGATCTTCGTCTCCCACGACCGTGAGTTCGTCTCCTCCCTGGCGACCCGCATCCTGGAGCTGACTGAAGATGGCATCCGCGACTTCGGCGGCACCTACGAGGATTACCTGCGCACCCAGGGCGTGGTATAACCCCCTCCTGCTCGCATATCCCGTCAATGAAAACCGGCACCTCAGTGCCGGTTTTTTTATGCCTGTGATTCTGCTGGACGATGCGGAACATCCCGTGCGCCATATGCCCTTCCCCCTGCCAGGACTGGATTGTCATCCCTCCAGCAAGGAGACCGAACGGCGCCTCGCAGATAAAGAAACGGCCCCATCAAGGGGCCGTTTTCACATGGATTGGGATCGGTTCGACTTATTCGACCGTGGCTTCCACATCGGTGAAGTACTCGATCTTGGCAGACTTGCGCAGCTCGTCGATGAGAGACTTGTAGCTTACCTGAGCCTTGCCCTGACCCAGCTGGCCTTGCAGCAGCTTGGCCATGCCGGACGGCTCCTTGGCGACAGTCACCTTGTCCAGGGCCACCACCACGCGGTCGCCATTGGCTTCGGTCACCAGCTCGACGCTCGGCTTGCCGTCAATCGGATGAGGCATGCGGAAGGCCTGCGCCACCAGGTTCTGATCCAGATCCTGAGCGAAGCGGGCTACCCCGTCATGATTCTCCACCTTCAGACCCAGCGCGGTCAGCTCGGCCTGGATATTCTCGCCAGCCTTGAGCTTGTCCAGCAGACCCTGCGCCTTGCCACGGGCCACTTCACTGGCCTTGTCGTGCTTGATGGCTGCAATCACCTGGTCTTTCACCTCCGCCAGCGGTTTGGCCGCTTTCGGCTGGTGACCGGTGATGTGCATGACCAGCGCCTTGCCATCCGCCAGCTCGATCACGTCGGAGTTGGTGTTGTCATCGCGCAGCTGCTCGGAGAAGGCGGCGGAGAGTGCCTTGGGATCGTTCAGCGGTGCCGGTGCATCAGCCTGGCTGAAGTAACCGGTGGACTGCACCTTGAGACCCATGGTGTCGGCGGTCAAGTCCAGCGAATCCGGGTTCTCGAAGCTGCTGTCGGCCATCTTCTGCTGCTCGGCAAAGAACAGCTCCTTGGCCTTGTCCGCCTGCAGACGGCTGATGGTCTCTGCTTTCACATCGGCAAACGGCTTGGTCTGGGCCGGTTCAACCCCCAGCAGCTTGATGACGTGGAAACCGAACGGGCTCTTCACCACGGTGGAGAGATCGCCGGCCTTGGTCAGTGCAAACGCGGCCTTCTCGAACGCCGGATCCATCACCCCTTTCTCGAACCAGTCCAGCTCGCCGCCTTTTTTGGCGGAGAAGGTATCGGAGGAGTCGGCCTTGGCCAGCGCGGCGAAATTGTCACCGGCCTTGGCTTTGGCCAGCACGGCCTCGGCCTTCTGCTCGGCGGCTTTCTCGTCCTTGCCGAACGGGATCAGGATATGAGCCACATGACGACGCTCGGCACGCTGGAACAGATCCTGGTGCTGATCGTAGTAATCCTGGGCATCCTGCTCGCTCACCTTGACGTCTTTGCCAAGGGTGGCGGCGTCCAGCAGCAGGTAGTCAACCTTGACCTGCTCATCATTCATGAAGTGGCTGCTGTTGGCCTTGTAGTACTGCTCCACCTCTTCATCGGAGACTTTCACGTCCCCCAGATAGGCAGATGCGGCCAGACGCACCAGACGCAGATCGCGAGTCTGGTTGTAGAGCTTGTCCAGTTGCTCGGCTTCGCCCTTGAGTGCAAATTCGGTGCCCAGCAGGGCGCCCATCAGTTGCTGGCGAACCATGTCCTGGCGCAGGGAGTCACGAAACATCTCCGGGGTCATGCCAGCGCGGCGGATCAGCTGCAGATAGCGATCGTTGTTGAACTTGCCATCTTCGGCAAACTCGGGCATGGCGACGATGGCCTGCTTGATCTGCTCATCGCTGACGCGCAGACCCAGTTCACGAGCCTTGCTGTCGAACAGAGCCTGATCGATCAGACGGTCCAGCACGCCACGGCGGAACTGCTTCATGTAGTCAGGATTGGCGGCCAACTGGCTGAAAGACTCCCCCATTTGGGATTCCATGCGGGCCCGCTCGTTGCGATAGGCATTTTCCAGCGCAGCGGAGCTGATGTCATTGCCGTTGACGGTGGCGGGGGCGGTACGAGCCGGGCCGTTGAGGTAGCTACCTACACCGGCCAAGGCAAAGGAGAGGATGATCAGGCCCAAGATAACCTTGGCTACCTTGCCCTGCGCCCCTTCGCGTAGTTTATCCAACATCATGTTTGTACTTATGCTCCCGAACTCGATGGGCGTAAATAATGAAAAGGCGCACCGATTGCGATGCGCCTTGGTCAATCAGTATGAGGGAGAGCCCTCTCACTTGTCTGGTCTGTGACCAAGGACGGTGGCCGATGTGATATCAGCGCCCGGCTTAGTTGACAGCGTCTTTCAGGGCCTTACCGGCTTTGAAGGCAGGAACTTTACCAGCGGCGATTTCGATGGTCGCGCCAGTTTGCGGGTTACGGCCAGAACGGGCAGCACGCTCGCGCACGGCGAAAGTACCGAAACCTACCAGAGCAACCTGGTCACCCTCTTTCAGGGCTTCACCTACGGCGTCAATGAAAGCATCCAGCGCACGGCCAGCAGCGGCTTTGGAGATATCAGCACCGTCTGCAATCTTGTCAATCAGTTGAGATTTATTCACTCTTATATTCCCCTTTTATCGAACATCGCTGCGGCGCCGATTTCCCTGGCCACAACAAGTGGAGGTTTTATAGCAAGCCTCCTGATCAGTTGCAAGTGACAATCTAGCGCAAACCCGCGCCACATCACGCATTGCGACTCATCATGAGTACCCGATCGGTGGTCAAGGCTACTTCCGTTATCCGGCGCATGCAAGCCTTAACCACCCCCCGAATGCGCCAAATTTGCGGCGCATCAACATTTACACGACAGAAACGCGCTCAAACCCTTGTGGATTGTCCTGCAACGCCAGTTCCAGCACCTCGTCAATCCAGCGAACCGGATAGATTTCAAGGTCTTGTTTGACGTTGTCCGGGATCTCCTCGAGGTCACGCTCGTTCTCTTTCGGGATCAGCACCCGCTTGATGCCACCGCGATGGGCGGCCAGCAGCTTCTCTTTGAGACCGCCAATCGGCAGCACTTCGCCGCGCAGGGTGATCTCCCCCGTCATGGCCACATCAGCACGAACCGGATTACCGGTCAAGCTGGAGACCAGGGCGGTACACATGGCGATACCGGCGCTCGGACCGTCTTTCGGGGTCGCCCCTTCCGGTACGTGCACGTGGATATCGCGCTTCTCGTAGAAGTCGGCATTGATGCGCAGCTTCTCGGCACGGGCCCGAACCACCGTCATGGCGGCCTGGATGGACTCCTGCATCACGTCACCCAGGGAACCTGTGTAGGTGAGCTTGCCCTTGCCCGGCATGTTGGTGGTCTCGATGGTGAGCAGATCGCCCCCCACTTCGGTCCACGCCAGACCACACACTTGACCCACCTGGTTCTGGTCGGTGGCCTTGCCGTAGTCAAAGCGCTGCACCCCGAGGAACTCCTTGAGGTTGGCCTGATTGACTTGAACATGCTTGATGCTCTTGTCCAGCAGGATGCGCTTGACCGCTTTGCGACAAATCTTGGAGATCTCGCGCTCCAGGCTACGCACCCCCGCCTCGCGGGTGTAGTAGCGGATCACCCCGACCAGAGCGGAATCCTCGATGGTGATCTCGGACTCTTTCAGGCCGTTGCGCTGGATCTGCTTGGAGACCAGATGCTGCTTGGCGATGTTGAGCTTCTCATCTTCGGTATACCCGGAGAGGCGGATCACTTCCATCCGGTCCAGCAGCGGACCCGGGATGTTCATGGAGTTGGAGGTGGCCACGAACATCACGTCCGACAGGTCATAATCCACTTCCAGATAGTGATCGTTGAAGCTGTTGTTCTGCTCGGGATCCAGCACTTCCAGCAGGGCTGAGGCGGGATCGCCACGCATGTCCGAGCTCATCTTGTCGATTTCATCGAGCAGGAACAGCGGGTTCTTCACCCCGACTTTCGCCATCTTCTGGATGAGCTTGCCGGGCATGGAGCCGATGTAGGTACGGCGGTGACCGCGGATCTCCGCCTCGTCACGCACCCCGCCCAGCGCCATGCGCACGTATTTGCGACCGGTCGCCTTGGCGATGGACTGACCGAGCGAGGTCTTGCCCACGCCGGGAGGCCCTACCAGACAGAGGATGGGGCCCTTGAGCTTGTTGACGCGCGCCTGCACCGCCAGATACTCGAGAATGCGATCCTTGACCTTCTCCAGGCCATAGTGATCGGCATCCAGCACCTCTTGCGCCTTGCCCAGGTCTTTCTTGACCTTGGAGCGCGCCTTCCACGGCACCTGTACCATCCAGTCGACGTAGCTGCGCACCACGGTGGCCTCGGCCGACATGGGCGACATCATCTTCAACTTGGCCAGCTCGGCCTGCGCCTTCTCACGGGCATCTTCCGGCATGCCGGCCTCTTCAATCTTGCGATTGAGGGCTTCGAATTCATCCGGACTGTCTTCCAGCTCACCCAGCTCTTTCTGGATGGCCTTCATCTGCTCGTTGAGGTAGTACTCGCGCTGGCTCTTCTCCATCTGCTTCTTGACCCGGGAGCGGATGCGTTTCTCGACCTGCAGCAGGTCAATCTCCGACTCCATCATGGCCATCAGAAACTCGATGCGCTCGGACACGGAGGCGATTTCCAGCACCTTCTGCTTGTCTTCGAGCTTGAGCGGCATGTGGGCAGCCATGGTATCGGCCAGGCGCGCCGCATCGTCGATCGCCGATATCGAGGTGAGCACCTCGGGCGGGATCTTCTTGTTGAGCTTGATATAGCCTTCGAACTGACCGATGGCGGAGCGCACCAGCACATCCTGGTCCTTCTCCTCAATCGCCTTGGAGGCGATGTACTGCGCCTCGCCAACGAAGAAGTCCCGGTCGTCGATCATCCGCTCAAGACGGGCACGCTGGCCCCCTTCCACCAGCACCTTGACGGTGCCATCGGGCAGCTTGAGCATCTGTAGAATATTGGCCACTGTCCCGACGGAGAAGATCTCCTCCACCGTCGGCTCATCGGTTGACGCATCCTTCTGGGCCACCAGCAGAACTTTCTTGTCCTGCTCCATGGCCGCTTCCAGACAGCGAATGGATTTTTCCCGCCCCACAAAGAGTGGAATGACCATGTGGGGGTAAACCACCACGTCACGAAGAGGCAGGACGGGAATCTCGATGCGTTCTGAACGCTCTAGGTTCATATATGTCCTCTCGGCTTGTTATACCGTTGGCAAAGCGCTTGGCTGAGTATATGGGGGCGCTTAGATGAGATTCAATCGCCGAAACCGCAAAAAGCATGAAAGGGGCAAAAAGCCCCTTTCATTTGATTAAAAATCAGACATTTACTCTGATGCGGCGGCCTGGGTCTCGGGATTTTCGTAGATCATCAAGGGCGCGGAGTCCCCTTTGATCACGGTTTCGTCGATCACCACCTTGCTGACACCGTCCAGCGACGGCAGGTCATACATGGTATCGAGCAGCACGGCTTCCACGATGGAACGCAGACCGCGGGCGCCGGTTTTACGCTCCATCGCCTTGCGGGCAATGGCGTTCAACGCGTCGTCACGGAACTCCAGTTCCACCCCTTCCAGATCGAACAGCGCGGCATACTGCTTGGTCAGCGCGTTCTTCGGCTCTTTCAGGATCTGGATGAGGGCTGCCTCGTCCAGCTCGGTCAGGGTCGCTACCACCGGCAGACGACCGATGAACTCGGGGATCAGACCGTATTTGATCAGATCTTCCGGCTCCACCTTGGCAAAGCTCTCGCTCAATGTCGCCTTGGCGCTCTTGGACTTGACCTCGGCACCAAAACCGATGCCGGTGCCCTTGACGGAGCGCTGCTCGATCACCTTGTCCAGACCGGCAAAGGCACCGCCGCAGATGAACAGGATCTTGGAGGTATCAACCTGCAAGAACTCCTGTTGCGGGTGCTTGCGACCACCTTGCGGCGGCACGGAAGCGATGGTCCCTTCGATCAGCTTGAGCAGGGCCTGCTGCACCCCTTCCCCGGACACGTCGCGGGTGATGGAGGGGTTGTCCGACTTGCGGGAAATCTTGTCGATCTCGTCGATGTAGACGATGCCACGCTGGGCCTTCTCTACGTCGTAGTCGCACTTTTGCAGCAGCTTCTGGATGATGTTCTCCACGTCCTCGCCCACATAACCGGCTTCGGTCAGGGTGGTGGCATCGGCCATGGTGAAGGGAACGTCCAGCAGACGAGCCAGGGTTTCCGCCAGCAGGGTCTTGCCGCTGCCGGTCGGACCGATCAGCAGGATGTTGGATTTGCCCAGCTCCACACCACCGGACTCGCTGCCGCTGCGCAGCCGCTTGTAGTGGTTGTAGACGGCTACCGCCAGCACCTTCTTGGCGTACTCCTGCCCGATCACATAGTCATCCAGATGAGCGCGGATTTCATGAGGGGTCGGCAGCTCGCTACCATCGCGCTTAGGCGAGATCTCGCGGATCTCTTCGCGGATGATGTCGTTGCACAGCTCGACACACTCATCACATATGTAGACGGAAGGGCCAGCGATCAGCTTGCGCACTTCATGCTGGCTTTTGCCGCAAAAAGAGCAGTAGAGCAGCTTATCACCCTCACCCTTGCGTTTTTCTGTCATTCAGCAACCTCGTTTTATCAATAGAGGATGGATTGTCCTGTTGAGTTTACAACAGTCCGGAACACCCTGCCCATGCCTGATCTGCCGATTGAGGGCATCATCAAACAAGATGATGCCCTCGACGATGATACGGGCTAGCTCGTGGCTCAGCCGCGGCGGCTCAGGACACCGTCAACCAGGCCATAAGCCACGGCCTGCTCGGCCGACATGAAGTTGTCACGGTCGGTGTCACGCTCGATGGTGGCCATGTCCTGACCGGTATGGAAGGCCAGGCGCTCGTTCAGGGTATTCTTGATCTTCAGGATCTCCTGGGCATGGATCTGGATATCAGATGCCTGGCCCTGGAAACCGCCCAGCGGCTGGTGGATCATCACGCGGGCATTGGGCAGGCAGAAACGCTTGCCCTTGGCACCACCGGCCAGCAGGAAGGCACCCATGGAGCAGGCCTGCCCCATGCACACCGTGCTGACGTCCGGCTTGATGAACTGCATGGTGTCATAAATGGACATACCGGCCGTGACGGCCCCACCCGGAGAGTTGATGTAGATGCTGATGTCCTGATCCGGATTTTCAGATTCTAGGAACAGCAGCTGAGCCACCACCAGATTCGCCATGTGATCTTCAACCTGACCGGTCAGGAAGATCACCCGCTCCTTCAGCAGACGAGAATAGATGTCGTAGGAACGCTCCCCTTTCGCGGTTTGCTCTACCACCATCGGGATGAGCGCATTGCGTGGGGATTCAGTCACATCGTTATAGTTCTTGTACATAAGGCATTGTCCCTAAAATAAAATGGCCCGAGTGGAGATCACACGAGCCATTATACTTAACAGTCTTGACCTTAAGTCAAATGTTCTTAGGCAGCGGCACCGGACTTGTTGATCACTTCGTCAAATGCAACTTCCTTCTCGGTCACCTGAGCCTTGGACAGGATCAGGTCGATGGCTTGATCTTCGACTGCCAGGTTGCGAACGCCGTTCAGCATCTGTTCGTTCTTCTGGTAGTACTCGATCACTTCCTTCGGATCTTCGTAGGCAGTGGCCATGGATTCGATAATGCTGTTGACGCGCGCTTCATCAGCCTTGATCTCGTTGGTACGGATCACGTCGCCCAGCAGCAGACCTACGCGTACACGACGCTCGGCCTGGCCCTGGAACAGCTCGGCCGGCAGTTCAGGAGCGTTGCCGCCCTGGAAGCCGCCGAAACGCTGCAGTGCCTGCTGACGCAGGGCATCGATTTCCTGAGCAACAGCAGCCTTCGGCAGATCGATCTGGTTGGCTTCAACCAGACCGTTCAGAACCTGCTCTTTCACGCTGTTTTTCAGGGCTTGAGCCAGTTCGCGCTCCATGTTCTTGCGCACTTCGGCTTTCAGCTCTTCAACGTTGCCGCTTTCGATGCCGAAACGCTTGACGAACTCTTCGGTCAGCTCAGGCAGGATCTGCTCTTCAACCTTGTTCAGCTTGGAAGCGAACTTGGCAGCTTTGCCTTTCAGGTTTTCAGCGTGGTAGTCAGCCGGGAAGGTCACGTCGATGGTGAACTCGTCGCCTGCTTTCTTGCCCATGATGGCGTCTTCGAAGCCCGGGATCATGCGACCGGCACCCAGTACCAGGTTGAAGCCTTCGGCCTTGCCGCCGTCGAACTCTTCACCGTCGATGGAACCGACGAAGTCCATGGTCACACGCATGCCATCGGCAGCGGCGGCGTCCACTTCACTCCAGGTAGCGTGCTGCTTGCGCAGGGTGTCGATCATGTTGGCCAGATCTTCATCCTTCACGGTAGCAACCGGCTTCTCGACCTTGATGGTCTCGAGGCCAGCCACTTCAAACTCGGGGTACACTTCGAAGGTCGCGGTGAATTCGAAGTCCTGACCTTCCTGGATCTCTTTCGGATCCATGGTCGGGGCACCGGCCGGGCTCAGTTTGTTTTCGATGATGGCCTTGATGAAGTTGCTCTGCATCATTTCGTCAGCAACGCGAGCATGAGCCATGGCGCCGAACATCTTCTTGATGATGGCAACCGGAGCCTTGCCAGGACGGAAACCGTCGATGCGACGGGTTTTGGCCAGGCCGTTCAATTCTTTGCGCACGGCGGCGTCAACGGTAGCGGCCGGTACGGTGATGGTAAGACGGCGTTCCAGACCCTGGGTTGTCTCTACAGAAACTTGCATTCTTCTACCTCGTTCAACTCAGCACTGCGTGCTGACCCTTTATTGCCCCTGGGCAAAGCCCGGAGTCTTCCTGTTTATAAAGACAACGACTGTCTTTGTGATGAGAAAATATGACGCGACATTATAGCGGCGCACTTTGATCGAGTCGAGCCACACGTCCCCCAACCGGGCAGGGGATGGCACAATTCCCGCCAAACTGCCCCTTATATGGGGAATAGCGGGGCCGACTTCAAGCACACAAGCCGCAAGAATTTGCACTTGCTCACCTTTTTTCGTGCAAGAGCCTACTTTTTCACCTCATATCTCTCCATCGAGGTCTCTTTTCGCCCCCTGCGACCCAAATTGTCCACCCCGCCCCTTCAACCATTGCGTCCATGACCATCGCTCGTTATGGTGGCAGCCATCTTGATAAGTCTGGAGTCACCGACATGGCCTTTTTCCGCTTATTGTTCAATCTGCTCTGGTTCGTACTGGGAGGCGTCTTCATGGGGCTGGCCTGGTGGTTGGCCGGGCTGATCTGTTTTATCTCCCTCATCGGGATCCCCTGGGGACGCGCCTGCTTCGTCATCGGCACCTTCACCTTCTTCCCGTTCGGCAAGCAGGCGGTCAACCGCAAGACCATGACCGGTCTGAGCGACATGGGTACCGGCACCATGGGGCTGATTGGCAACATCATCTGGTTCGTGCTGATCGGGATCTGGCTGGCCATCGGCCACATCGCCTCGGCGCTGGCCTGCTTCGTCACCATCGTCGGCATCCCGTTCGGCATCCAACACCTCAAGCTGGCGCTCATCAGCCTGGCCCCCATCGGCCAGATGATCGTCACCAATCAGGAGGCCGAATCCGGTCGTTATATTCGCTGAAGGCGATGCCGCCAGCCGTAAAAAAGGGCAGACTAGGGTCTGCCCTTTTTCATTGCCACTCTTCGAGGTCATCCATGCTGCCCAGCCACTTCTTCGCCAATCTCGCCCGCATGAAGCTCATCTACCGCTGGCCGCTGATGCGCAACATCCAGCCCGAAAACATCGCCGAGCACAGTTTGCAGGTAGCCATGGTGGCCCACGCCCTCGGCCTCATCAAAAACCGGCTCTTTGGTGGCAGCGTGGATGCCGATCGCGCCGCCGTCATGGCCCTCTACCACGACAGCAGCGAAGTGCTGACCGGCGATCTGCCCACCCCGGTCAAGTACTTCAATCCCGAGATTGCCCGCGAATACAAGAAGATTGAGCTGGCCGCCGAGCAGCGCCTGCTGGGCATGTTACCGCCGGAGCTGGTCGAGGATTTTCGCCCGCTGCTCGATTCAGCAGCCCAGGATGGCGAGCTGGCCAGACTGGTGAAGGATGCCGACACCCTCTGCGCCTATACCAAGTGCCTGGAAGAGATCAATGCCGGCAACCGGGAGTTCGAGCCGGCGCGCAAGCGCCTCGAGCAGATGCTGGCGGCCCGGATGAGCGACGAGATGCGCTACTTCATCGACATCTTCGTGGCGAGCTTCTCGCTGCCGCTGGATGAACTCAACGCCCACTAAACCAGCCAGATCCCCCAAACAGCAGGGCCCGCCGGTTTGCACCGGCGGGCCCTTCGTTTTTATCAGCAGCAAGATGCCGCCTATCAGTGCCCCAGCTCGCGCGACGGCACCAGCCCGCTTGCCCGCCAGGCGGGGTAGAGGGTGGCCAGCAGGCTCATCAGGATGGCGGCGCCGGTCACGATGAGCAAGTCCTGCATGTGCAGCTCGGTCGGCAGGAAGTCGATGAAGTAGATGTCCGGGTTGAGGAAACGGTGGCCAATGAGCTTCTCGATGCCCCCCAGGATCTGGGTCAGCTTGCTGGAGAGCAGGCCGCCCAGCAGGGCGCCGAGCAAGGCGCCCGCCACCCCGTTCACCATCCCCTGAATGACGAAGGTGAGCCGGATCTGGCCCGGGCTCGCCCCCATGGTCTTCAAGATGGCGATCTCGCTGCGCTTCTCGTTCACCGCCATCACCAGGGTGGAGACGATGTTGAAACAGGCCACCGCCACCACCATCAGCATCACCACGTACATCACGGTACGCACCATCTGGATGTCCTGATAGAGGTAGCCCTGCCGGCTCATCCAGCTGCTGATGTAGACGTAGTGCGGGAACTTCTGGGCGGCCGCCACCGTGATGGACTGCGCCTTGAGCACGTCGTTCACCTTGAGGCTGAAGCCCTCTACCGCACTGCCCATGCCGGTAATGGCCTGGGCATCCGCCAGATGCATGAAGCCGAGCACACCGTCCAGCTGGCCACCAATCTCGAGCAGCCCCACCACGGTGAGAGACTCGCGCTTCGGGTTCTTGATGCCGGCGGCATCGCCGCCCTGAGGTAGCAGCAGGGTGACAATATCCCCTATCTTGACCCCCAGCTTGTCGGCGATGGTCTTGCCGAGGATGAGGCCGTGCTCGCCGGCTTCCAGCTCGCGCAGACCGCGCCCCGTCATGTAGTTGCCCGCATCGGACAGATTGGCTTCCAGCTCCGGCAGCACGGCGCGCACCTGCAGTCCCTTGAGGGCACTGCCGTGCTCCAGCAGGCCGTCGAGCCGGATCACCGGGGCGGCAGCCTCCACCCCGGGCTGGGCCAGCAGGTAGTCCCGCAGCTTGGGCCAGTTGGGGAGCGGTGCCTCCATCCCCATCAGCTCGCCGTGGGGCACCACGGAGAGCACCCTGTTTTTAAGCTCCCGCTCAAAGCCGTTCATGGCAGAGAGCCCCAGGATCAGCGCCATCACCCCGAGGGCGATACCGATGAGAGAAGAGGCGGAGATAAAGGCGATGAAGCCGTTGCGACGGCGGGAGCGGCTGTAACGCAGGCCCAGAAACAGGGGCAGCGGTTTGAACATCAGGCGACCTCCGCCATCACGCCGCTCACCAGGGTCACCCGGCGATGGAGCTTGGCTGCCAGGCTGAGATCGTGGGTCACCACCACGAACGCGGTGCCGAGCTCGCGGTTGAGCTCGCAGAGCAGTTCATAGACGGCGGTGGCACTGGCGTGATCCAGGTTGCCGGTGGGCTCGTCTGCCAGCACCAGGCTGGGTTCGTTGACCAGGGCACGGGCGATGGCCACCCGCTGGCGCTCGCCACCGGAGAGCTCGGACGGTCGGTGGTTGAGACGGTGGGAGAGCCCTACCCGCCCCAGCATCCGGCTCGCCTTGTCGGTCGCGCTCTTCACCGACTCACCGGCGATCAGCAGCGGCATGGCGGCATTTTCCAGCGCGGTGAATTCGGAGAGCAGGTGGTGGAACTGGTAAACAAAACCCAGCTCCTGATTGCGAAACTTCGCCTGGGTACGGCTGTCCCAGCGATGGATGTCCTGCCCCTTGAACAGCACGGCGCCGCTGGAGGGGTTGTCGAGCGCCCCCATCAGGTGCAGCAGGGTAGTCTTGCCGGAGCCCGAGCTGCCCACCACCGCCAGCATCTCGCCGGGCGCCACGCTAAGATCGATGCCCTTGAGTACCTGGGTCTCCAGATCGCCCTCTTTATAGACATGGTTGAGGGCCTGACAGCGCAGCAGCGGCTCGCAGGAGACGGATTGATTCATAAAGGAGGCTCCACTTGCACCTGTAACAACGCTGGCGCCGGCAGCAACACCGGCACCAGTAACAACAGAAGATGAATTATTCATAACGCAGCGCCTCGGCCGGTTTGACCCGGGCCGCACGGGCCGCCGGGTAGAGGGTGGCGCTGAAGCTGAGCAGCACGGCGCCCAGCAAAATGGTCACGACCTGGGCGGGTTCGACGATGACCGGCAAGCCCGAGCCGCCGGCCGTCATGTAGAGGTTGAGCCCCACCGCATCGAGCAAGGGGTTGAGCCCCATGGAGAGCGCCAGTCCCGCCAGACCGCCGAACAGGGCGCCGATGACCCCGCTGGAGGCCCCCAGCACCATGAAGATCTTGACGATGCCCGCCTCGCTCATGCCCATGGTGCGCAGGATGGCCACCTCCCCTTCCTTGTCGGTCACCACCATCACCAGGGCGGAGAGGATGTTGAAGGTGGCGACTGCGATGATCAGCACCAGCATCAGCCCCATCATCCGTTTTTCCATGGCCACCGCCTGGAACAGCTCGCCGCGCTCGCGGCGCCAGTCCTGCCACTCCAGCCCGTCCGGCAGCGCCGTCTTCACCACCTCGTCGGCGGCGAAGGGGTCATCCAGCCAGAGGCGGATGCCGCCCACCTGATCCGCAGGCAACCGCAGCATGCGCTGGGCATCCCCCAGCGCAATCAGGGCGACCTGACTGTCCACATCGGCACCGACCCCGAAGATGCCGGAGACGGTAAAGAGGCGCTGGGCCGGCACCCGGCCAAACGGGGTGAAGCGAGTGCCTTCGGTCAGGATCAGACGGACCTGGTCGCCCATGGAGACCTTGAGGCGATTGGCCACCCCCTGCCCCAGCACTATGTGGTATTCGCCGGCCTGCAGGCTGTCCAGACGCCCCATCTGCATCTGGGCGTGCAGGATGTCGTCCTTGGGCCACTGGGCGGGATCGATGCCCTGCACGCTGACGCCGGTAAGCTGACCGGGGCTTTGCAGCATGCCTTCGCTGTCGAGCATGGGGGCATGGGCAATCACGTGCGGCAGCCTGGCCAGGTCGGGCAGGTCCTGCGGCGCGGCATCGATGCGCCCCGCCGGGCTGGTCACCACCACATGGGGGATCACCCCCAGGATGCGGCCCTTGAGCTGCCCTTCAAAACCGTTCATCACCGAGATGACCACCATCAGGGCGGCGACCCCGATGGCGATGCCAAAAGTGGAAAACAGGGAGATAAATGAAACGAAGCGATTGCTGCGTCGCGAGCCTGCATAACGCAGGCCGATGGCCAGCGACAGTGGCTGAAAAAGTCCAGTCTTCAAGGATATCTACATTGCCAACAAAATAAGATACCGGATAATAAAGGGAAACCGTCTATGACAACAAGGGATAGCCTCCATGCAGGAACAGTTCTTCAGTGTCACCCATGCCACACCGGTCAATGTGATCCCCATGCCCGGTGACTTTCATCTGCCCTCGCTGGAGGCACTGGAGGCCGAGCTGCCCGAACCGTTTCGCATCGCCTCCGCCATTACCTCCATCGACATGGTGACCAGCCGCCTGATCCGCAATCAGAACGATTCGATGCACGATCTGGTGGAGATCATCAACCAGCAGTCGCGCAAGATCGACATGATCATGGGCTATGTGCTGTCGGTGCAGGATCATCCGGAACATCGCTTCCACACCCTGCGCTTTGGCGCCGGCCAGCTGACCTACCTGCATCCGCGCCAGGGCCACGGCGAGGTGCCGCACCTGCACCAGATAGTGCGGCTCAAGATCTTCCTGCGCGAAGAGGCCTCCGCCATCTACTGCTACGGCCAGGTCAAGCAGCTGGAACCGAGCGAGCACGGCACCCACGTGATGCTCGACTATGTGCGGATCCGCGAGGATGACCGCGAACTGCTGGTACGTGCCAGCCTGCATATCCAGTCCAAACAACTCAAACTTCGTGCGCAAGACCGTCAACGTTAAAAGAATCGAATGATGCCAATGAAGCTTCCCGCCTTGCCCGCCAAGGCGGGCCAAAAGTTAACGCTCGGCCAGCTGACAGGCAGCAGCCTCTCGCTGATGGCCGCCCGCCTCACCCAGGAAGCGCATCGCCCCGTCCTGCTGGTGACCGCCGATACCCCGAGCGCCCTGCGCCTCGAACAGGAACTGCAATACCTGTTGGCCGACACCGGCTGTCCGGTGCTGCTGTTCCCGGACTGGGAGACCCTGCCCTACGACACCTTCTCCCCCCATCAGGACATCATCTCCCAGCGGCTCGAGACCCTCTACAAGCTGCCGCAGATGAGCAGCGGCGTGCTGATCGTGCCCATCTCCACCCTGATGCTGCGCACGGCGCCCCGGGTCTATCTCGACAAATACAGCCTGATGGTGAAAAGCGGTCAGCGCCTCAATCTGCAGCAGCTGCGCGCGCGCCTCGCCGAGGCGGGCTATGTGGCGGTGGAGCAGGTGCTGGAGCACGGCGAATTTGCCGCCCGCGGCTCCCTGCTCGATCTCTTCCCCATGGGCAGCAGCAGCCCCTATCGCATCGACTTCTTCGACGACGAGGTGGACTCCATCCGCCCCTTCGATCCCGAGACCCAGCGCTCCAGCGAGCCGGTCAAGAGCGTCAGTCTGTTGCCGGCCAGGGAGTTTCCCACCGACGAGGGGGCCATCGAGCTGTTTCGCGGCCAGTATCGCGAGCAGTTCGAGATCTCCCGCGCCGAGGGCTCCGTCTATCAGGAGGTGAGCAAGGGGCGCTGGCCGGCCGGCATCGAGTACTATCTGCCGCTCTTCTTCCAGCAGACCGCCAACCTGTTTGACCACCTGCCGGACAACACCCTGCTGCTGACCGTGGGGGAGATCTACCCCGCCGCCCAGCGCTTCTGGAACGACATCGCTCAACGCTACGAGGACAGGCGCTGGGACAATACCCGTCCCCTGCTGCCACCCCAGCAGATCTATCTGCCGGTGGAGCAGCTGTTTGCGGCGCTCGGCCAGTACGCGGCCGTGCGGCTGCAGGAGGCCCCCACCGCCGGTGATGCTGGCCAGCACGACCTGCCCATCTCGGCGCTGCCCGAGCTGCAGCTCGATCACAGCAAGGAGCAGCCGCTGCTGGCCCTCAACCAGTTCCTGCAAGGTTTTGCCGGCCGCACCCTGTTTGCGGTGGAGTCCGAGGGGCGGCGCGAAGTGCTGGGCGATCTGCTGGCCCGCATCGCGCTGCAGCCCAAGGAGTTCGCGTCACTCGACGCCTTCATTACCAGCAAGGCCCGTCACGGCCTGCTGGTGGCACCGCTTGAGCGCGGCTTCTTGCTGCGAGAGCCGGGGCAAGAGGAGCTCGCGCTCATCACCGAGACCGAACTGCTGGGCGGCAAGATCCGCAGCAAACGGCAACGGGAGAAGAGCAAGAACCTGAGCTCGGATGCGGTGATCCGAAACCTCGGCGAGCTGACCCAGGGTCAGCCGGTGGTGCACCTGGATCACGGGGTCGGCCGCTATCTGGGGCTGGAAACCATCGATGCCGGCGGCCTACCCACCGAGTTTCTGACCCTGGAATACGCCGGCGGCGACAAGTTGTTCGTGCCGGTCACCAGTTTGCACCTGATCAGCCGTTATACCGGCTCGGACAACCCGCCCAGCCACAAGCTCGGCGGCGAGGCCTGGGTCAAGGCCCGGCGCAAGGCGGCCGAAAAGGTGCGCGACGTGGCAGCCGAGCTGCTGGATGTCTATGCCATGCGGGCGGCCCGTCACGGTTTTGCCTTCAAACATGACCGCGAGGCCTATCGCCAGTTTGCCGCCGGCTTCCCGTTCGAGGAGACCGATGATCAGCTCAACGCCATCAATGCGGTGCTCGGCGACATGTGCCAGGCCAAGAGCATGGATCGGCTGGTGTGCGGCGACGTGGGCTTCGGCAAGACCGAAGTGGCGATGCGGGCGGCGTTTGTGGCAGTGCACGGCGGCAAGCAGGTGGCCGTGCTGGTGCCCACCACATTGCTCGCCCAGCAGCACTACGACAACTTCCGCGACCGCTTCGCCAACTGGCCGGTGCGGGTCGAGGTACTGAGCCGCTTCCGCTCCGCCAAGGAGCAGACCGCCGTGATGAAAGAGCTCGCCGAAGGCAAGGTCGACATCATCATCGGCACCCACAAGCTGCTCGGCGCCGAGCTCACCTTCAAGGATCTGGGGCTGCTCATCGTCGACGAGGAGCATCGCTTCGGGGTGCGCCAGAAGGAGAAGATCAAGGCGCTGCGGGCCGATGTGGACATCCTCACCCTCACCGCCACCCCCATTCCGCGTACCCTCAACATGGCGATGTCGGGCATGCGGGATCTCTCCATCATCGCCACCCCGCCCGCCAAGCGGCTGGCCATCAAGACCTTCGTGCGCCAGCAGGAGCCGGCGGTCACCCGCGAGGCGGTGCTGCGGGAATTGAAGCGCGGCGGCCAGGTCTACTACCTGCACAACGACGTGGAGAGCATCGAGAAGTGCGCGGCGGATCTTGCCGAGCTGGTGCCGGAGGCGCGCATCGGCATCGCTCACGGTCAGATGCGCGAGCGCGAGCTCGAGCGGGTGATGTCGGACTTCTACCACCAGCGCTTCAACCTGCTGGTCTGCACCACCATCATCGAGACCGGCATCGATGTGCCGAGCGCCAACACCATCATCATGGATCGGGCGGATCATCTCGGTCTGGCCCAGCTGCACCAGCTGCGGGGCCGGGTCGGTCGCTCCCACCACCAGGCCTATGCCTACCTGCTCACCCCCCATCCCAAACTGATGACCAAGGATGCGGCCAAGCGGCTGGAGGCCATTGCGTCCCTTGAAGATCTCGGCGCCGGCTTTGCACTGGCCACCCACGATCTGGAGATCCGCGGCGCCGGCGAACTGCTCGGTGACGATCAGAGCGGCCAGATTGAATCGGTCGGCTTCACCCTCTATATGGAGATGCTGGAGCAGGCGGTCGAGGCGCTGAAATCGGGCAAGGAGCCGTCGCTGGAACAGCTCATGAGCCAGCACACCGAGGTGGAGCTGCGCCTGCCGGCGCTGTTGCCGGACGACTATATTCCGGACGTCAACATGCGGCTCTCCATGTACAAACGGATCGCCAGCGCGGCGGACGAGCAGGAGCTGCGCGAACTGAAAGTGGAGCTGATCGACCGTTTCGGCCTGTTGCCGGAGCCGACCAAAACCCTGCTGGAGCTGGCCGCCTTCCGCCAGCGCGCCACGGCGCTGGGCATTCGCCGGGTGGAGATGAGCGAGCGCGGCGGCTATCTGGACTTTACCCAGGAAACCAAAGTCAACCCAGCCTATCTGGTCAAGCTGCTCTCCGAGCAGCCGCGCATCTACAAGATGGACGGGCCGACCCGGCTGCGCTTCCAGGTGCCGACCCAGGACAGGGCCATGCGCCTCAAGCTGGTGGACGGCCTGCTGGCGGATCTCGCCAGCCACGCCAGCCCCTGAGGGGCGGTGATGGGACGGCCAGCCGCTCGCCCAACTAAAACGGGAGCCTTGATGGCTCCCGTTTTTTATCCCGTGACGCTGGCCGTCATGCCTGATTGGCCGGGTTCTCGTGCGCGGAGAACTCCCGCATGAAGGCCTCGGCCCGATCCACCATCTTGGTGGAACCCACGAAATAAGGGGTACGCTGGTGCAGCGCGGTGGGCTGGATGTCCATGATGCGGCCAAAGCCGTCTGACGCCTTGCCACCGGCCTGCTCCACCAGGAACGCCATGGGGTTGCACTCATAGAGCAGGCGCAGCTTGCCGTTCGGCGAGTTGGTGCCGGACGGATAGATGTAGATGCCGCCCTTGAGCAGGTTGCGGTGAAAATCGGAGACCAGCGAGCCGATGTAGCGTGAGGTGTAAGGACGGTGGGTCGCCTCGTCCCGCTCCTGGCAATATTTGAGGTACTTCTTCACCCCGTCCGGGAACTTGATGTAGTTGCCCTCGTTGATGGAGTAGATCTTGCCCTCCTCCGGAATGCGGATGTTCTCGTGGGAGAGGCAGAAGCAGCCGATGGAGGGGTCGTAGGTAAAGCCGTTGACGCCAAAGCCGGTGGTGTAGACCAGCATGGTCGAGGAGCCGTAGACCACGTAACCGGCCGCCACCTGGCGGTTGCCCGGCTGCAGGAAGTCTTCCAGAGTGACGCCGGCGCCCGGCTTGCTGACCCGGCGGTAGATGGAGAAGATGGTGCCGACGGAGACGTTGACGTCGATGTTGGAGGAGCCATCGAGGGGGTCGATCAATACCACGTACTTGGAGTGACGAGAGAGCTCGGAATCGAAGGAGACGAAATCCTCCTCCTCTTCGGAGGCCATGCCGCACACTTCGCCACGGGCTTCCAGCGCCGCCTTGAAGCGCTCGTTGGCGTAGACGTCCAGTTTCTGCTGCACCTCGCCCTGCACGTTTTCAGCGCCCATGGAGCCGATGATGTCCGCCAGCCCCGCCTTGTTGATCTCCCGGTTCACCACCTTGGCGGCCAGGCGGATGGAGCTGAGCAGCGAGGTCAGCTCGCCGGTCGCGGTGGGGTAATCCGCCTGCTTTTTGACGATGAACTCGCCCATGGTGATCATGTTTCGCATTATTGTTCCTTTAAGATCGTTTCCGTTGGCTTTGAAAACGTTTGCACGCATAGACAAAAAAAGTGCCGATCCTCGGCAGCCTTGTTTTGTAACCTAATGTAACGCCTGTTTTTTGTTTTTGCAGCGAATTAAGCCGCTGAATAAATGCACATCTCCCCCACCTTTTTCGCCCGAAACAGCCCTCAATCTGGTTTCAATCGGTAACTTTTCCGATGTTAATTCGTGGCAAAAATTCACGAAGATGTCGCCATGAGGGTGGCAAGATCCCCGCCATGCCCCCTATCTGGGACCCATGCCATGGGAGACCTGTCTGCCTCTTGAGATCTCGCCATCAATCCCGCACACTGGCCCGGCTTTGGAAGCAAAAAAACATAAGGATATTCAATGAAAAGGACACTCATTGCCGGCACGGTTGCCGCCCTGTTCGCACTCCCCGCCCTGGCAGCCCAGGTGCCGGCCGGTACCAAGTTGCTGCCGGCAGAACAGCAAACCTTCATCCGCAACATAGGTACCGAACCCGCCTCCATCGACCCCCAGATGGTGGAAGAGAGCGCGGGCAGCGAAATCGTCAACGATCTGTTCGAGGGACTCTACACCCTGGACGGGGACGGCAAGCTGCAGCCTGCCGGCGCCCTGGGTTACCAGCTCGACCCCACGGGCACCGTCTACACCTTCAAGCTCAGACCCGATGCCAAATGGTCCAACGGCGAGCCGGTGACGGCGGCAGATTACGTCTATGGCTGGCAGCGGGCAGCGGATCCCAAGAATGCCTCCAACTACGCCTGGTTCATCGAGCTGACCGGCGTCACCAATGCCGCCGAGGTCATTCAGGGCAAACAGAGCCCGGATACGCTGGGCATAAAGGCGCTCGATGCCCATACCCTGCAGATCACCTTGAAAAACCCGGTGCCCTTCTTCCTGAAGACCCTCTCCCACTACACCACCTTCCCGGCGCCGAGGGCAACCATCGAGAAGTTCGGTCATGAGTGGGTCAAGCCGGGCAACATCGTCTCCAACGGGGCCTTCGTGCTCAAGGAGTGGACCCCCAACGAGCGTCTCATCTCCGAGCGCAACCCCCATTACTGGGACAACCAGCATACGGTGTTGAACAAGGTGTTCTATCTGGAGATCGTCTCCGACACCGCCGCCTACAACCGCTATCGCGCCGGCGAGCTGCACTACACCAGCTATCCGCTCGAGCAGTACAAGCAGCTCAAGCAGCAGAGCCCGCAGGAGCTGGTGAGCGTGCCGACCCTGGCCACCTACTACTACGTGTTCAACACCCAGCGCAAACCGTTCGACAATCCCAAGGTGCGCAAGGCGCTCTCCCTGGCCATCGACCGGGACACCATCACCGAGAAGCTCCTGGGGCAGGGTCAGATCTCCGCCTTCAGCCTGACGCCTCCCATAGTGGACGGCTTCGAGCTCAAGCGACCGGCCAGCGAGCAGATGAGCAAGGAGGAGCGGATCAAGCAGGCCAAGGCGCTGCTCGCCGAAGCGGGTTATGGCCCTGGCAAGCCGCTGGCTGTGGACATCCTCTACAACACCAATGAGGGGCACAAGAAGATAGCCTTGGCCATCTCCTCCATGTGGAAGCACAACCTGGGGGTGCAGGCCAAGCTCAACAACATGGAGTGGAAGACCATGGTGTCGGCCCTCAACGAAGGGGACTTCGGGGTCAGCCGCTACGCCTGGAACGGGGATTACAACGATGCCTCCACCTTCCTCGACATCATGACCTCCAGCAGCAGCGCCAACAGCGGCAAGTGGTTCAACAAGCAGTATGACGCCCTGCTGGCCAAGGCCCATGACGCCAGGGATCCGGCCGAACGCAACCAGCTCTATCAGCAGGCCGAGGCCCTGATCGATGCAGAAGCGCCCATCGCCCCGGTCTATTTCTACGTCAAGTCCCGCCTGCTCAAACCCAACATCAAGGGCTACCCCTATCAGAACCCGCAGGATCTGGTCTACTCGAAAGACCTCTATCTGACCGCGCAATAAGGTTCGCTACCCCGCAGACAAAAAGACCGCCTTTCGGCGGTCTTTTTTCTCACTCGTCCCGGCAGGCGGCCAACGCCACCCTGCGCCGGCGCAGCACCACAGGCTGCACCAGCAACTGGGCCAGCAGCACCCCAAACAGGGTCATGCCGCCGCCGATCAGATGATAACTGGTCAATTTCTCGCCGAGCCAGCTGATGGCCAGAGCGGCGGTCATCACCGGCAGCAGGTTCATGAAGATGGCGGTGCGGCTTGCCCCGAGCAGAGCGATGCCCTGCATCCACAGCCAGGGCGACAGGGCCGAGGTCGGGATCCCCGCATAGAGGATCAGCCAGAGTGCCCGGCCGTCCGGCCATTGCCCGTCCACCAGCAGGTAGAACGGGGTGAGAAACAGCAGGCTGCAGAGCACCTGGCCGTAGAGCATGGACCAGTTGTCGAGCCCCAGATCCCACTTCTTGAGCAACACGCTGTAAAGCGCATAGGTGCCCGCCGACAGCAGCATGTAGACGGAGCCGATGTGGATGCCCTGGGTAAAGAGACGGGCGGGATCCCCCTGCCCCAGCAAAATCGCCAGCCCCAGGATGGAGATGACGCCGCCAAGCAGCGCCCCCCAGGTAGGGCGCTCGTGCAGCAACCAGATGCTGAGCAGCACCGTCATCAAGGGGGTGAGCCCCATCATCAGGCCAATCTCGGTGGCCCCCAGGGTCTGCGCCGCGTAATAGCCGAAGGTCTGGTTGAGCACCATGCCAAGCAGGGCCAACGCCGCCAGCTGATAGAAGCCGGCGCGCAGCTTGGCGCGATCCCGCCAGGCTCGGTGCGCAAGGAACGGCGTCAAGATGATGGCGGCCACCATCCAGCGCGACCAGGCCAGCGCCGCCGGCGAGAGCACCCCCACCGCCAGTTTGCTGACGATGGCGTTGCCGGCCCAGATGGCCATGCAGGAGAAGGGAAACAAGAAGGCAAGTGGCATCACTATATCCAGAAAAAAGCAGCGGGTATTTCTGGCGGCAGTATAGGGGGGTCAACAGGATTAGCAAGCGCCGTGCCGCCAAGGCAGAATTGGCTGACATAAAGGGGTTCGAACAGCGCTGAAGAGGCCGGAGGGAGCCCAAAAACAGTCATGCCCGCACGGTGGCGGGCATGACGCGGATCAGCGAGGTGACGAAGCAATCACGCCGCATCCATGTGCAGTCTCGAGATCAACTCGTTGACCTCGACCACGGTCTGGCGGTGGGGAATGTCCGCCGACGTGGGCATCATCAGCAGGCCGGACTGGAAGTCAAAGCGTCCTCTGCCGTGGATGTAAATCCGCCCCTTGAAGAAGGTTTTGACATGTTTTGCCACCATCAGCGGCAGGTACTTCTTGAACACTCTCATCGTTTGCAACCTCTTGCAGTTGTATCCGTATGACAGCAGCTTCTGCGAAATAATTCCGTAAATTCTGTATAAAAATCCGGAAAAATCGCAACTCTCTTCCCCAAAAAACCAATCTATAACTTTTTATTAACTTTTAGCGTATTGTATGTGGTCCTTCCAACCAGAGCAAGACCCCCTTGCCATCTTGCCACTCGATACAGGCCAGACCTGAGGTGGCAAACATGGGGGCACCGGCTGCCGGACAGAGGCTCTGCACCAGATATCCCACCAGCGGCAGGTGGCTCACCATCAGAATGCTGTCGTGCTTGGCCGCCAGCGCGGTGAGGTAACTTGCCACGAAGGCCGGATCGCCATAGGGGGTGATGTCACCACTCTCTTCGACGGCCCCTGCCTTGGGTAATTCACTGCATATGCTCTGCCAGGTTTGTTTGGCGCGCAGATAGTTGCTGTGGATCACCCGATCCAGCTTGTCGCCAAGCTGAGGGGCCAGCCAGCGGGCCATGTGGATGGACTCTTCGATTCCCTGCTCGGTCAGTGGACGCTGTTCATCTGTTTTCGCATTCATGCCAGCCTGGCCATGACGCATGATGTAGATTTTCATTACAACCTCGCCCAACGGGCCTGTTTTGATAGCGGGGGGATCTTACCCCGCCATGCCGGGGGAAACAATTGCGCTACCTCTCAGAAAAGGGTTTGCCTCACCGGGTAGCGGGGTCGATAATCATGTTTAAATTCAAATAAATCCAACAAGAGTCACGCGCCAATGAGCCCATATGCCAGTCCCAACGACCATCGGCAGTACCACTATCTGGAGCTGGCAAACCGGCTCAGGGTCTTGTTGATCTGCGATCCCGACACCGACAAGTCTGCCGCCTCCCTGGCCGTCAACACCGGCCACTTCGACGATCCGGCGGACCGGCAGGGGATGGCTCATTTCCTTGAGCATATGCTGTTCCTTGGCACCTGCACCTATCCCAAACCTGGTGAATACCAGCAATTTATGAGCCGTCATGGCGGCAGCAACAACGCCTGGACCGGTACCGAGTTCACCAACTTCTTCTTCGAGATCGACAACGGCTTCTTCGAGGCCGGGCTGGATCGCTTCTCCCAGTTCTTCATCTGCCCCACCTTCGATCCCGAGTGGGTAGACAAGGAGCGCAACGCGGTCGACTCCGAATACCGCCTCAAGCTGCAGGACGACGTGCGCCGCAGCTACCAGGTGCATAAGGAGACGGTCAATCCCGCTCACCCCTTCGCCAAATTCTCGGTGGGCAACCTGGATACCCTGGCCGACCTGCCCGGCCGGGATCTGCGCTCCGACCTCATCCGGTTTTACGAAACCCACTACAGTGCGGATCGCATGGCGCTGGTGATGATCTCGCCAGCCACTATCGAGACTCAGCTCGGCTGGTGCGATCGCTTTTTCGCTCCCATTTTGAATCGCAATTTGGGAACGCCGACCCTCGAGATGCCCCTCTACCGGCTCGATGATCTGGGCATTCGCATCCAGATCAACCCGGTCAAGGAGACCCGCAAACTCGCGCTCACCTTCCCGTTGCCCAACGTGGATGAGTATTACGACAAGAAGCCCCTCACCTTCCTGAGCCACCTCATCGGCTACGAAGGGGATGGCAGCCTGCTCTCTCTGCTGAAAGCGAAGGGCTGGGTCAACCAGCTCTCCGCCGGCGGTGGCATCAGCGGCGCCAACTTCAAGGATTTTGGCGTCAACTTCGGGCTGACCCCGCTCGGGCTCGAGCACGTCAACGAGATAGTGGCGGCCCTGTTCGGCTACTTGAAGCTCATCGAGCGCGGCGGGGTGGAAACCTGGCGTTATGAAGAGAAACGCACCGTGCTTGAGTCCGCCTTCCGCTTCCAGGAGCGGGGCCGGGCGCTCGACACCGTCTCCGGGCTGGTGTTGAACCTGTTCAGCTATGCTCCCGATGACCTGCTCTACGGCGACTACATGATGCGCGCATACGACGAGCCGCTCATTCGTCGCCTGCTCGCCAAGCTCACCCCCCACAACCTGCGCCTGACCATCACGGCGCCGGAGCTCGGCACGGACCGGCTGGCCCGCTGGTATCAGACCCCCTACAGCGTGACCACCATCACCGAGGCGGAGAAGATCCGCTGGCAGCAGAGCGAACCGGATCCGGCGCTGGCCCTGCCGCTGCCCAACCCCTTCATCAGCAACCGGCTCGACGTGCGCACGCCCGAGCTCATCGCCGACATGCCCGCCTGTCTCATCGATCGGCCCGGCTTTCGGCTCTGGCACCTGCACGAGCATCAGTTCAGCGTGCCCAAGGGCAACCTCTACATCTCCATCGACAGCGAGCACGCGGTCAAGAGCCCGCGCCACATCGCTATGGCACGCCTCGCGGTGGAACTGCTCACCGACCACCTCAACGCCCTCACCTACCCGGCGGAGCTGGCGGGGCTCGGTTACCAGATCTATGCCCACCAGGGCGGCTTTACCATCAACCTGAGCGGCTTTGCCGACAAGCAGCCACTGCTGCTCGACATGATCCTCGGCAACCGCACCTTGGGTTACCCGGATCCGGCCCGCTTTAGCGAGATCAAAGAGCAGCTCATTCGCAACTGGGATAACCAGTCCAAGGCGCGCCCCATCTCCCAGCTGTTCAACCAGCTCACCAGCCTGCTGCAGCCCAACAACCCGCCGTTCGAGCAGTTGTTGCGCCACCTGCGCAGCGTCGAGCTGAACGAGATGCCCGCCTTCGTGGCGAGCCTCTTTGCCGAGGTGCACGTAGAGACCCTGGTGCACGGCGACTGGACCGCCGCCGAGGCCCTCGAGCTCGCCGCCCTGCTGGAGCGCCACCTCGGCGTCAACAGCCAGCCCAGTGCCGAAACCCGTCGCCCGCTCATCTCCATTCAGGACAGGGGCACCCTCATTCGCGAACAGGGCTGCGAGCATGAAGACTCGGCCCTGCTGGTCTACTACCAGTCGCACACCACCCGGGCGCGGGATCTGGCCTGCTTCACCCTGGCCAACCACATCATGTCCTCCACCTTCTTTCACGAGCTGCGCACCCGCCAGCAGCTCGGCTACGTGGTGGGGGCCGGCAACCTGCCCCTCAACCGCCATCCCGGTCTCATCTTCTACATTCAGTCGCCGGTGGCCGGGCCGCAGATCCTGCTGGATGCGGTGGAGGAGTTCATCGACCTGTTTCCGCTGGCCATGCTCGAACTCACCGCCCGCCAGTGGCAGGACAGCAAGGCGGGCCTGCAGGCTCAGCTGAGCGAGCGGGATGCCAACCTGCGCAGTCGGGGCCAGCGGCTGTGGGTCAGCATCGGCAACAAGGATCTGGGCTTTGATCAGCGCGAAAGGGTGTGCGAAGAGGTGGGCAACCTGAGCCGCGCCGATCTGGTGCGCTTTATCACCCAGCTGAGATCGAGAACGTCGGATCGGCTGATCCTCTGCAGCTATGGCCAGGGCCACGAGCACGACGAGCGCATCACCGGCCAGTTCATAGACGACCCGCGTTCGTTCCGACTCAATGCCGTCACCTTCGAGGCCTGATCAGGCCTCCTGTTCCCCTTCTTGCAGCCAATAAAAAGCCGACCCCGTGGGGTCGGCTGGAAAAACCATAATCAATTGCGACCAGAGCCGCCAAAAGTGAACATGAGCGTGAAAATCAGACACTGAGTTGATGGTCGGCGGGCAGTCCCAAACCAGAGCGCGCCTGCCGATGACAACAGTGATTGAGAAACAGGCTCATCTTAGGCACTCCCCTCCCTTGTCACGTTGATCTATGTCAAAGGAGGTAATAAAGAGTCAACCAGCTGCAGCTTTATGGCGAATTTTATCGCCTCGGCTCACGCTTTTGGTCAAGCCTCTGGACGGCGCACCAGCCGGTAGGCCACCTCGTCGAAGTAGGAGAGCTGGCCCGACAGCACCCTGGGGTGATCAAGCTCGGCCGCTCGCCCCAGCACCTCAACCTGGAAGTGGCGCTCGAACAGGGTGCGCACCTCCATCTCCCCCACCGAGAACGGCGGCTGGCGCTGCTGCTCCGGCTGATATTCCAGAGTCACCAGCAGGATCTGACCACCCGCCTCGATAAGCCGGCTCATCAGCTCGGCATATTGACGGCGCATGGCGGTCGGCAGCGCGATGAGAGCCGCCCTGTCGTAGGCCAGCCGATAGCGGCGGCCAAGTTCGGGGGCGGCGAAAAAATCCCCCTCATAGATGCGCAGGCTGTCGTGCTGATGGCACTGATAGGGCCCCTCGGCACTCACAGTGTCGCTCAGCTTGTTCTCGCTGAAAAAGCTGTTGATGGCGACGGACGAGAGCTCGAACCCGTCGACCGGATGGCCCTGCCCGCTCAGCCAGAGCATGTCGCGGGACTTGCCGCACAGGGGCACCAGCACGGGCTCGCCCTGCTGCTGGGCCGACCACCAGGATTGCAGCCAGCGATTGAAATCCGCCTGATGAAAGCCGATCCGGTTCTCTTCCCAACGCTGATGCCAAAAAGCCGCTTCCATCCAGTCACCCCTGTCATGTAAAGATGCCTCAATATCACAACTTAGCCCGCTGCACGCAAGCACCAACAAGGCGGCAGCCGCAACTTTTGCCCAAAAAAGCGGAACAAAACAAAAAAGGGCCCGAAGGCCCCCTTTTGACATCTTTTTGTCATCCACTCCTGCTCTTTTTCGCCTGCTTTGCGCCTGCTACTACCGCGACGGCAGGGCGAGCCGGATCAGAGCAAAACTGGCTCGGCGCAGATGACCGGCGCCACCGCAGCAAGCCTTGCGGCAATCTCGGCAAAGCCGGGACGCACCGCCACCACCTCGGCAAGACAGTCATCCACTAGCGCATGCAGGGCATCCAGCCGGTCATCACGGGGGACGCAGCGGGCCAGCAGCTCTTCCAGCAGACAGCCGAAGGCTCTCACTTCCAGTCGCTCCAGCAAGCCGGCCAGCTCACCGTCGGTTCGCTCATAACAGGAGGCGGCGCCGAAATCCCCGAGCAGCAGCCGGCCTTCCCCTTGTGAGGAGTGCAGCATGTTGTGGGCGTAGAGATCGCCGTGCAGGATGCCGCGCCCGTGCAGATGCAGCGCGGCGCTCGCCACTCCCTGCACCATGGCCAGCAGCGCAGCCGGGGTAAAGCGGGTATCGGCCGGGTAGATATCGCGAGTGCAGGAGTCCAGGCTCGGCGGCCCCGCCAGGTTGATAAAGTCAGGGTCTATCAGCGCCATCACCAGCGCCGGAATGCCGGAGGGGTGATCGCCCACCCGCCCCTCGACCCCGACCAAATGGGGATGACGGCCAGCCGCCAGCGACACCGCCAGCTCGCAGCGGGGCAGCCCATCACTGGTCACGGCCCCCTTGAAGCACTTGACCGCCACCGCCCGCGGCCCCGTCGGCGTGGCCAGCTCGGCGCGATGGATGACGCCGGATGCCCCCTGCCCCAGCAGCTCGCCCACCTTAAGTGAATCCCACGGGATATCGGCCACCGAGGCGCACTGACCCAGCCGCTGCTCCTGCTTGTCGCTGAAGGGGTTGCCTGCATACGCCAGCCAGGCAAGACGCGGCAGCCTCACCAGCCAATCCGGCAGCGCCTCGAGCCGGTTGGCGGCGATACGCACCAGCTCCAGACGCTGGCAGTTGGAGAGGGTTGCCGGCAGCTCGCGCAGGCGATTGCCCGAGAGCATCAGCTTTTGCAGGGCGCCGCACTGACCCAGCTCATCGGGCAGCTGCTCCACCGCGTTGTCGGTCAGGATCAACCAGCGCAGCCCCGCCGGCAGCGACGTGGCAGGCACAGTGGCGATCTGGTTGGCCTTGAAGCCCACCATGGTAAGTGCCGGGCAGCGCCCCAGCACCTCGGGCAGCTCGGTAAAGCGGTTCTCGGAGCAGAAAATGATGCGCAGCTTGCTGAACTCGGCCAGCTCGTCAGGCAGCCGACTCAACTGGTTGCCGGTGAGATCCAGCACCTCCAGCGTCTCCCTGAGAGCCAGGATCTCGGGCGGGAACTCCGTCAGGTTTTCGGCGAGTTTGAGGTGGCGGGCGCCGCAGAGTTCACCTGCGCGCAGCTGTTCCAGGGTATGCATGACATCGTCTCTATCGGGGTGGCCGGCTCGCGGCCAGCGGCGCTGCCGGTGGTTGGCCCAGCAATCAAACCGGCAGTCAAAAAAAGAGGGGGCATTATAGAAAATGACGGCTGAAGATCCCCTGTTTTGTTGCCGCGAGGCTCTGCACCAGCGCACGGTGCCGTGATATGGGGGCAAAGAGAGCAAGATCCGGGTCGTGTCAGCGAGGGCCGGTTGCCATAGTGGGGCCGAACCAGCGTGGAGTTGAACCCGTTGAGGTTTCAACCCACTGCCAACCCCGTGCGCCACTTAGCTGGTACACGACACACCTGCGAGGGAACTGCCATGTCATTACTGTCCAACAAGGTCGCCATCATCACCGGCGCCAGCTCCGGCATCGGCCGCGCCAGCGCCATCCTGTTTGCCCGGGAGGGGGCCAGCGTCGTCGTCGGCGCCCGCCGCCAGCCCGAGCTGGATCTGCTGGTGGAGGAGATCCGCCATGAGGGGGGCCAGGCGGTGAGCCTGGCGGGAGATGTGAAAAGCGAAACCTATGCCCGCGCCCTGGTGGATCTCGCGCTGACCCGTTTCGGCGGACTCGATATCGCCTTCAACAACGCCGGCATCACGGGGACACCGGGCAGCGTGCCGGCGCTTGAACTGGCACAGTGGCAGGAGACCCTGGATACCAACCTCACCAGCGCCTTTGTGGGGGCCAAGTACCAGATCCCCGCCATGCAGGCACGCGGGGGCGGCTCACTGATCTTTACCTCCACCTTCGTCGGCCATACTCTGGGGCTGCCCGGCATGGCTGCCTATGCCGCGAGCAAAGCCGGCCTGATTGGCCTGACTCAGGTGCTGGCTGCCGAATATGGGGCTCAAGGAGTGCGGGTCAACGCCCTGCTGCCGGGGGGCACCGACACCCCCATGGGACGGGCCTTTACCGATACGCCGGAGAGCCTCGCCTTTGTGCAGAATATGCATGCCCTCAAACGGCTGGCCCAACCGGAGGGGATCGCCCGTTCGGCCCTTTATCTCGCGTCCGATGCATCCAGCTTTACCACCGGCATTGCCCTGCTGGCCGATGGTGGGGTATCTATTTGTCGCACATGACCTTGTCGCACCCAAGATCCTACGGCTGCAAACCTATCGTGAGAGCGCCTTATGTCTGATTACGCCCGCATCGCCGATGCCATCCGTTTTATCGCCAGCCAGGTGGCGCGCCAGCCCACCCTGGACGAGATAGCGGCGCACGTTCACTTAAGCCCCTTTCACTTCCAGCGGCTGTTCAGCCGCTGGGCCGGAGTGACGCCCAAACGCTATCTGCAGGTGCTGACCCTGGAGCGGGCCAAGGCACTGCTGCAGGAGTCACGCCCGCTGCTGGAGGTGGCTGATACCCTGGGCCTGAGCAGCGGCTCGCGGCTCTATGATCACTTCGTGCAGCTCGAAGCGGTGACACCGGGCGAGTACAAACAGCGCGGGGCCGGGCTGGTTATCGATCACGGGGTGCACGACACCCCCTTCGGCCAGGCGTTCGTCGCCCTGACCCCGCGGGGGGTATGCAAATTCTCGTTTCTCGATGACCAGGCCCCACAGGCGCCGCTGACCGCCCTCGCCCACAACTGGCCAGAGGCAGAACTTAGGGAGGCGCCATCACGCACCCAGGGGGTCATCCACACCATGTTCGATGGCAGCAAGACGCCGGATCGCCCCATCTCCTTGCACGTGAGCGGCACCAACTTTCAGATCAGCGTCTGGCGGGCGCTGCTGCAGATCCCGCCCGCCAAGGTGGTGAGCTACGCCCAGGTGGCAAGCGCCGTCGGCAATCCCAAGGCCGCCCGCGCCGTGGGGCTGGCGGTGGGCGCCAACCCGGTCGCCTTGATGATCCCCTGCCACAGAGTCATTCAGCAAAACGGCAAGCTCGGCGGCTATCACTGGGGCGAGACCCGCAAACAGGCGATACACGCCTGGGAAGCGGCGAGGTATGAGTGAACCTGGCCTTTTCTGCTCGCCTGATGGGGGAGAAACAGAACTGTTGGTGGTGAGTCAGCAGACTATCAGATCACGCCGAACGAGCGGGCAGTGATATAAAGCGGGTGCATTAAAAGAATCGGGGCGCAGATCGCCCCTTTTGTTGCTTTGGCGAGGTGTGGCGCTTAGCAACACTACCCCATCGGACTGACGAAGCTCCGTACGGTGCAATAAGCGAAGCGCATTGCACCGTTTGCAGCGTGGTTTTTTGAAAAATATAAAAAGTCAAAAAGTATACCGAACTACCTCTAAAACAGAGAAATTTCCATTTGACCTTCTCTAACATATATTACAAAGTAACTACTTATTTAATAGTGGTGTAGTGAGGTGCGGTATAATGTCGTTAGAAGAAACCAAATGTACATTGCTAAATGCAAGAGGAAATGTAGAAAACCTACTTACTCTGATTAACGAGTTATACAGACAACAGATAGAATCAGAATGTATATTCTTGACAGAGGCTCTATCTGAACTTCACAACACCGGTGAAATCGACCTCTTAAAAATATTAGAAGCAGTTAATGACACACCTTACAAAAACAATCTTTATGCCATTATGGGTGTGCTTGAAACTACACTACCTTCACTAGATGCAAAAGTTGAAGATGTTTTACATTGTTTAATCAAGCTAACAGAATTGGCTGGTGGCAATATAGTCTACGGGGCATTTGGATGCTTTTGTCGTGTTGATAATAGCCGCCCCAGAGACAGCTTAGATTTCATCCTAAAACAAACTAAAATTGATTCTTATAGCCCTTTTATTTTTTACGCGATTATGGCTTATGACTCAGGGCAGATAGCTGAATCGATAAAGGTTGTCAAAAGTTTGATTGCTAACAGTAATGAAGTGGTAAGGAATCAGGCATATAATGTACTAGGAAGACTAAGCATCACGGAAAACCAGGCTAGCATTATCTGGGACATAATAAATAGTAGTGCTATCAATGAGCATGACGATACCTGTCGAGCATCAATATTAAGGTCAACACTTCACTTTGGACACACTTTTCCATCGTATTGGCCACATATACAGAGGCTGTTAGCTTCGTTTGTTGACGGAGCATCACCAAATATTCTATATGCAATTTCCAACACTATTGCCTTCCAATCAATAAATATCCCTGAAAGTATTCAAAAACTACTAATTAAACAACTATACAAAATGCCCCCAGAACACAGTCATATAATAAATGACATTGACTATTTATTGGTTAACTTGGTAAATAAAGAGTCTTATAGCATTTCTATAGAATTATTGGAGTCGATTTTATCATGCGGTGTAGAGCTTCGATCGCTGAGCTATTTTTCCAACGAATTATTAGGTAAATATACAAAGTTTCGCAACCATATCATCACAAAATGGTTCTTGTATGGAGAAGAATCCCTTTGCCACAATATTTCAATTTTACTCCATGATGTCACAGGCAAGGACATTGAGCTACATGCAGACATGACATTGCTAGACAATGAAGAGAAGAAAATATTTGCTAGTCGTAAGGCTGTCGGTTGGCTGTTTACAAGACCTATAGCAACCGCAAGTTTCATACTATCCATTTTCGAGGCAGCTTCGAAAGCTACACGTGAAAAACTAGAACAAATTCTATATAATCCTCTACTTTTAAGTTACCCGGGTGACCTTAAAAATCTCTTCCAAGCATACATAGATAAAGGTGATCAAGAGAGTATATGTCAGTGCTTACTTGATAAGCTTGAAATTCATCATTCCAATATATCAAAAGCATCTAAATTGAAGGAACTAACAGCTCCTAGCGATAATATAAATTCCTATTGGAAGGACTTTTATAAAGACATGCAGAGAGCCCAAGAGGAAGCATCAGAGCATTCTTTTATTAGGATGGTTGCGACGACGCAAAGGTTACTATATGGCAACAGTTCAATTTATTATATTCATCAGATGGACGGGCAATCTTCACGACAGGAAATGCAAATGCATTCCTTCTCTCATTCGGCTGAGATGCCAACATTAAATATTTTAGATCCTGAATCCTTGGATTATTCTTTACGAGTTTTCCGTTGTGAGAGAATGAAAAATGAAATTGATTCTTAAGCAATATTTAGCTTCATTAAAAGAACGCGCTGAATTAGATGCTGTGCTACCAGATTTACTGAGCAGCATGGGGCTAAATGTTTTCATTTCTCCAACACGTGGAGTTAAAGAGTATGGAGTCGACATTGCTGCTGTAGGACGAATAAACCATGATGAAGAAAAGGTATATTTATACTCAGTGAAATCTGGCAACCTCACTCGTGAAACTTGGAATGGGAATACAGATCAAGCTCTGAGGCCTTCATTAGATGAAATTCAAGACTCATTTATACCTAGTCGTATACCACCTCAACATAGAGATAAAAAAATAGTAATTTGCTTGTGCTTTGGTGGTGATGTCAACTCAGGTATTAGGCAAGAGGTATCTGGTTATGAAAAAAGAAATACTCAAAGCAATATTTCTTTTGAAGAATGGAATGGTGATAAACTCTCAGAATTAATACAAAGCTACTTACTAAAAGAAGAGCTTTTACCGAGTGCTAACCAAGCATTATTGAGGAAGTCTCTAGCATTACTTGAAGAACCGGATAGTTCGAACAAGCACTTCTCAATTTTGCTTGATAGTATTCTGTTAAACGCGGTTGATGCAGATTCGACAGTATCATGCATCATACGAATAAACACTTGCTTATGGGTTCTTTTCTCATGGTGTCGAGATAGTGAAAACTTGGAGGCTGCATATATCTCGTCGGAGCGAGCATTACTCTTATCTTGGGATAAAGCTAAGGATTACTATACTGGAAGAAATAAAGTCTCAACAGCATTTGATAGCATGTTAGATACCTATCAACAGATCACTAATTGTTATGTAGATCGTTGTTTAATTCCAAATGTTGAGTTTAAATATGCACTCTCCCATGCAGTGCAGTCACCTTGTTCGATTGATGTGAACATTAAACTATTTGATGTGTTAGGACGTTTATCTGTCAAAGGCCTTTGGATTTTAGACTCATTATCCAAGAGCTATGATAAAACCCCAATCGATGGAGAGAGTGAAGAACAGGAAACATTACGCTCTCGCCTTCAAACAATAACAAGATCAATCAAACAACTAATCATTAATAATCCGATACTATTATCACCATATAAAGACTCACAAGCTATTGATATAGGTCTCGCTTTAATATTACTTTCAAACAACTCCGAACATGATGAGTTTGTGCAAAATTGGTTATCAGAGATTGTTCGCTGGTGCATATTCTCTTTTAAGAGTAATGGTATGTACCCAATAATATATAACTCTTATGACAAACTTCTTGAACACAGAAAAAAAGATAAGTCTGATCAAACCTATAAGAAAAGAGCTACGGAGGCTAGTATTTTATATCCATTACTAATCGTATTTAGTACTCTGTATAAATTAGACTCAATAAGTAAAGAGCTGGAACAGTTTACCACTGATGAATTAAAGCATTGCACGCTACAGTATTGGTATCCAAACCAATACAGTGAGCAACATATGTGCTCGAATATTGATACACATGGGTCTGCATCAACTAACTTTCCAACGAATGGAAACACAGCACTAAAGCATATAGCACAAGAGTGTAAGTATGCTGATTCTTTTAGAAAAATGTCCGCTGTAACTAAAAATAAAGCACCATTATTACTAACAGCTTGCCGTTGCTTCCGTTACCCAGTTCCTTTCCATTACATTGAAGATTGGCTATTAGATTCTTTACCACCTCAACAACCAGAATTAGGTCGCCTAATATCTCAGATAGAATAAATCAATAGGTAGACTATGTATTCTATTAGTCTGAGCTTTGAGGGAAATATTTCCTAAAATAAAATAAGAAAGACGCCCTAAGGCGTCTTTCTTATTTTCAGGATTTGGAGCAAACAGGTTGGAGACTATGCCCCTCCCTGTCTTACCCACAACCCTATCAGATCGGGGTGATGGAAGTGATATGGGCCGAGCCATCCAGGGATTGGAAGATCTGCACCACGGCTTCCCCGTGGATCGGGTTGGGCAACGGCACCGTGGTTTTGCATTTGAAACGGTAGTTGGTGCCGGCGACGACCTGGGTGGAGACTTCAAAGGGTGTGTACTGCACCCCGACGAATCCTTCCAGCGCCTGGTTGAATACGGCCTGATCTTTGGCGCTCAGTTTGTGGTAGGCAGTCCATCCGCCCAACAACACTGCTTGTTCTGACATAACAAACCCTCCGTGATCTCTTGTCCCTACTCGTTTGGCTGTTCGGGTTCCGCCCCGTTTATTCAAGTGGTGTCCGGACTCCACCGGGGGCCACACCAGATATCGGTATGTCCGGTGCCGACAGTGCACATGAAAGCGTTGCTGTCGTCACCCTCCCCTGCTGCCACGACCGCCACCTCACAGCGCCGGTCTCAATTGGCATGGCTGAGCCTAGTGCGAGATCCATAAAACACCCCCTGTCAGATATGACAGAGGCAGGGGGGCAAGAAAGCGGCTAGCGAGGGGAAAAGTGAGGCGCAAACGATTGGAAAAAGAAAAGACGCCACAAGAGCGTCTTTTTTACATTTTTATGCTTGAAGAGTGAAAGGGCGTGCGCCGCTTATTCCCATTCGATGGTTGCGGGCGGCTTGCCGGAGACGTCGTACACCACGCGGGAGATACCGTTGATCTCGTTGATGATGCGGTTCGACACGTGACCCAGGAAATCGTACGGCAGGTGGGCCCAGTGGGCGGTCATGAAGTCGATGGTCTCGACGGCGCGCAGCGCAATGACCCAGTCATATTTGCGGCCATCGCCCATCACGCCGACGGAGCGCACCGGCAGGAACACGGCGAACGCCTGGCTGACCTGGTTGTAGAGGTCGGCTTTGCGCAGCTCTTCGATAAAGACGGCATCGGCCTTGCGCAGCAGATCGCAGTACTCTTTCTTCACTTCGCCAAGCACCCGCACGCCCAGACCCGGGCCCGGGAACGGGTGACGGTAGAGCATGTCGTAGGGCAGACCCAGCTCGAGGCCAACGCGGCGCACTTCGTCTTTGAACAACTCGCGCAGCGGTTCCACCAGACCCATCTTCATCTCTTCCGGCAGGCCGCCGACGTTGTGGTGAGACTTGATGACGTGGGCCTTGCCGGTCTTGCTGGCGGCAGATTCGATGACGTCCGGGTAGATGGTGCCTTGTGCCAGCCAGCGGGCGTTTTTCAGCTTTTTCGCTTCATCGTCGAACACTTCGACGAACACGCGGCCGATGATTTTGCGCTTGGCTTCCGGCTCATCTTCACCGGCCAGGGCGGAGAGGAAGCGCTCTTCGGCGTCGACCTTGACGATGTTCAGACCAAAGTGATCGCCAAACATCTCCATCACCTGCTGACCTTCGTTCAGGCGCAGCAGACCGTTGTCAACGAAGACACAGGTCAAGCGATCGCCGATGGCACGGTGCACCAGCATGGCAACCACGGAGGAGTCCACCCCGCCGGAGAGGCCCAGGATCACCTCGTCGTCACCCACCTGCTCGCGGATGCGGGCAACGGCGTCGTCGATGATGGTGGCCGGGGTCCACAGGCATTCGCAGCCACAGATGTCTTTGACGAAGTGCTCCAGCATGCGGGCACCCTGACGGGTGTGGGTCACTTCCGGGTGGAACTGCACACCGTAGAAACGCTTGGCTTCGTTGGCCATGGCGGCGTGCGGGCAGGTGGCGGTCTGGGCGATGGTGGTGAAGTCGGCCGGGATGGTGGTGACCTTGTCACCATGGCTCATCCACACATCCAGCAGCGCATTGCCGTTGTCGGCGATGGCATCTTCGATGTTGCGCAAGAGGGCACTGGTCTTGCCAGAGTTGCCCAGCACTTCCACCTTGGCGTAGCCGAATTCACGCTCGGTGGAGGATTGCACCTTGCCACCCAGCTGCTCGGCCATGGTTTGCATGCCGTAGCAGATGCCGAACACCGGCACGCCGGCGTTGAACACGTACTCGGGGGCGCGCGGGCTGCCCGCTTCGGTGACGGACTCGGGGCCGCCGGAGAGGATGATGCCGCTCGGATTGAATTCGCGGATCTGCTCTTCGGTCACATCCCAGGCCCACAGTTCGCAGTAGACGCCGATTTCGCGCACGCGGCGGGCGATCAGCTGGGTGTACTGGGAACCGAAGTCGAGGATAAGGATACGGTGCTGGTGAATGTCTTTAGTCATTTTATTCCTGCATCAGGCTGCTGTTGTCACAAAAAGCACGGGATAAAAAAGCGGTGGAGAAACGGGGCCGCAGCCCCGTTTTATCAGCCCATCCGATAGTTGGGGGCTTCTTTGGTAATGGTCACGTCGTGAACGTGGGACTCTTTCATCCCGGCGCCCGAGATGCGCACGAATTCGGCCTTGGTGCGCATGTCGTCGATGGTGGCGCTGCCGGTCAACCCCATGGAGGAGCGCAGGCCGCCCATCTGCTGGTGGATGATTTCTTTGAGGCGGCCCTTGTACGGCACGCGGCCTTCGATCCCTTCCGGCACCAGCTTGTCAGCGGCGTTGTCGGTCTGGAAGTAGCGGTCGCTGGAGCCCTTGGACATGGCGCCGAGGGACCCCATGCCACGGTAGGATTTGAAGGAGCGACCCTGATAGAGCTCGATCTCACCCGGCGCCTCTTCGGTACCGGCAAACATGGAGCCGACCATGACGCAGCTGGCGCCAGCGGCGATGGCCTTGGCCACGTCACCGGAGAAGCGGATACCGCCATCGGCAATCACCGGGATGCCGGTGCCTTCCAGCGCGTCGACGGCGTCGGAGATAGCGGTGATCTGGGGCACGCCCACGCCAGTCACGATACGGGTAGTACAGATGGAGCCCGGGCCGATACCGACCTTGACGGCGTTGACGCCGGCAGCGGCCAGCGCCTTGGCACCGGCGGCGGTGGCGACGTTGCCGCCGATGATCTGCAGATCAGGATAGGCTTCGCGGGTCGCCTTGATGCGATCCAGCACGCCCTGGGAGTGGCCGTGGGAGGAGTCAATCAGCAGCACGTCCACACCGGCTTCCACCAGGGCGGCGACGCGCTCTTCGTTGCCGGCACCAGCACCGACGGCAGCACCGACCCGCAGACGACCCTTGTCATCTTTACAGGCGTTCGGCTTGCGCTCGGCTTTCTGGAAGTCTTTGACGGTGATCATGCCCTTGAGTTTGAAGTCAGCGTTGACCACCAGCACCTTCTCGATACGGTGCTTCTGCATCAGGCCAACCACCTCTTCGCGGGGGGCGCCTTCACGCACGGTGACCAGACGATCCTTCTGGGTCATGATCTGTTCGACAGTCTGGGAGAGATCGATCACGAAGCGCACATCACGACCGGTGATGATGCCCACCAGCTGATTGCCCTCGGTCACCACCGGATAACCGGCGAAACCGTTCTTGTGGCTCAGCTCTTTGATCTGGGCGATGGTCATGTCGGGGCGTACGGTGACGGGGTCAGTGACCACGCCGCTCTCGTACTTCTTGACCTTGCGCACTTCGGCAGCCTGCTGCTCGATGGACATGTTCTTGTGGATAAAGCCGATACCGCCTTCCTGGGCCAGTGCGATAGCCAGACGGGCTTCGGTCACTGTGTCCATGGCAGCGGAAATCATGGGGATATTCAGGCTGATGGCAGAGGTCAGCTTGGTACGCAGATCGGCAGTATTGGGAAGAACTTCGGAGTGGGCGGGAACCAACAGTACATCGTCGAAGGTTAACGCTTCTTTGGCAATCCTGAGCATGGCAATATCTCACCGTTGAGGAAGTGGGGGTGTAAAATATTGCCGACAAAGTTTACTCACGCATTGGTCACTGGTAAAGAAGTTTTTTGAATTTTTTATGGCGTTTTGGCCTTTTCAGCCGCCAAGCCGCTAAAAAACCAACATTTTCAGTCGAAAAACAGCCTTTTGAGGACAAAAGAGTTGTCTCATTGCGGTTTTATGCAAAAAAGTTCCCGTTTCATTTTTTCAGGCAGCCCCGCTTCCCCTCCCCCGTTGCAGACCGTTTGACTCTGGTCGAGCACACCCGACAACAAGCTCATGCGCGCTTGGCCGTCCCCCTCAAACACTGAATCGGGCAGAGCAACATCCGGGGTGTGTCACCCCAACCGCACGCCCAACAAAAGGGCCTTTTCGTGGCGCGGGTTTCCTTTGTGCCTGAGCCTGCGTATCATGATTAACAGTCTGAATTGAAATGGAATTTCATGATGAGCCACGGACACCAGCAAGGGCGCATGGCCATTACCCTGGCAGCACTGGGGGTCGTCTATGGCGATCTTGGCACCAGCCCGCTCTATGCCCTCAAGGAGAGCTTCGCCGGACACCTGGGTCTGCAGCCCACCCCGGAGGGGATCCTCTCCATCGTTTCCCTCTTCTTCTGGACCATCATGATCGTGGTCTCATTCAAATATGTGCTGCTGGTGCTCCGGGCCGACGACAAGGGAGAAGGGGGGATCCTCACCCTCGCTTCGCTGGCCTCCCGCCGCCTTCCGGCCAAGCCACGCGCCCTGCTCATGCTGCTCGGTCTGGTCGGCGTGGGGCTGTTCATCGGGGATGCGGTGATCACCCCCGCCATCTCGGTGCTCTCGGCGGTCGAAGGGTTGCAGGTGATCACCCCGGAGCTGGCGCCGTTCGTGCTGCCCATCACCCTCACTGTGCTGGTGATCCTGTTCGGGGCCCAGCATTACGGCACCGCCGGCATCGGTCGCCTGTTCGGCCCCATCATGCTGCTCTGGTTCGGGGTGCTGGCGGCGCTCGGGGCCTATGAGATCGCGCAAAACCCCGCCATCCTGCAGGCCGTCAACCCGCTCTACGCCCTCGATTTCATGGTTAGCCGACCGGGTATCGCCTTCATCACCCTGGGGGCCGTCGTGCTCTGCGTCACCGGGACGGAGGCGCTCTACGCCGACATGGGCCACTTTGGCCGTGGCGCCATCCAGCTGGCCTGGGGATCCCTGGTGATGCCCGCCCTGCTGCTCAACTACTTTGGTCAGGGAGCCCTGCTGCTGCGCAATCCTGCCGCCATCGAAAACCCCTTCTACCTGCTTGCCCCCTCCTGGCTGGCCTTTCCCTTGCTGATCCTCGCCACCCTGGCCACCGTCATCGCCTCCCAGGCGGTGATCTCGGGCACTTACTCGGTGGTGCGCCAGGCCATTTTGCTCGGCTACCTGCCGCGCCAGGAGATCCGCCACACCTCGGAGCACGAGATAGGCCAGATCTACCTGCCGCTGGTGAACTGGTTGCTGCTGGGAGGCATCGTCATCGTCATCCTCTGGTTCCAGAGTTCAAGCAATCTGGCCGCCGCCTACGGCATCGCGGTGACCGGTACCATGGCACTCACCACCCTGCTGCTGATGGTGGTGGCCGCCCGCCGCTGGCAGTGGTCGCGCTGGCTGATTGCGTTGGTGTGCGCACCGCTGCTGCTGGTCGATGTCACCTTCTTTACCGCCAATACCACCAAGTTTCTGGCCGGTGGCTGGCTCCCCATCCTGTTTGCGCTGCTGGCCATCATAGTGATGACCACCTGGAAGCGCGGACGGGAGCTAGTGCTCGACAAGCTGGAGCACAAATCACTGGCGCTGAAGGGGTTTGTTGACAACATGCAGGCGCACCCGCCGCTTCAGGTCCCCGGCACCGCCGTGTTTCTCTCCAAGTCGGTGCAGGTGGTGCCCCACGCCATGCTGCACAACCTCAAACACAACAAGATCCTGCACGAACGGGTCATTTTCCTGACCGTTCAGATCAAGGACGAACCCTGGCTCTCCTTCAAGGAGCGCATCGAACTCACCCACCTTGGCGAGGGGTTCTGGCAGGTGGTCGCCCACTTTGGCTACAAGGAGGTGCCCTCCATGGAGGAGATCTTCCAGGCCTGCGCTCAGGAGGATCTGAAGGTCACCATGGCCAAGACCTCTTTCTTCCTCTCCCACGAGAATCTGGTCAGCACCGACCTGCCCGGCATGGCGCGCTGGCGGGAGGGTCTGTTCGTCTGGATGAACCGCAACTCCCTCAAGGCGACCGACTTCTTTCATATTCCCGCCAACCGGGTGGTGGAGCTGGGGGTATTGCTGGAGCTGTGACGTTGCCAGCCAACAGGAGGGCAAAACCGGTGCGAACGCACACCGCTCAATCCGTTGCCAGCCGGGAACGCCGCTTGCCGGCCCGGCTTCTCATTTCCTGCGCACCAGCCTCGTTACGATTAAAATGCGATTGATAATGGTTGTTGTTTGTGATTCTCATTATCAGGCATGCTAGCGGCCTGACGCCTGTTCTGGCGCCTTCACACTAGCCGTTTGAGTATGAATATGAAGACCTGGAAGGGAGACAAGTGATGGACTCCTGCAGCCCGAGACCAGCACTGCCCGCCAACGATCCCGACGCCGCCCGTCTCGTTTGCCTTGCCATCGCGATCGCCCTGCACCTTGCCGCCTTCTGGTGGCTCTATGCGCACCAGCCTGCGCCCATCACCCCGCCCTTGCCGCTGACCCTGTCGGCCCGCTGGGTTGGCGAGGCGACGACCAATGACGCGTCAGCCAAGGCGGCCCCCGCCCCTGCTCCCACAGCGCAGCACGTACAAAAAGTGCAGCAAGTACAAAAAGTACAGCAAAAGGCCAAGCCGTTGCCGACACCCAAAAAACCGCCGCTCAAGCCAGTCAAGAAAAGCGTCAAGCCGGTGGTCAAACCGCTTAAACACAATCCCCCACCGGTGCAGCCCGCCAAGGTCATGCCGGTGAGCAGTCCGCAACCGCCGGTCACTGCGCCCGCCCCTGCGACGACGGCAACGGCCACACAGGCAAGCGGCGGAAGTGCCAGTCAGAGTCCTGCCCACAAGGCTGGCGGCGGCGCGGGCAACAGCGCCCCCATCGCCCGCGATGCCCGGCTCAACAACCCCGAGCCCCAATACCCCTATGAGTCGAGACGACGGGGAGAAGAGGGGCGGGTCATCCTCAATGTGCGGGTGACGGCCGAGGGCACCGCCGCCTCGGTGGAGGTGGACAAGAGCAGCGGCTATCGACGGCTGGACATGACGGCCCGCAAGACCGTCAGCCGCTGGAAATTCATTCCTGCCAAACAGAACAACGTGGCCGTCGAGGCCTCGGCAAAAGTCACCATCATTTTCAAATTAAGGGCTTGAACATGGATCCTGAAATCGCAAGCAACGGCATGGGCATCGCCCACCTGCTCAGCCAGAACAGCGGTGTGGGGCTGATCCCCTTCATCCTGCTGGTATTGATGTCCCTTGGTACCTGCTACTACGCCCTGCTCAAGGGCTACCTCGCGCAGCGGGAACAACGCCTCAACGCGCGCTTCGTCACCGATTTCTGGCAACACGACAGCGTGCAGGAGATGGAGCGCCAGCTGGCCCACCTGCCGCCGCAGGAAGCCTATGGCCGGCTGACCGGCGCCGCGCTGGCGGCCGTGGCCCAACTGAACCGGGCCGAGGAGCGTGCGGTCAGCTGCAAGCTGGGCTCGCCGGATGAATACCTGCTGCGCGCCATGCGCCGTGCCATCACCCAGGAGCGGGTGCGGCTGGAGCAGGGGCTGGCCTTCCTCGCCTCGGTGGGCTCGGCAGCCCCCTTCATCGGGCTGTTCGGCACCGTCTGGGGCATCTACCACGCCCTGCTGGCCATTGGCGCCGCCGGCCAGAGCAGTCTGGACAAGGTTGCCGGCCCCGTGGGTGAAGCGCTGATCATGACCGGCTTCGGCCTCGCAGTCGCCCTGCCGGCCGTGCTCATCTACAACTTCTTCGTGCGGCGCAATCGCCTCAGGCTCGCGGCGCTGGAGGAGTTTGGCCACGATCTGTTCACTCTGCTGGTGACCGGCTTCGAGCAGGTCGCCACCAACAACGTCACCCCGCTGGTCGAGCGGGAAACCAGACAGGGGCGCGGCTGATGGCATTTGGCAAACTGTCGGACGAGGGGGACGATCAACCCCTCTCCGAGATCAACATGATCCCGATGATCGACGTCATGCTGGTGCTGCTCATCGTCTTCATGATCACCGCCCCCCTGCTCACCAACGCGGTCAAGCTGGAGCTGCCAGAGGCCAGCAGCCAGCTCAACCAGCCAGACAAGCAGGACATCAATCTCGCCATCGATGGGGCCGGCAAGATCTACTGGAACGATCAGGAGGTCGACGAAGCCGCCCTGCTCGCCAAGATGGAGAGCGCCGGCCAGGCCGAGGGGGAGCTGCCCGAGATCCAGCTGCGCATCGATCGCAAGGTGGAGTACGGCATCATCGCCAGGGTGATGGCCCAGGCCTCCCAGCACGGCCTGCACAAGATTGCCTTCGTGAGCCAGCCGGAGCCGTAACGTTCCCGTCACCCACACGCCGGTACCACAGGGCATGGATGCCCTGTTGCCATCCAGGCAGTTGCCAGCACAGGCACCTTGTCGGCATCATGCCGATGCAGCGCCAATATTGGCCACCATCACCTCAAGGACGACACCATGAAACCTGCCGATTATGGGCGCCTGCTTCTGCTGGCCGCCATCTGGGGCGCCAGCTTCCTGTTCATGCGCATCGCCGCCCCGGCGTTTGGCGCCGTCAACACCACCTTCCTGCGAGTCCTGTTCGCCCTCATCGGGCTTGCCGTCATGCTCCTGCTGCTGCGCGCCCCCATGGGGTTTCAGGGCAAGCTCAAGTCCGCCATGCTGCTCGGCGTCATCAACTCCGCCATCCCGTTTCTGATGTACGCCATCGCCGCCCTCTGGCTGCCGGCCGGCTACTCGGCCATCCTCAACGCCACCACGCCGCTGATGGGGGCCCTCATCGGCTTTTCCTGCTTCAACGAGCGCCTTGACCGGCGCAAGTGGCTGGGGGTGATATTGGGGGTGATCGGGATCAGCCTCATCACCACCACCGGCGAGGTGAGTGCCGGTGGGCATCTGCTGCCCGGGGTGCTGGCCTGCCTGTTTGCCACCGCCTGCTACGGCCTCGCCGGCTTTCTCACCCGCAGCAGGATCACCCATCGCGGCGGGCTCGATGCCAAGCTGGTGGCCTTTGGCAGCCAACTGGGTGCCAGCCTGTTCCTGCTGCCCTTTTTCGCTTACCAGCTGGCGGCCGGCCCCGCGGTCGACTGGGCCGTGCCCACCGCCTGGGCCAGCGTGCTGGCGGTCGGCGTGGTCTGCACCGCCCTCGCCTATCTGCTCTATTTTCGACTGATCGCCGATATCGGCCCGCTGCGCAGCCTCACCGTCACCTTCCTGATTCCCCCTTTCGGCATCTTGTGGGGCGCGCTGGTGCTGGGCGAGACCTTGAACCAGGGCTTCGTGCTGGGGGGCCTGGTCGTCTGCCTCTCGGTCTGGCTGGTGACCAGCCAGGCCAGCCCCCCGGCCGTTCAGGCCCGGGGGCAGCCTCAGGATCCGGACGCACGCTGAACCCGACAGGGCCAGCGCCGCTCGGCGTTCGCCCCGAACTGCGTTAAGATGGCGCCATTGTTTTATGCCCCCGCCCCCAAGGCGGGGCACACAGTGCAGGACCAGCCTTGAACTACCGCAACGAACCGAGTCAAAGCAGACAACAGCAGGTCTTTACCGTCACCCGCCTCAACAGCGCCGTGCGCATGATCCTGGAGCAGGATCTGGGGCTGGTGTGGCTGACCGGCGAGCTCTCCAACCTGGCGATGCCAAGCTCCGGCCACTGGTACTTCTCCCTCAAGGACATGTCGGCCCAGGTGCGCTGCGCCATGTTCAAGGGCAACAACCGGCGGGTGGCGTTTCGCCCTCAGGATGGCATGCAGGTGCTGGTGCAGGCGCGGGTCTCCCTCTATGAGCCGCGCGGCGACTACCAGCTGATCATCGAATCGATGCTGCCGGCGGGCGACGGCGTGCTGGCGCTGCGCTTTGAGGAGCTCAAGCGTCGCCTTGGCGCCGAGGGGCTGTTCGACGAAGGGCGCAAGCGGCCGCTGCCCCGTGAACCGCGCGCGGTGGGCCTCATCACCTCCGCTACCGGTGCTGCCCTGCATGACATGCTGACGGTGCTCAAACGGCGCGCGCCGGATCTGCCGGTGTTTATCTACCCGACTCAGGTGCAGGGGAGCGCCGCCATCGGCCAGATCGTCTCTGCCATTGCCCTGGCCAACCGCCGCGCTGAAGTGGATGTGCTGATCGTCGGGCGCGGCGGCGGCTCGCTCGAAGATCTCTGGTGCTTCAACGAAGAGGCGGTGGCGCGCGCCATCGCCGGCTCCGCCATCCCGGTGGTGAGTGCGGTGGGCCACGAGGTGGATGTCACCATCAGCGACTTTGCCGCCGACTTACGCGCCCCGACCCCGTCGGCAGCCGCCGAGCTGGTGGCGCCGGATCAGAGCGCCCGCGCCCAGCGCCTCGCCCATCTCAAGCAGCAACTGCTGCAGGCCATGAACCGCCAGCAGACCGCCGCCCGCCACGATTTCATCCTGCTGCAAAAGCGGCTCGATCATCAGGATCCGAAGCGGCGGCTGGAGCAGCAATCCCAGCGCCTCGACGAGCTCTCCGCCCGTTTGCAGCAGCTGATGAACCACAGACTGCATCAGGGGGAGCGGCGCCTCGCCAATCTGGAGCTGCGCCTGCAGGGCAAGAGTCCGGAGCGCTTGCTGGCCGCCGGCAAGCGTCGCCACCAGCTGGCCGAGGAGCGCCTCCATGCCCTTATCGCCAAACGCCAAGACCTTGCTAGCCACCGCCTCGCCATGCTCAGCGCCCGCCTCGACGGGGTGAGCCCGCTCGCCACCCTGGGGCGCGGCTACTCCATCACCCGCACCCAAAGCGGTGAGGTGATAAGCCGCGCCGCCCAGGTGGATGCCGGCCAGACGCTGGTCACCCAGCTTGCAGAGGGGCAGCTGCGGGTACGGGTGGAAGAGGTCCACCAGCCATAACGAACAAGGGGGCACATCAGGTGCCCCCTTGTTTATCATCCCCTCTTTACCCGGCCCTCTCGGCCAGCGCACTCACACCAGCACACTCACACCAGCGAATGGCGCACCGCCTGCGCCGGATCGGCTGGCGCCGTACCCGACCCCGCCAGCGGGTTGATCTGCAAGTATTCAAACAGCCCGGCCTGCAGATTGACGTTCCAGAAACGCCCCGCCAGGGTGAGCTCAAGCCGCGCCTCGCTCAGCGTTGCCAGCCCGTGCTGTTGCCAGGCTTCGAACAAGGGCTGCAGATGTACCCGCAGCGGCGTAGGCAGGCGGGCCAGCGCTAGCCAGCCGCTGTCGAGCGCGCCGCGCAGCAGGCCATCGAGGCGGCCATTGGGATTGCGCCCCATCACCATGCCGGGGGCCCGCAGATCCGCCGCCAGCGCCTCGTGCCAGAGCGCCAGATCCCGGCCATACATGAGGCCGTGCCCATGCACGTTGCCGCCGGCCCCGGCCCCGAAGGGGAGGATCTCGGCGCCGCGCTTGGCCATCTGGTTGTAGCGGCTCTGTTCGGCCTCGCCGCGCCGCCAGTGGCTGCAGGAGAGCCGCTGCCAGTCCCCCTGCTCCAGCGTCTGGGCGCCATAGGCATACATGGCGGCCCGCTGCTGGCCATCGGCGGCCCAGCCGAGCTTGCCCCTCGCCTCGGCACGGGCCAGATTGGTGCCGGCCATGGCGATGAGCTGATAGAGATCCACCCCGTGTACACCGCTTGCCATCACATCCGCGATGTCCTGACGCCACACGGCATCATCCTGGCCCGGCAGGCCGAAGATGAGATCGGCCACGATCACCGCGTCGTCGTGACAGGTCAGCTCCCCCAGCCGGGTCAGCAGGGTCTCCCTATCGTCGAAGCGGGCCGCCTCCTGGCGCACCTCGGTATCAAAGCTCTGCACCCCGAACGAGAAACGGTTGAAGCCGCCCGCCAGCGCATTGTGCCACTTGGCATCATCAAAACCGTTGAGGCGCCCCTCCAGGGTCACCTCCGCATCCGAAGTCAGGGGAAAACGACGGATGGCTGCGGCCAGCATCGCCAGCTCGTCGGCGCTCATGTCCGTCGGCGTGCCGCCCCCCACATAGACGGCCGAAAAAGGGCGGCTCTGGGTGAAGGGTGTCTCGGCGGCCTGGGCAAGCTCGCGGCAGAGCGCGTCGACATAGCGGGTGATACGGGCCGGGTTGGCGCCATTTTCAAAGAAATTGCAGAAGCTGCAGCGCTTGCGGCAAAACGGGATGTGGATATAGAGCGCCCGCTCGTCCGCCTCGCTCTCGCGGCGCCACCAAGCTTGCCAGTCGGCATGGTCGAGGGTGAGCGGGCGCATGCCGCCGCGACTGGCGTGGGCCGAGGTCTTGGCGCCAAAGGCGAACTTGAGGGGATCCGGGGTGGCAAGACCGGTCATGGTCGGGGTCAGCTGTGGTGTCATCGCAGGCAAGGTTATCAAGTGAAATAATGCAAATGATAACCAATATCAACAAATACCAAGTTTGTGCTGGATCAACTCAACGACGAACAGCTCTCGTTTGCTACGCACCATTAACCTCCAACACGGATCCAGTTAACAGATAATTTACTCAAGATGAGGTAGGGTGTGCCGATAGAGAACCATCTCCCCCGTTCTGATGAGCGAGCGCGGGGAGAGTCATCAACCATTGACGATCGCTCACCTGCGCATGGACCTGCCAACGATGCAAAATCTGTCTCTGAACTGGAAAATCTTTCTCCCCCTCGCCCTGGTCATCGGCTGCACCTTCGCCCTCAGCTTCGAGCTCTCTGCCTGGCTGCAACGGGATCTCGCCATCCGGCTGGCGGGTGAAAAGGTGGAGAGCGCCGCCAACACCTACATGGATCAGCTCAACGTACTGATGATGACGGGGGCCATTGCCAACCGCCAGATCGTGCAGACCAAGCTCAAGAGCGAGGCCGGCATCGTCGAGGCCCGTCTGATCCGCGCCCCGGCGGTGACCAGCCTGTTCGGCCCCGGCCACCCGGATCAGCAGATTGAAGACAAGCTGGACGAGCGCGCCATCAACCAGGGGGAGACCATTCTCGAGCAGCAGGGCAACCAGCTCACCCTGATCAAGCCCTTCAAGGCCTACAAGGAGTACCGTGGCACCCAGTGCACCACCTGCCACCAGGTGGCGGAAGGGACCGTCATGGGGGCGGTACGCATCAGTTACGATCTCAGCCACACCTTTGGCGAGATACATCGCAACAACCTGATCCTGAGCGGCAGCCTGGTGGCGGTGTTTGGGCTGGGCTTCGGCCTGCTGGGCTGGGTGCTGCAGCGCTACATCAAGCGGCCGGTACGCCACCTGCAGCTGGCCATGACCCGCATGGCCAAGGAGCGGGATCTCTCCCTCCCCCTGCTCAATCCCAACCGGGATGAGCTGGGCGAGATGACCCGCGCCGTCAGCGACATGGTGCAGGGGTTTCGCCACAGCCTGCAGGAGGTGGAGAGCGCCACCCACCAGCTCTATCAGGAGTCCAACCAGATCCGCCAGGTGGCGACCCAGACCGAAGGCTCGGCCCGCCAGCAGGAGAGCATGACGGTTCAGGTGGCCACCGCCGTCAGCGAGCTGGCCGCCAGCTCCCACGAGGTGCGCGAGCACGCCCGCAAGAGCGCCGAGCTCTCCGCCCTCACCAACCAGGATGCGGCCAACACCAGCCGCCTGGCTCAGCACTCCATCAACGACATGGGCGAGATGTCAGCGGAGATCGAGCGGGTCGACAGGGTGATCCAGCAGCTCGACAACCGCTGTCTAGCGGTCGACGGGGTGCTGGAGGTGATCAAGGGCATTGCGGATCAGACCAACCTGCTGGCCCTCAACGCCGCCATCGAGGCGGCCCGGGCCGGTGAACAGGGTCGCGGCTTTGCGGTGGTGGCCGACGAGGTGCGTGCCCTCTCCAACCGCAGCCGCGCCGCCAGCGAGGAGATCTCCCAGATGATCGCCGCCCTGCAAAACGAGGCCCAGAGCGCGGTGTCGGTGATCGGGGATGCCAAGGCCAAGGCGGACGAAAGCATCCACAAGACAGAGGCTACCCTGGCCGCCATGCAGAACATCATCGGCCGCATCAGCAGCATCAACGATCTCAATGCCCAGATGGCGCAATCCGCCGAGGAACAGGACAGGGTCTGCAGCGAGGTGGACGGCTCGGTGAGCGACATTCGCAACACCTCCAACGACACCCTGGGCCAGGCTCACGCCGCCAACCTCGCCAGCGTCCAGCTGGTGGAGCAGTGCCGCAAGCTCGAGCAGCTGCTCAAGACCTACCGCTGGTGATCATGCCTGCCGCCCGCTCTGGCCAATAAAAAAGCGCGACCCAGGGTCGCGCTTTTTTTGTGTGTGTCGTAGCTCAGGCGCGCCACGCGGCGCCGCCAAGCCGGGATCAGCCTGCGTTGCGAGTGGCCACCGCATCAGCCAGATTGCGCAGCAGGATTTCGGTGTCGGCCCAGCCGATGCAAGCATCTGTGATGCTCTGACCGACGGTGAGCTCGCACCCTTCCACCAGATCCTGACGCCCTTCCACCAGATGGCTCTCCACCATGACGCCGAACACAGCCCGGCTGCCGGCACGCAGCTGACCGGCCACGTCCTCGGCCACCAGCATCTGGTTCTTGAACTGCTTGCTGCTGTTGGCATGGCTGAAGTCGATCATCACCTTCTGCGGCAGACCGGCCTTGTCCAGCCCCTTCACCACCTCGTCCACGTGGGCGGCGCTGTAGTTCGGCTCACGACCGCCGCGCAGGATGATGTGGCAGTCCGGGTTGCCCCGGGTCGCGACGATGGCGGAGTGGCCGTACTTGGTCACCGACAGGAAGTGGTGCGGCGCACTGGCGGCCCCGATGGCGTCGATGGCCACCTTGATGGTGCCGTCGGTGCCGTTCTTGAAGCCCACCGGACAGGAGAGGCCGGAGGCCAGCTCGCGGTGTACCTGGGATTCGGTGGTACGGGCACCGATGGCGCCCCAGCTCATCAGATCCGCCACGTATTGCGGGGTGATCATGTCGAGGAATTCGGAGGCGGTCGGCAGCCCCATGTCGTTGAGATCCAGCAGCAGCTTGCGACCGATGCGCAGGCCGTCGTTGATCTGGCAGCTGTTGTCGAGGTAAGGGTCGTTGATCAGCCCCTTCCAGCCCACCGTGGTACGCGGCTTCTCGAAGTAGACCCGCATCACGATCTCCAGCTGGCCCTTGAGCTCGTCACGCAACACCTTGAGGCGCTTGCCGTACTCCAGCGCGGCGGCCGGGTCGTGAATGGAACAGGGGCCGATCACCACCAGCAGGCGCTGATCTTCACCGGCCAGGATCTGATGGATGGCCTGACGGGATTCAAAGACGGTACTTGATGCGGTCTCGGTGGCCGGAAACTTCTCAAGCACCGCAACCGGGGGCAATAACTCTTTGATTTCACTGATACGAACGTCGTCGGTTTGATGCTGCATGACAAGGCTTCCTGCTAGATGACTGCGATAAAGAAACTTCAATCTAGCCCGCACGGACAGCGGTGTAAATAGAAAATTACATTATCTAGGAAGGAATTTTCTTATCCTGCCTTGCAAGTTTTAATAATACTGCTAAGCGAGGATGAAGAGAGGGGGGAGCAGAGCGGGACAGCCCAAAGAAACAGGCCCGCAGCGAGGCGGGCCTGGGTTCATCACGCGCGCTGACTGATGCTGGCCAGCTTGTCGAAGTAGTCCGGGAAGGTCTTGGAGGTACAACCCGGATCATTGATGGTGACGGCGGTATCGGACAGCGCCACCAGCGAGAAGCACATGGCGATGCGGTGGTCGTTGTAGGTATCGATGGCCGCATGCTTGAGCTGCGCTGGCGGGGTGACGGTGATGAAGTCACGCCCCTCCTCCACCTCGACGCCCAGCTTGCGCAGCTCGGTCGCCATGGCGTGCAGGCGATCGGTCTCCTTCACCCGCCAGTTGTAGATGTTGCGAATCGAGGTAGGCCCCTCGGCGAACAGCGCGGCCACGGCGATGGTCATGGCCGCATCGGGGATGTGGTTCATGTCCATGTCGATGCCGTGCAACGGCGCCTGCTCGGCCTCGATGAAGTCATCGCCCCAGGTGATGCGCGCGCCCATCTTCTCCAGCACGTCGGCGAAGTGGATGTCGCCCTGAATGCTGTGCTTGCCGATGCCGGTGACCCGCACCTTGCCCTTGATGGCGCCTGCCGCGAGGAAGTAGGAGGCGCTGGAGGCATCCCCTTCCACCAGGAAGTCACCCGGGCTGACATAGCTCTGGTTGCCCTTGATGTAGAACAGCTTGTAGTTGTCGTGCTCGATGACCACCCCGAACTGCTTCATGATGTGCAGGGTGATGTCGATGTAGGGCTTGGAGACCAGCTCCCCCTTGATGTGGATGCGGGTGTCGCCCGCCGCCATCGGTGCCGCCATCAAAAACGCCGTCAGGAACTGGCTGGAGACAGAGCCATCGACGTGCACATCACCGCCCCACAGCCCCTTGGCATCCACCACCAGCGGCGGATAGCCATCTTTCTTCAGGTACTGGATATGGGCGCCCGCTTCGCGCAGGGCATCCACCAGATGGCCGATGGGGCGCTCTTCCATGCGCGGCTCCCCGCCCAGGGTGTATTCGCCGGAGCCCAGACACAGTGCGGCACACAGCGGTCGCATGGCGGTGCCAGCGTTGCCGAGGAACAGATTGACCGGCTCCTTCACCGCGAAGCTGCGACCCAGGCCGTGCACGGTGCACTCGGTCTTGTCAGCGGAGAGCTTGTACTTGACCCCGAGCTGGGTCAACGCCGCCAGCATGTGACGAATGTCATCGCTGTCGAGCAGGTTGGTGAGCCGGGTGGTGCCACGGGCCAGGGCTGCCAGCAGCAGCGCCCGGTTGGACACGCTCTTGGAGCCGGGCAGATTGACCTCACCGGCCACACGAGAAATAGGTTCCAAACGCAACGAATTCATAGACTTCCTGTACGATCTCAAAAAAATGACCTGACCGGACGTTAGCAGCCCGCGCCCTGCTCGGCAAGACTGCGGGTGGCACAAAAGCAGGCCGCGAGGGCGGCCGGTCCGGCATCACGGAAAAAACAGACGCCGGGGAGTCCCCGGCGTCGGCAATCGGGGAAAAACGCCTCAGCCGTGGCGCTTGGCAAAGCCGTCCATAAAGCTGACCAGCGCCTTCACCCCTTCCAGCGGCATGGCGTTGTAGAGGCTGGCGCGCATGCCACCGACGATGCGGTGTCCCTTGAGCGCCAGCAGGCCGGCGGCTTCCGATTCGGCCAGGAACAGCTTGTCCAGTTCGGCATTTTTCAGCTGGAACGGGATGTTCATCCGCGAACGGCAGCTGGCATCCACCTGGTTGCCATAGAAGCTCGACTGATCGAGATAGCCGTAGAGGAAATCGGCCTTCTCCTTGTTGCGCGCTTCCATCGCCTCCAGGCCACCCTGTTCTTTCAGCCACTCGAACACCAGCCCGGCCAGATACCAGGCGTAGGTGGGCGGGGTGTTGAACATGGAGTCGTTCTTGGCGGTGAGCTGGTAGTCGAAGATCGACGGCACATCGGCGCGAGCCTGGTTCAGCAGATCGTCGCGCACGATGGCGATGGCCAGCCCCGACGGGCCGATGTTCTTCTGGGCGCCAGCATAGATGATGCCGAAGCGGCTCACGTCGATGGGACGGGAGAGGATGGTGGAGGAGAGATCCGCCACCAGCGGCACGTCACCGGTAGCCGGGATGTCGAACATCTCGATGCCATCGATGGTTTCGTTCGGGCAGTAGTGCACATAGGCCGCATCGGCGCGAAACGCCGGGGTCGGCAGCAGGTGGGAGATGCCCTCGGCACTCTTGGCCACCCCGTCAAAGGTCTGGATATCGCCGTACTTGCGCGCCTCGTCCACGGCACTCGCAGCCCAGACACCGGTCAGCAGATAGTCAGCCTTCTTGTTGGCACCGCCGAGCAGGTTCATGGGCACGGCGGCGAACTGGCCACGGCCGCCGCCGTGCATGAACAGCACCTTGTAGTTGTCCGGCACCGCCAGCAGCTCGCGCAGATCGGCTTCGGCCTTGGCGGCGACCGCCATGTAGGGCTTGCCGCGGTGGGAAAGCTCCATGACCGAGGCTCCCAGCCCCTGGAAATTACAAAATTCGCGCTGGGCGCGCTCCATGACTTCGACCGGCAACATGGCGGGGCCGGCGCAGAAGTTGTAAATCTGTTTGCTCATGACGCTTTCCGTGAGTGGATGAGTGTGATCGGTGACTTGTCTGGTTTTACACAAGTGCAGCCCCCGGATCAAAGGCTTTTTGGGAGCTGGCTCAACCTTTTGTCGACCCGCCGCCAGCACAGTTGGCAGAAAAAAGCCCTGAACGGGTCAGGGCTTGCAGAGAACATGCGTGGAAACGGGCGCTTGCCGGCACTCAATGCCACCGGCCCCCTTTTTCACCAGGTTACAGCTTGGCGGTGAGCTCCGGCAGCAAGGTGAAGAGATCCCCCACCAGCCCGTAGTCGGCCACCTGGAAGATGGGGGCCTCGCTGTCTTTGTTGATGGCGACGATCACCTTCGACTCCTTCATCCCCGCCAGATGCTGGATGGCACCGGAAATACCGACCGCGATGTAGAGCTCGGGGGCCACCACCTTGCCGGTCTGGCCCACCTGCAGATCGTTGGCGACAAAGCCCGCATCCACCGCCGCCCGCGACGCCCCCACCGCGCCGCCCAGCTTGTCAGCCAGCGCCTCTATCAGGGCGAACTGCGCCTTGGAGCCCAGTGCCCGCCCACCGGAGACCACCACCCGCGCCGCCGCGAGCTCGGGTCTGGCGGAGCGCACGGCGCGCCGTTCGATGAGGCGGGTACGGCAGGCCACCTCGCTCACCGGCAACCGCTCTAACTCTGCCTGGCCACCGCTCGCCGCCTTGGCGAAGGCGGTGGGCCGGATGGTCAGCACCTTGATGGGGGCGCTGCTGGCCACCCGGGCCACGGCGTTGCCCGCGTAGATGGGGCGCAGGAAGGTATCGCCGCTCTCGATGCCGGTCACCTCGGAGAGCATCTCCACCCCGAGCCTGGCCGCCACCCGCGGCAGCAGATCCTTGCCCTGGGTGCTGGCGGCCATCAGGCAGTGCTGATAATCCCGCGCAATATGGGCCAGCAGCGGATCGAACCCGTCGCTCATCCCCTCCGCCAACATGGGGTGCTCGGCCAGCAGCACCCGGCTCACCCCCTGCAGGGCGGCGGCCTGCTCGCCCGCCTCGGTCAGCCCCTGCCCCAGCAACAGCAGATGCACCTCGCCACCCAGCTGGCTCCCTGCGGTGACCAGACGGGCCACGTTGTCGGCCAACTGGCCCTGATGATGTTCGGCAATGATCAATATGCTCATGACTGCCCCTTGCTATCGTCCGTTGATGTCCCTGCCTGTGCGCCCATGACGCCCCCGAGCTTGTCGCCGGCGGGCGGGGTTCTGTTGATTGCTGGCAGCATCAGAGTACCTTCGCTTCGTGCTTGAGTTTGTCCAGCAGCTCGTCCACCGAGCCCACCATGATGCCGGCGCTGCGGGCAGCGGGGGCCATCACCCCGAGCAGCCGGGTCTGACCGGCCGGCTCGACGCCGAGGTCGGCGAAGGGCGCGCTCTCGAGCGGCTTGCGCTTGGCCTTCATGATGTTGGGGAGCGAGGCAAAACGCGGCTCGTTGAGGCGCAGATCCACGGTCACCACCGCCGGCAGCGGCATGCCGAGGGTCTCGAGGCCACCGTCAATCTCGCGGGTCACCTGCAATTCCCCCTCCACCAGCTTGATGGCGGAGGCGAAGGTGGCGAGCGGCCAGTCATTGAGTGCGGCCAGCATCTGGCCCACCTGGTTGTTGTCGGAATCGATGGACTGCTTGCCGAGCAGCACCAGATCGGGCTGCTCCAGCTCGCACACCTGTTGCAGGGCGCGAGCCACGGTGAGCGGAGTCAGGGTCTCGCCAGTCACGTAATGACGGGCCCGATCCGCCCCCAGCGCCAAGGCGTGACGCAGTTGTTCGGCCGCCGCCTCGGGGCCGAAGGTCACCACCACCAGCTCGCTCGCCACGCCGGCTTCACGCAGCCTGACCCCCTCTTCCACCGCAATTTCACAAAACGGGTTGATCCCCATCTTGACGTTGGCCAGCTCCACGTCTGAGCCATCGCTCTTGACCCGGACCTTGACGTTGTAATCCAGCACCCGCTTGACCGCGACCAGCAGCTTCATGACGCGCATCCCTCGCTTCTGTTGAGTGAATCCATGAAAACCCTCACATTTTTTTGCTTACATTTACTTTACGTTTACGTAAACTACCAGCACTACCCTAGGCCAAGTCGAGCACAGAGGCAAGATGGAACGCGAAGCAATGGAATTTGATGTCGTCATCGTCGGTGGCGGCCCGGCGGGACTCAGTGCCGCCATCGCCCTCAAACAACACAATGCCGAGCTGTCGGTCTGCCTGCTGGAGAAGGGGGCGGAGATCGGCGCCCATCTGCTCTCCGGCGCCCTGTTGGATCCCGTCGCCCTCAAGGAGCTGCTGCCAGATAGCTGGCAACAGGCCCCGCTCGGGGTCGAGGTCAACGACGATCAGGTGCACCTGCTGCAAAGCGACAGCCGCGCCCTGCAACTGCCTAACTGGGCGGTGCCGCCGCGCATGCACAACGAGGGCAGCCGCATCCTCAGCCTCGGCAACCTCTGTCGCTGGCTCGGTCAGCAGGCCGAACAGCTGGGAGTCGAAATATACCCGGGTTTTACCGCAAGCGAACTCATCATGGAAGCGGGACGGGTCAAGGGTGTGATCACCGGCGATCTCGGGCTGGATCGGGCGGGCAATCCGAAAGCGGATCACGTGCCCGGCATGGCGCTGCTCGGTCGCTACACCCTGTTTGCCGAAGGGGCGCGTGGCCATCTCGGCAAGCAACTGATCGCCGACTTTCAGCTGGAAAACGCCGCCCAGCCGCAGCACTACGCCATCGGCTTCAAGGAGCTGTGGCAGCTCCCCCCCGGCCAGGGCAAACCGGGCCGGGTGCTGCACGGCAGCGGCTGGCCGCTCTCTGAGGGGAAGGAAGACAAGAGCCAGGGCGGCTTCTATCTCTACCATCTGGAGCAGGATCAGGTGGCGGTCGGTCTCATCGTCGATCTCAACTATCGCAACCCCTGGCTCAGCCCGTTTGACGAGTTTCAGCGCCTCAAGCACCACCCGCTCATCGCCGCGGCATTGCAGGGGGGCGAGCGCATCAGCTACGGCGCCCGCGCCATCGCCAAGGGGGGCTGGCACTCCCTGCCCCGCATGCACTTTCCTGGCGGCCTGCTCATCGGTTGCGATGCCGGCACCCTCGACTTCTCCCGCATCAAGGGGATCCACACCGCCATGAAGTCCGGCATGCTGGCGGCCAAGACAGTCGCCATGAGTCTGCGCGGTGGCGATGAAGGAGGCCGGGATCTGGCCGAATACGGCGATGCGCTGCAACAGAGCTGGCTGGCCCATGAGCTCAAAACAGCACGCAACTTCGGCGCCGCCCTGCGCCGCTGGGGCCCTTGGCTCGGCGGCGCCTTCAACTGGCTGGAGCAGCGGCTGTTTGCTCGCACCTCGCCGTTCACCCTGCTGGACAAGGAGCCGGACTACCGTCAGCTGCGCATGGCCAGCCGCTGCCAGCCCATCGACTATCCCAAGCCGGACGGCAGGCTCAGCTTTGACAAGCTCTCGTCTGTCTATCTCGCCAACACCAGCCACGACGAGGATCAGCCCTGCCACCTCAAGCTGCAGGATGAGACTATCCCGGTGGCGGTCAACTTGCCCACCTGGGCCGAACCGGCACAGCGCTACTGCCCGGCCGGGGTGTTCGAGATCCTGGGTTCGGAGAGCCTGCCCCGCCTGCAGATCAACGCGGCCAACTGCATCCACTGCAAGACCTGCGACATCAAGGATCCGAGCCAGAACATCATCTGGACGCCGCCGCAGGGCGGCTCTGGCCCCAACTATCCCAACATGTAACAGGCTTGCCCATGCAGACCTGCGCAGATAACAAGGATGCACAGTCCAGAACATCGTCTGGACGCCGCCGCAGGGCGGCTCTGGCCCCAACTATCCCAACATGTAACAGGCTTGCCCATGCAGACCTGTGCAGGTAACAAGGATGCACTGCCCCAACACATCAAATAGAGGCGGTTTCCGGCGCGCGGCCGGGGGCTGTCGCAGAGCGCTCGGCAGCCCGTCATTCCGGCCGGTGAGCCCGACTCCTCCCGCCTGCCAGGGTGAATAAAGGAGGCGACGCCGGGATCGCCCGTTGCGAGGTCGGCGTGGCTGCTCCGACCTCGCTGTTTTTTTGAGCGAACAGGCTGAACCTCCGATGAATAGGCCCTGACAAGCGCGGCCCGCCCCTGTATAGTTCGCCGCATTCAGGTTTTCCATCGGCCCGTTCAGCTTGTCCACGGGATCGCTTTCTACGCGCTCTAAGGCCGCATGACCTGTGCAACCATCCCTGATTACCCATGACTTCTTAAGGGGGGACAGATGATCACCGCCTACATTCTCAATAACAAGGTACTGGACATAGTCACGCTCGGGCCTGACGACATAGTGCCTGACAACACCGTCTGGCTGGATGCCTACAAGCCGGACACGGCGGAACGAGAATGGTTGACGGGCCTGTTTCTGGAAGAGGTGCCCGACAAGGAGGAGCTCGATGATATCGAAGCATCCGCCCGTTTCTACTGGGATACCGACGGTCTGCACATTCACTCCCTGTTTCCCCAGCGGATCGGCCGTGACACCAAGGGTGTCCACGTCTCCTTTACCCTGCGCAACAACCTGCTGATCAGCATCCGCGAGGATGACATCGGCCTGGTGCGCCTGCTGCGCCACTACATGCGCCAGGATCGGCTGGAGGTGGAGGACGCCCTCGACATCCTGCTGGAGGTGCAGAATCTGAAAGTCGAATACCTCTCCGATCTCATCGAAGATGGCTACAAGACCCTGGAAAACACCGCCGATCAGATCTTCGAGCCGGATCAGATCAATCCCATGCTCAAGGAGTTGATGGCCCAGGAAGAGGCCAACGGCCAGATCCGTCTCTCCCTGCACGATACCCGTCGCGCCCTGCGGTTCTTGAAGCGCAGCCTGCGCCAGCGGATGAGTAACGAGCAGAACAAGTGGATCGACGAGATGCTGCACGACGTGGAGTCTCTGTTGCCCCACACCCAGTTCCTGTTCGACAAGATCAACTTCCAGCTGGAAGCCTCCATGGGGGTCACCAACCTGGAGCAGAACAAGGTGATCAAGATCTTCTCGGTGGCCGCGGTCATCTTCCTGCCGCCGACGCTGATCGCCAGCATCTACGGCATGAACTTCGGCCGCATGCCGGAGCTCGCCTGGGAATACGGCTATCCGCTCTCGCTGGTGCTGATGGTGATGTCGTCGCTCGGCACCGGTCTGTTCTTCAAGCGAAAAGGCTGGCTGTGACACCGGCGGCCCGGCACGAAAAGAGATAAGCGGATTGGGGGGCATGGCCCCCCGATTAATTCCCGCCCCTCGCCCGCCTTGCAAAGGGCCCCCCTTCGCCCCATATCCCCTTCATCCTTTGCACAGACGACCCCGGGCAACCATGACCCTCTACCCCGAACACCGATACGACGATCACGGCCAGCTGCGTCCCCCACTCTGGTTCTGGCCCATCGCCCTCTTGCTGACCCGCTCGGTCTGGCTGTTTCTGATGGCCGGCGTCACCCGCGAAAGCGGCAGCGCCATCCTGACCCTCTTCTACCCGGACCGGCTCGCACTCTATATCAGCCTGCTGACCGACGTGCCCGCCATACTGGCGCTGCTCGCCTGCGGCGGCACCTATCAACAGACCCGCAGCCTCCGGGCCTGGCTCAGGCGCCACAGCCCATTGCTGCTGCTCTGCTCTGCCGTCAGCGGCCTGCTGATGCAACTGCACAGCCTCAATCTGCAGAAGTGGTCGTTCAGCTGGCCCACCGCCCTGGTGCTGGTCGCTACCCTCTGGTCACTCTGGTATCTGCTGCGCAGCCGCCAGCTGCGTGAATACGCAGCCGATCAGCCCCACGCCGGCAACTGATCAGTCAGGTTCAACCGGGATGGCCAGGCACCCGAGGGGCGAGCCGATCAACCAGGCGCCTCACTGGCGCGTGACCCGGATCTGCAGGGTCTGGCGATCGATCTGACTGCCACTGCCCCCCTGCAATTGGGTGCCCAGGCTGCTGCCCTGCTGCGCCGCGCTGGTGGAGAGCTCCCCCACCGTCAGCCACTGACCGGGGGCACCGCTCACCTCGGTGGCACTCTGCCCCCGATTGATGGTGCCCTGCTCCAGTCTGGCCTGCTCGCTGCTGAGCGCTATCTGTACCCTGTCGCCGATCAGGGTGGCGGTGGCATAGAGGCCGTTCACCAGCGGCATCAGCCCCACCACCTGGCCTCCGTTCCACTGATAGAAGGTGACCGGTTGATAGGTACCCATCTGCAATAGCACCGGCCGACCCGACAGGCCGCGTACCTGCCAGCTGTCGTTCTGACTGCGCTGATACTGCTGGGCATTGCCCTCCAGCAGCCACTGCCGCTTGGCCGCATCCCGGCCCAGCCCCACACCGGCCTGCTGACTGCTGGAAGTGCCATCCACCCGCCACTCGATGAGCAGGCTCTGGGGCGGCTGGTTGAATTTGGCCAGCGCCGCTTCGGCCTCCTGCAGCTGGGCGGCGCTGCCGCTCAGCACCAGCTGGTTGCCCATGGCACTCACCCCCAGCTCCGGATAGAGATCCTTGAGGGTTTGCACAGCCGCCTGGGTCTCGAATACCGGGATCACCTTCACCTCGGCCCGCAGCGGCAGGCACCAGAGTCCCCACAGCAGCCAGAATCCAAACCCGCGCCATCTGCTCATCTTCTCCTCCCGTCCCACTCGGCGGCCAACCAGATCATGGCCTGATCATCACCTCGTCATCATGGGCCATCTGCCCCGCTTTTCAATGATTTTGCCCGTGAGCGACGAGCGCCGTGAAGGTCAGGCCCTTCATTTTTCTATGAAAAGAGCGGAGACAGATCAAATAACACAAATAAAAATGATTACCATTTGTTGTCACGAAAAAATCGCTCGGATACAATTCGGTCTCATTTTTTTGAGCTTGCCGTCGATGAAGCCAGTGACCACCACCCCCGCCGCCATCCACCTGGCCCTGCTTGTCAACATGCTCTCCATGGGCAGCATGATGATGGTGATGCCGCTCGGACCGGATCTGGTCATCAGCCTCGGCATGCAGCCGGAACAGACCGGCTACTTCAGCGGCGGTGCCACCCTGGGTGCCGCCCTGATGGGGCTTATCGCCGCACCCTGGCTCGATCGAGTCAACCGCAAGCCCGCCCTGCTGGTGCTGCTCACCCTGCGTTTTCTGCTGCTGATGGCCTGCGCCCTGGTGCAAAACAGCCAGCAGCTGCTGGTGCTGTTCGTCCTGTCGGGCTGTGTGGCCGGGCCGCTCGCCGCCATCTTGATGGCGGCCGTACTGGATCTGGTACCGCCTGCCGAGCGGGGCCGTCGCCTCGCCTACGTGGGCATGGCGTTCTCGCTGGCCGCCATCCTGGTGGTGCCCATCGCCCTGGTGCTGGCCCAGTGGTTTGGCTGGCAGAGCCCCTTCCTGCTGTTTGGCGTCTGCGGCCTGCTGCTCGCCCTGCTCTGCGCCACCCTGCTGCCTTCGCTGCCGGTCAGCCGCGCCCCTCACGGCAGCGGCCTGCGCCAGTTGCTGGCCTCCCCGCTGTGTCAGGGCGCCCTGTTCATCCTCTGTTTGCAGATGTTCGGTCACTTCCTGCTGATCCCGCACTTTGCCAACTACTTCCAGTTCAACCTGGCGTTCCCGCGCGAGCAGATCGCCGCCCTCTATCTGTGCGGCGGCCTCGCCAGCATGGCCACCATGCGGCTGTGCGGCAGCTGGATTGATCAGGGCCGGGCCCAGGCCGCCATCCTGATCACCAGCCTGCTGCTGGCGCTGATCACTTTGCTCGGTTTCGCCATGCCGGTCGGCGTGCCCGTCTACCTGTTGTTCACCCTGTTCATGGCGCTGAGCTCGGCCCGCTCCAGCACCACCCTCGCCATCACGGCCTCCATCCCGGCCCCCCATCAGCGCGCCGCCTTCATGTCTTTTCAGGGCACGGTCACCAATGTGGCGGCCGGGCTCGGCAGCCTGCTCTCCGCCAGGTTGCTGGTGTCGGATCAGAGCGGCGTGCTGCACGGATTTGCCCATCTGGCCTGGATCAATATCGGCTGCGGCCTGCTGGCCTGCGGCGGTGTCTGGCTCCTGCTCAAGGGGCTGGCACAGACAAGGAATAACAATAACCCCGAGTCTGGCACCGCCAGACAAGGAAGTCAGTGAGCCACCGGCCCCAGAGCCGGACCCCATAACCTCTGTTTTATTCATGGAGTTTTGACTATGCAGTTGCAGCCTGGCGTATTTCGCTTGAACCCGATTTTGCTCTCCCTCGGCCTGTTTGCTTTGCCGGGCCTGGCCCAGGCCGAAGCGGTCAAGGCCAACGAGACCATGGTGGTCACCGCCACCCAGACCCAGCACACCGAACTCTCCGCCCCGGCCAGCGTCTCTGTGGTGACCCGCGCCGATCTGGACAAGATGAACGCCAACAACGTCGGCGAAGCGCTCAAGCACGTGCCCGGCGTCAACATCATCGGCACCAACCCCACCGGCCGCAGCGAGATCAAGATCCGCGGCATGGGCGGCGACTACACCCTGCTGCTGATCAACGGCAAGCGGGTCAACGCCCGCGAAACCCTGGGCAGCTCGTTTGGCAATGACTTCGACTTGAGCTCCATCCCCATGGCCGCCATCGAGCGCATCGAGGTGATCCGCGGTCCCGTCTCCTCCCTCTATGGCGCCGACGCTCTCGGCGGCGTGGTCAACGTGATCCTGCGCCAGGCCAAGGAGCAGACCGAGGCGGCCTTCGGCTACACCCACACCATGCCCACCAAGGGTGATGGCGGTGATGCCAACCGTGGCAACGCCTTCGTCTCCGGCGCCCTGATCGACAACAAGCTTCTCGGCAGCCTGGTGGTGGAAGGCTATCAGCGCGACCGCTGGCACAGCGATCAGTCCAACAACAAGGACGCCGATGCGCTGGAGAAACGGGAAGTGGTCAACATGCTCTCCAGCCTGAAGTGGCTGGTGGCCGACAACCAGGATGTGGAGTTCGATCTGGGCTACAACCAGAACGACATGGACAGCTATTTCAACAACGTGCCGCGTGCCCCCACCGCCCCGGCCACCCCGCACAACGTGCAAAAACTCGATCGCCTGAGCCTGGGGCTGACCCACAACGGTCGTTGGGAACACTTCGACAGCCGGGCCCGCTACTACTTCGAGCAGACCGATCTGATGGATGACTCCCAGCTCAACGGCGGCGCCGCCGATGTCACCCAGACCAACCACACGGTCGACGGCCAGCTGAGCGGCTACCTCGGGGAGCATCTGCTGACCTCAGGGGCGGAATTCCGCAAGACCGAGCTGGAGCACAGCCGCAGCATCACCAATGGCAGCGTGGATGCGAGCCAGAGCGCCCTCTACCTGCAGGATGAGTTCAGCCTGGGGGATCTGGCGCTGACCCTCTCCGGTCGTCTGGATCACCACGAGACCTATGGCAACGAGTTCAGCCCGCGCGCCTATGCGCTCTACAAGCTGAGCGACGAGTGGGTGATCAAGGGCGGCGCCGGCAAGGCGTTCAAGGCCCCGACCCTGGCCCAGTCCAGCGAAGGCTTCGCCACCACCGCCTGCCGCGGCGCCTGCAAGGTGATCGGCAACCCGGATCTGAAACCGGAAACCGCCGTCAGCTACGAGCTGGGCACCGCCTATGAAGCCGCTCGCTTTGGCGCCGGCCTCACCGGTTTCCACAACGACATCGAGGATCTGATCCAGAGCGATCAGTGGGGCCCGGGCTACCGTCCGACCGTGATGACCTACCTCAACGTCAAGAAGGCCCGGGTCAAGGGGCTGGAGCTGACCGGCTGGGTCGATGTGATGGACGACCTCAAGCTGACCGGCAACTGGACCATGCTGGACTCCGAAGACAAGAGCACCGGCGACGATCTGGCCAAGACCCCGGATCACACCGGCAACCTGAGCCTGGATTGGCAAGCCACCGAGATCGTCAGCACCAACCTGGCCTGGCAATACGTAGGCAGCCAGTTCATCAAGGTGCCGATGCACAACTCCCAGGCGCTCAAGTCCGACAGCTACCAGACCCTGGACGTCAACACCAAGTGGAAGGTGACCCCGGCGCTCGACTTCAAGCTGGGCATCACCAACCTCACCAACACCCAGCGTGACCAGGTCGCCACCGACGCCGACTTCATTCTGGAAGGTCGTACCGTCTACGCCGGCGTGGATTACAAGCTGTAAACCCCGCAGGGAGCCCGTCAGGGCTCCCTTTTCTGCTGTTATTGCCTCGACGTGAAGGAGTAGCCGGGTGCACAGACACCAAACACACCTGTTCTGGCTGGGAGTGGTTCTCCTGTTCCTGCTCATCTGTCTCTCACTGGCCACCGGCGCCGGTGTCTATGGTGGCCGCGAGGTCGCCGGATTTCTGCTGGGCGATCCCGCCCTCATGGCCGATGAAAAGCTCGCCATGATCGTTCATACCCTGCGTCTGCCCCGCACCCTGTGTGCCCTGGTGGTGGGCGTCTGTCTCGCGCTGGCGGCCTCCATGCTGCAAAGCGCCACCCGCAATCCACTGGCCGAACCCGGCCTGCTCGGGGTCAACGCCGGCGCCGTGTTCGCCCTGGTGATCGGCCTCACCTATTTTGGCGTCGAATCCGCCTACGGTTACCTGCTCTGGTCCGGCATGGGGGCCCTGCTCGGCAACCTCATCGTGCTCGGCCTCGGCCTGATGGTGGGGCGATCCAACCCCCTCAAGCTCATCCTGGTGGGGGTCGCCCTCTCCGCCACCTTCGGCGGCCTCTCCAACTTCCTGCTGCTCTCCAACCAGGTAGTACTGGAGCAGTTCCGTTTCTGGAATCTGGGGTCGCTGGCCGCCTCGGATCTCGATGCGGTGCTCACCGTGATGCCCTTTGCCCTGCTCGGCCTGCTGCTGACCCTGGCGCTCTGTCGTCAGCTCACCCTGATGCAGATGGGTGACAACCAGGCGCTGGCGCTCGGCATCCGGCCGACCCGGGTGCGCATCGGCGTGCTCCTGGCCGCCACCCTGTTTACCGCCTGCGCCATCGCCATTGCCGGTCCCATCGGCTTCGTCGGTTTTCTCGCCGCCTACTGCGCCCGCCTGGTGGAGCCGGTGCGCCTCGCCATCCAGGTGCGCTTCTCCGCCCTGTTCGGGGTGCTGTTTCTGCTCGGCGCCGACATCCTGGCGCGCTGGCTGATCCAGCCGTTCGAACTGCCCAACGGGGTGATCCTGGCGCTGATCGGTGCCCCCGTGCTCATCCTGGTGGTGCGCAGCGGCGGCTTCCGCTCCCTGCTGGCCGTCAAATAAGGTTGCCTGCCTCATGAACAATTCCATCCCTCCCTCCCTCACCACGGCACTTCCCACCGGCACCGTCTGCCTGCGCGTTGGCAGCCGCACCCTGTTGCTGCACCGCCGTGCCTGGCTGATCACGCTGGGGCTCTTGGTCGCCCTGGTGCTGCTCTCCCTGCTGGCGCTGACCCTGGGCTCGGGCAAACTCACCATGCTGGGGGTGATCCAGACCCTGCTTGGCGAAGGCAACCGGCTGAGCGAGGTGACCGTCTTCAAGATCCGGCTGCCACGCATCGTCGCCGTGCTGGTGGCGGGCGCCGCCATGGGCCTCTCCGGCTGCCTGGTGCAGACCCTCATTCGCAACCGCCTCGCCACCCCGGACATGATCGGGGTCAACGAGGGGGCCTCCTTGGCCATCATCGCCTTCTCCCTCTACCTGACCCTCGGCAGCTGGCCTTGGTGGGCCGCCCCGCTCGGCGCCCTGTTTGCCGCCGCCGTGCTCTATGCCCTGTGCAACAAGCCGGGGGAGCAGGGCTACCTGTTCGTGGTGATCGGCATCGGCGTCTCCGAGCTGATGAACGCCATCGGCCAGTTCGTGATGTCCACCCAGTCGCTGGTGCACCTCACCAGCCTCTATCTGTGGAACATGGGCAACTTCGTCGGCCAGGGCTACAGCACCGTGCTGCCGGTGGGGATCCTGATCCTGCTGGTCTGCCCCTGGATCATTTATCTCTCCCGGGCCCTGGGCGTACTGCGTCTGGGCCCCGTCACCGCCCAGAGTCTGGGGGTGAACGTCAACCGGGTGCAGCTCGGCGTGCTGGCCCAGGCCATCGTCGTGGCGGCGCTCGGTACCGCCATCGGCGGCCCCGTGGTGTTCATCGCCATGGCGGCCCCGGTGCTCGCCTCCTGGCTCAGCCGGGATCGCATCGTGCCGCTGTGGATTGCCGCCCTGTGCGGCGCCCTGCTGCTGCTGGCCAGCGACACCCTGGTGCGGGTGCTGGCCAGCCCCCACGAGGTGGCCACCGGCATCATGACCCGTATTCTCGGCGGCCTGCTGCTGCTGTTCATCCTGCTCAAAGACCGCCAGAAGGCCGACTGACGATGCCATTCATCCATTTTCAAGACAGACCGAGGGCCGCCTGATGACGCTCACCATCAATCACCTGCAATTTGGCTATCAGCACAAGCCCGTCTTCAACGACATCTCCTTCACCATTCCCCAGGGCAAGCTGGTGGGGATCGTCGGCCCCAACGGCGGCGGCAAGTCCACCCTGCTCAAACTCCTGGCAGGCCAGGAGCAGCAGCAAGCCGGCGAGATCCTGCTCAAGGGCAAGCCGCTGGCAAGCTACGGCAAGAAGGCGCTGGCCCGCGAGCTCGCCTACCTGCCCCAGCGTCCGCTGGTGCCCGCCGGCATCCAGGTCGAGCAGCTGGTGCAGTACGGCCGCCACCCCCATCAGGGCTGGTTCAATCAGTGGAGCGAGGAGGATGCGCGCATGGTGCGCTGGGCCTGCGAACGGATGCAGCTGGGCGACATTCTGCAGCAGAGCGCCAGCTCCCTCTCCGGCGGCCAGGCCCAGCGGGTGTGGCTCGCCATGGTGCTGGCCCAGGATGCGGACATCATCCTGCTGGATGAACCCACCAGCGCCCTCGACATCGGCCACCAGACCGAGGTGATGGAGGCCATCCACCAGATCACCGCCGAGGGCAAGACGGTGCTCATCGTCATCCATGATCTCGCCACCGCCGCCCGCTACTGCGACGAGCTGATCGCGCTGGGGGATGGCGGCATCCAGGCCATGGGGCCGGCCCGCGAGGTGGTGACCAAGTCCCTCATCGACCGCCTCTACCAGACCGACGTGGACATACTGCACGCCCCCGGCGACGGCGCCCCCATCATAGTGCCCCGCCGCAGACCGCATGCCTTTGCCATGCGCCAACCGGCCTGAGCCCCATCAAAAAACCGCCGAGAGGCGGTTTTTTATGCTTGTGTCTCTGCGCGCCGCCATTCACAGCAGCAGGCTGGTGAGCACCCCGCCCTGCTGTGTTTGGCAGTGCCCTGTTTGCCAATGCAGTGTTTGCCAGTACATTGGCTGCCAGTACACAGTGCAGCGCCAACCGGCGGGCAGTGTCGGGGTCAGTCCGCCCACCAGTTCGAGGGTGAGGGTCTGCGCCGTCATGGTCAGCCAGCGGGCATCGAGAAAGTCAAAATAGCGCCCCACCCTGGGGTAGAGCGCCTTGAACAAACTCTCCTTGGCCGAAAAAATCAAGGTAAGCGCCTCAGCCCTGCTCAGGCCGATGGCAGGGGCAGTTGCCGCCAGCCGGGCCCACTCCTCTCCACTAACAATGCCGGGCCAGAGCTCGCTCGCCTGCCCCTCTGCCAGCCAGCCCTCCAGATCCAGCCCCATCCCCGCCCGGCCGGGGCGCACCGCACACAGCGCCATGCCGCGCCCCTGCAACAGGCTGTGGCTGATGCTGCCCTCAAACCCCGCAGGCCAGCAGGGTTCGCGGGCGGCCCCGATGCTCACCTGCTGCTGGCCCAGACCAAAGGGGTGCAAGGCCCGGCGCGCCGCCAGCCGGCCGGCCAGAAACTCCCCCAGCCGCTTGGGGGCCGCGCGCTGCAAGCTGGCGGGCAGCACCATGCCGGCCGCGTCGTAACAGGCCGGGGTGAAGGCGGCGGGGTCAAAGCAGACCCGTTGCAGCGCCAGATGCGCCGCGCCGGGCAGCGGCAGGCTGTCGGCTTGCACGATAAAGCGGTCCAGTGAACAGGCTGGCGCGGTGGCAATGAACATCACGAAGAGCCCTTGGTGGATGAGCCAGCATGGTAGCAAACCGCCCCCTCTCCACGCCACAAACACAAATGACAATTCTTATCATTTGAATTTGTGGTAGCATGAGTTCGCCCGTTTGGGACCCAGTGTTCCACTGATTTCACCAAGAAGGATGTAACGATGAAGATCTCCTCTCCCCTGGCTGCCGTGCTGATGCTGGCCAGTCTGGTCGGCTTCCAGGCACAGGCCGGCAGCGAGACCCGTCAGGTGACCGATGCCGACGGCAAGACCCAGGTCGTACCGGCCCAGCCCAAGCGGGTGGTGGTACTGAGCGAAATCGATCTGGACAGCGCCCTGACCCTGGGGCTGCAACCGGTCGGCACCGTCAATGGCCGCGGCCAGTCCACCCTGCCCCGCTACCTGCTGCAACAGGCGGGCAAGGAGATCGCCGTGGTCGGCGATCTGGACAACCCCAACCTGGAGAAGCTGATCGATCTGGAACCCGACCTCATCCTCACCGGCCAGACCAAGCCCGAGCTGCTGGCCCTGCTCAAGGAGATCGCCCCCACCGTGGTCACCGGCAACTGGGGTGACTCCTGGAAGGAGATCTTCAATCGCAGCGCCCACGTGCTCAACCGGGACGCCGAAGCCAAGACCTTCCTCGCCCAGTATGACGCCCGCCTGCAGCAAGCCCGCAGCAAGCTCGCCAAGCATCAGGGCGAGCGCCTGAGCATTGTGCGCTGGAACCCCAAGGGCCCGAGCTACATGCACAGCGGCACCTTCGCCAGCAGCGTGGTGGAAGAGATGGGGCTGACCCGGCCGACCCACCAGATCGGTGACAAGACCCCCCACTCCCCGGCCCTGAGCCTCGAATCCCTCAACCTGCTGGACGGCGACTGGCTGGTGATTGGCACCCTGAGCGCCAGCGGCGACGCGGTGGATGCCATGAAGCAGGCCGAGCAGACCCCGGCCTTCCAGCAGCTCGGCGCCATCAAGAGCAAGCGCTTCGGCGCCGTGGACGGATCGCTCTGGACCTCCACCGGCGGCCCCCAGGCGGCCCTCAAGGTGATCGACGACGTCGAGCAGCTGCTGGCCAAACCCGATGCGGCCCCCATCACCCAATAAGCTCTCGTGACTAGCGCCCACAAAGAAGCCCGCATATGCGGGCTTCTTTTTTATCCATGGCTTTTAACGTCCAACTTATTCCGGCAAGGGCAGCGCCTTCCTGTCCAGCTTGCCGCTGCCGGTCTTGGGCAGGGCATCCAGCAGCATGAGCCGCGCCGGCACCATGTAGTGCGGCAGCGTCGCCTGCAGCCCCTTGCGCAGGGCGAGGCGATTGAGGGTCACACCGCTTTTCGCCTCCACGTAGCCCACCAGCATGGCCTCGTCCCCCTCGCCCACCAGACGCACCGCCGCCTCCTGCACCCCGGCCTGGCGACGCAGCCCCGCCTCCACCTCGCCGAGCTCGATGCGAAAACCGCGCAGCTTGACCTGATCGTCGCGCCGTCCCAGATAGAGGAAGCGGTCCGCCCCCAGTCGTCGCACCCGATCGCCGGTGCGATAGAGGCGATGGGTGGCAAGGCGCAGGAAGGCGGCGCTGGTCAAAGCCGGCTTGCGCCAGTACCCCTCGCACAGGGCCGGGCTCTCGATACAGAGCTCGCCGCACTCCCCCTCTGCCACCGGCTGCCCCGCCTCATCCAGCACCCAGTGCCGATAGCCGGGCAGGCTGTGGCTGATGGTGATCTGGCCATCAGTCGGTGGCCAGCGCACCTCGCTCACCAGCGACCAGACGGTGGCCTCGGTCGGCCCGTAGCAGTTCCACAGCCGCCGGGTGCGGGCACAGAGCTGCTCGGCCAATCCTGAGTCCAGCGCCTCACCGCCACACAGGGCGGTGAGGGTATTGCGCCCCTGCCAGCCCGCCTTGAGCAGCATGCGCCAGCAGGCCGGGGTGGCCTGCAGCCAGTTAATGGAGGGATCGGCCTCGAGCAGCGCCAGCATCCCCAGCGGATCCTTGTTGTGCTCGCCGCCGGCCACCGTGAGCCGGCCACCGCCCCAGAGCGGCCCCAGCATCTCCAGCAGGGAGATGTCGAAGGCCGGGGTGGTGATAAAGAGCCAGTGGCAGCCAGGTGAGAACCCGAGCCGCTCGCGGATCCCGTCGAGGAAGCAGAGCAGGGCCCGCCGGCTGATGACCACCCCCTTGGGCTCGCCGGTGGAGCCCGAGGTGAACATCATGTAGGCAGCCAGGGCGTCATCCACCTGGGGCCAGGAGACGGGCCCTGCCGCTGCCGGTCCGTCGAGGGTGCGCAGTGGACAGCCGAAGGCGGGAGCCGGCCTGTCGCCGTCGCAGATCACCGCCGACAGGCGCGCCTGGCGGGCGATCCCCTGCAGCCGCTCCACCGGAAAGTCCGGCTCAAGGGGCACGAAGGTGAGGCCGAGCCGCAGGCAGGCCAGCAGGCTGGCCACCAGATCGGGGCTGCGGGAGAGATAGAGGCCGACCCGCTCCCCCACCGCCAGCCCCTGCAATCGGGCGGCAATCTGGGCCACCCGATCATTGAGCGCGCCGTAGCTAAGCCACTGCTCATCTGATCCGCCCTCACTGATGCCCTCCCCGCCCATACGGATGGCGGGGGCCAGCGGGGTGGCGGCCAGACATGCCGCCAGCCGCGCACCCAGATTGGCCGCCCCCTCGCGGGGGGCAGGCCGGGTTTGCACGAGCGAAGCCTCATGCTTGATGGTCACCGTCATAGCGCGGCCTCCGTTTGGCGCACCAGCCAGTGTCGATAGAGCCGGCTGGGGGATGGGTGGGCCTTGAGCGTCTGCAGGGTGAGCGACGCCCGCTCCTGGCCAAACGCCTCGTTGAGGGCCGCCAGCAGGGCGAGCTGCTGCACCGAATCCACCCCGAGTTCACACAGGGTCTGCTGCCAGATGCCGGGTACGCCGCACTGGCGCTCCCACAGGGCCACCAGCACACGGGCCTCGGCCGGCGGCTGAGCCAGGCCGGACTCCGCCCTGGTGGAGGCCACCTGTGGCATCACCGGGGGCTGTGCCGCCGCCACTCTGGCCGGCTGGCTCAGATCCGCCTGCGCCAGCCAGTCGAGCTCGGCCAGCCAGGCAGCCAGCACCGCCTCGGCCCAGTCCTCGGGGATCTGCTCGCCGTCGAATTCGAGGCGCAGCTGGAGCGTCTCGCCCCGGCTGCTGACCACCAAGGAGAGCGGCAGCTCCACCTTCTCCACCACGGTGCCAAAGCGCGGCACCAGCTGGTGGGGTTCGGGGGCAGCAGGGACCGCCGGCATGGGGTAGTTCTCGAACACGAACAGACTCTGGAACAGGCGTGCTCGGCCTTTGGTCAGTGCCGCCAGTGACTGGGTGCCGTGCTCGTTGAGCGCCATCAAATCGGTCTGCAACCGGGCGATATGCTCGGCCAGGGTCAGCTCGGTGCACCACGCCAGCGCCAGTGGCAGGCTGTTGATGTAGAGCCCGACGCTCGCGGTGATCCCCTCGATGGGGTAATCCCTACCCGGGGTCACATTGCCCACCAGGGTGACGGCATCGCCAGAGCGGCGTGCCAGCAGACGGTGCCAGGCATATTGGGCCAACAGGCCCGCAGTCACGCCAAGCTCGCGGGCACGGTGCGCGAGCAAGGTCGCCACCTCGGCCGGCAATGCCGTGGCGCGCACCGCCGGTCGCTGCTGGGTATGGCGCCCGCTTGAGCTAGCGTCCAGCGTCACCCCAAACAGGCAGGCGAGATCGTTAGGCATTGCCAAGAGCTCGCCCCGCCCCTGCCAGTAGGCGTCGGCGCTGCGGGCTTGGCTGGCGATATGGCGGCCAAATTCGAGCCAGGCCGTATCCGGCTCGCGCTGCGGCAACAGGCCGTTCATCAGCGCCTGATAGCCGCGATGCAGGGAACCCAGCAACACGGGGCCGCTCCAGCCATCCAGCACGCCGTGATGGGCGCTGAAGATCACCTTGTGGTGATCGGGGGCCAATTTGAAGCAGGCAAGGCGCAGCAGGGGCGCCTGATCGAGCGGGATCGGGCGGGCCAGATCCTGCTCGCGATAGGCCTGGACCCGTGCCTCGGCCTCTCCCGCCTCATTCCCTACCTCGGACAAGTCCTCATAGTGGAATGGCAACTCGGCATGCTTGAGGATGCGCTGCAGCGCCACCCCGTCCGCCAGCACCAGTTCGCTGCGAAGGGCCGGCCAGCGGGCGATCTGCCCCTGCCAGGCCTGACGGTAGACCGCCACGTCCAGCGGCTGGTGATAGTCCATCTCGGTCTGCAGGTGATAGGCGTGATCCCCGGGCAGCAACGCCCTGTGATGGAACATGCTCTGCTGCAAAGAGGTCATCGGCAGCAGAGTCTCCACCTCGCGCCCGCTCAGCACCCGATCGAGCGCGCTTTGCGAGAGGCCAAGCCCCGGGAAGTCGCTCGGGGTATGGCGTGGGGCCTTCACCGCGCAGCAGTGTTCCACCAGCGCCGTCAGGTTGTCCGCCAGCCGCGCCATCAAGGCGTCGCTCGCCTGCTGGTTGAGGGCGCCCACCTGGCGCAGGGTGAGGCGCCCGTCATAGACGCCCCCGTGCAGACTGACCAGCTCGCGCGGCAGGTTGTCAGGGGACGTGGGAGCCCCCGGTGCCAGCGGCAGGGGCTGCCAGGGTTGAACAGCCTCGCCCTGATGGCTGACCCCCAGGTAGTTGAAGACCACCAGGGCTTCGGGCAGTGCCCAGCCACGTGGGTGGTGCAAGCGCAGGGCGTTGAACCCCACCCCCTTGTCCGGCACGGCGCGCAGCTGCTCCTTGGTGGCGCACACCAGCGCATCCCACGCCCCGGCATCCGCCAGCGCCAACGGGTAGGTGCTGGTGAACCAGCCCAGGGTACGGCTCACGTCCAGTTCCGCATCGATGGCCTCACGGCCGTGTCCTTCCAGCATCACGCAGTGACGGCTGCCGTAACCCTGCTCGCTCAGGGTACGGGTCAGTGCCGCCAGCAGCAGGTCGGGCACCCGGGTGAAGTAGGCCTGGTTGGCGGTGTCGATGAGACGGGCCGTGGTCTCCTGACTCAGTTGCAGCAGGCTGGCGGCGGCGCGGCCATCGGCGGCGCGGGCCGCTTCCAGCAAGCCTGGCTTGCTGGCCTCCCCCTGAGCCAGCCAGAAGCCAAGCTGATCCTCTTCCCGTTTGGCATAGGCCGCGAGCCCCTCGCCCCACTGGCGATAGCTGCTGCCCTTGGCGGGCAGCGGCTCGCCCCTGCTCACCCGAGCCAGATCTTCGGCCAGGATGCGCCAGGAGACCGCATCGATGACCAAGTGATGGAAGGCGAGGAAGAGCCCCTCTACCGTCTCGCCCTCGCCCTCCAGCTCACCTTCCAGAGAGAGATTGCGCAGGCGGGCCCAGGCCAGGGTATGGCCGCTGGCAGGGTCGAGATCCCCCTGCAGCTCGGTCAGGCGGGCCTGCAGCTCGGCCTCATCGAGATTGGCTGCATCCAGGGTCGGCAGCGGCGGCAATGGCAGTTCGGCCAGGTAGCGCTGGCCGGCCGGGGTCACCGCCAGACGCAGGGCATCGTGGTGCTGGCGCAGGGTATCCAGCCAGCCGCGCAGGGCCTCATCGTCCACCCCGGCCGGCAGGTGCAGGATCACCCCCTGGTTCCAGTGACCGGGCTTGGCAAAGCCCTGCTCGAAGAACCAGTGCTGAATGGGGTGGAGCGGGAACTCGCCGGTCAGGCTGCCCTGCTCGCTTCTGTGGCTGACCGCCTGCTGCTGGCCGAGCTGGCGGCAGAGACGGCGCACCGTCTTGGCTTCGAACACGTCCTTCACGCTGCAGTGCAGCCCCGCATCCCGCAGCCTGGTGGTGAGCTGGATGCTGAGGATGGAGTCACCGCCCAGACGGAAGAAGTCATCCTCCACCCCGAGCGGTTGCTTGAGCACCCCTTGCCAGATGGCGAGCACGGTCTGCTCCAGTTCGTTTTGCGGCTCGCCCTTGCTCTGCTGCCAGACGATGGCGGGCAGGCGGCGCAAGTCCAGCTTGCCGTTGGGGGTGAGCGGCATCTCGGGCAGCCAGCAGAGGCGCGCCGGCACCATGTATTCGGGCAGGCACTCGCCAGCCCGCTGCAGCAGGGCGTCGCCGTCGGGCTCGCTCGCCCCGGCCTGCAGACAGGCGTAAGCGAGCAGGCGCCCCTCCTGCACCACCACCTTGATCTGGCGCATCGCCGGGCACAATTCGGCAAGCCGGGTCTCTATCTCCCCCGGCTCGATGCGATAGCCGCGCAGCTTGATCTGCTCGTCTATCCGGCCCAGATACTGGATGTTGCCATCGCGGCGCAGCAGGGCCCGATCGCCGGTGCGATAGAGGCGATGGGGTCGATCCGCCAGCGCCAGCTCGATAAAGGCCTCCTGGGTGCGCTCCGGCAGATTGAGATAGCCGCGGGCCAGCCCCAACCCTGCCAGGCAGAGCTCGCCGGGCACCCCCACCGGGCAGAGGTTGCCCGCCTCGTCCAGGATCAGCGCCCTCAGGTTGTTGACGGGGCGACCAATGGTGATGGGCGCCCCCGGGGTGAGCCGCGCGCAGAGCGCGGTGACGGTGCACTCGGTCGGGCCGTACATGTTGAACAGGGCCACCCGCGCCCCCCAACGCTCCACCAGGCTGCTCGGGCACGCCTCGCCGCCAAAGCCGATGGCTTTGAGGGAGCCGAGCTCCGCCGGTGGCAGCAGGTTCGCGAGCAGGGCGGTCGGCAAAATCATGTGGCTGGCACCGCAAGCGATCGCGGCACCGATCACCCCTTCACCCGGCTCGCCGAAGTGCAGGGCCGCGCCACAGTAGAGCGGCAGCAAGCTGGTCATGTTGCCCGCATCAAACGAGAGGGACATGCAGTTGAACATGGCCCCACCCTTCCCAAGGGCGATGCGCTCACCGTGATCCGCCATCAGGTTGACCAGGCTACCCTGCTCCACCATGACTCCCTTGGGCAGGCCGGTGCTGCCGGAGGTGTAGATGATCTGGGCCAGCATGGCGGCGTCCCGGGGCAGTGCGGGCGTGCTGGTTGGCATCTTGTCCAGCGCCAGCTGGTGCAGGTTGTGGTAACCGGCATCTGTGCCCTTGATGGCCTCGGCAAGCCGAGCATCCGGCTCTCCCCCGAGCACCAGCGCAATACTGGCGTCGCTCAGGATATGGGCCAGCCGCTCGGCGGGATAGGCAGGGTCGAGGGGCACATAGGCCGCCCCCGCCTTCCAGCAGGCGAGCAGGGCGATGACGAAGGCGACATCGCGTCTGGCCTGGATGCCGATGGCGGCGCCCGGGGTAACGCCGCAGGATTGCAGCCAGTGGGCCAACCGGTTGGCACGCACCTCCAGCTCGCCATAGGTCAACGATTGCGCGCCGTCGCTGACCGCCAGCGCGTCCGGCAACTGAATAGTGCGCCGCTCGATATGACAGAGCAGGGTGTCACGGCTCGGGTAGTCCCGCGGCAGGTCGGCAAGCTGTGCGGCCAGCGCCGCCTGGTCGGTGCCCGCCTCCAGCGGCAGTTGCCAGATGTCGGTCTCGGGGGCCGCCACCACAGCGCGCATCAGGTGCAGCAGGCGATCGGCAAACGCCTGGATGGTCTCTCGCTCGAACAGGGCGGTGGCAAACAGCCAGTCCACCCTGACGGAGTCCATCAGCTCGGTCACCTTGACCGAGATGTCGGTCTTGGCCGGCAGCACAGGCGAGGTCTCCTCCACCAGTTGGCAGCCGGGGATGAGATCGTTGAAGTCCACCTTGGCCTGATAGACCAGCATGATCTGGAAGATGGGGTTGATGGCGGTAGTGCGATCGGCGCCGATGGCCTCGGCCAGCGCCTCGAAGCGGTAGAGCTGGTGATCGAAGGCCGCCAGATCCTCCTCCCGGCACTGCTGCAGATAATCGACAAAGCTGGGCTTGCCGCTGAGTTGAGTGCGCAGCACCAGGGTATTGACAAAAAAGCCCACCAAGGACTCGATCTCGTGGCGCTCGCGATAGGCGAGCGGGGTGCCGATCACCACCTCCTTCTCGCCGCTCTGACGCACCATCAGCAATGCAAACAGGGCGTGCAGACCGATGAAGTTGGAGGTGCTGTGACGCTGACAGAGGCGCTTGAAGCTCTCCCACAGATCGTTGTCGATGGTGGAGAAGACCAGCTCGCCGCCGCTGTCCTGATGGGCCGGGCGCGGCTTGTCGAGCGGCAGGCCGTGCACCTCGGGGCTGCCACCGAGCCGGTCGACCCAGAACGGCTTGAACTCGGCGTGATAATCGAGAAAACGCGGTGAGTTGAACCAGCGGGCATAGTCGATGTAGGTGAGCGGCAGCTCGCTCACCTGCAGGGGCTCGCGGTTCTGATGGGCAAGAAAGGCGCGCTTGAGATCCGCAAACATGTTCTTGACAGACCAGCCGTCGGAGATGATGTGGTGCTGGGTGATCAGCAGCACGTGCTCGCGGCTGCCCAGCCGGATCAGGTGCACCCGGCTGAGATCCCCCTGGGTCAGGGAGAAGGGGCGGCCGATCTCCTCGCGCACCCGGCGGGCCACATAGGCCTCGCGCTCGGCAGCGGGCTCTGCGCTCACGTCCTCAATCTGCAGCGTGAAGGGCGTGTGAGGCAGGATCTCCTGCGCCCCCCTGCCCGCCTCGTCCTTGATGAAGCGGGTGCGCATGCTGGGGTGGCGGGCAAACAGGTGGTCGAAGGCAAACTCCAGCGCCGCCGTGTCCAGCTCTCCCTTGACGCGAAAATAGACCGGCATGTTGTAGAGGTGGGAGGCCTCCTCGTATTGCTCGATAAACCAGAGCCCGCTCTGGGATGACGAGAGCGGCCCCTGCCGGGCGCCCTCGGCGACAATGGGCGCCTCGAAGGCGGCACGGGCCGCCAGGCAGCGCACCAGCTCATCCTTGTGGGCCTTGATGGTGGCGCCGATGGCCGGTGTCACCGCCTCCTTGCTCGACTGGGAGATAAGCTGGCCCTTGTCGTTCAGCGCCAGCTTGACCCCCTGCCGTTCCAGCTGTTTCAACAGCAAAATCATATTGTTCATCTGTTTCTCAAGCCTCAGGCACTCAGGGTGGCGCCGCCGTCGACGACCAGATCCTGCAGCGTGATGTGGCTGGCCAGATCCGAGGCCAGGAAGAGGACGGTATGGGCGATCTCCGCCGGGGTGGCGACCTTGCGCAAGGGGATGCCGAGCTTGAACTGCTCCGGCAGCCCGGCAATGGTGCGGGCCATGGCCTCCTCGCTTGGCAGCATGCCACGCAGCATGGGGGTATCCGTCGAGCCCGGCGACACCAGGTTGGCGCGCACGCCGAAGGGGGCCAGCTCCAACCCCACCGTCTGGGTCAGGCTGGTGACCGCCGCCTTGGAGGCGCAATAGGCCGCCATCTGCATGCGCGGCACATGGGCGGCGTTGGAGCCGATGGTGACGATGGCACCGCGCCGCTGCCCCTTGAAGTGGGGCACCAGGGCCCGCAGCAGATAGAAGACGCCGCTGGCGTTGACCGTCATGCAGTCGTGCCAGTCGTCATCGCTCAGGGCGTCGGTGGGGCCGAGGCGCAGCACCCCGGCCCCGTTCACCAGCACATCCAGCCCGCCGTCTGCCAGCAGCGCTGCGCAGCAGGCGTTGACCGCCTTCGAATCGCCAATATCGAGCAGCCGGGTGGCATAGGGGTAGTCGGCTTCGGGAAACGCCAGATCCAGCCCCACCACACAGGCGCCGGCCGCCACGAACTGCATTGCCACCTCGCGGCCGATGCCGCGCCCGGCTCCGGTCACCCAGACCCGCTTGCCAGTGAAATCAAAGGCCATTGCTTGTTGCTCCTTGCTCATCACCACACCATCTCCACGCTCTCTTCGTCCTCGGCAAGCAGGCCGTCGAGGAAACGGCAGAAGTCGTCGAGGCGCGGGTGATCAAACACATCGGAGACCTTGACCTGCACCCCGAACTCGGCGCCGAGCCGGTTGACGATCTGGATGGTCTGCAGGGACTGGCCCCCCAGTTCGAAGAAGTTGTCGGCGGGCGCCATGGTGGCGAGCCCCAGGATCTGCTGCCAGATGGTGCCGACCCGGTTCTCGGTCTCGCTGCCCAGGGTCAGGGCTTCGCCTCCCGCCTGGTAGGCGGCCAGCAGGGCCTTGCGATCCAGCTTGTTGGAGCCGGTGCGGGGCAGCTGGTCATAGTGGCGATAATCGGTAGGGATCATGGCGGCAGGCAACACCTTGGCCAGCTGCGCCTTGATGACCCGGCTGTCGCGCTCAGGCCCCGCCACGAAGGCCACCAGCCGGCGCACGCTGCCGATGTTCACCCCCTGCACGCAGGCCTCGTCCACCCCCGGCAGGGCCAGCAGCTGCGCCTCCACCTCGCCGGGCTGGATGCGATAGCCGCTTATCTTGAATTCGTTGTCGCGCCGACCGAGGTAGACCAGCCGGCCGGCCACCAAGCGCACCCGATCGCCGGTGCGATAGACGGGCACATCCTCCTCACCGATCCGCAGGGTGCCAAAGCTCCCTTGCACGCCCCCCACATAGCCGTTGGCCAGCTGCGGGCCGAGCAGCACCAGCTCCCCCTCGCTGGCGGGTTGCTCCCCCGCCCCCAGGATAAGTGCCTGCATGCCGGGCAGCGGCAGGCCGATGGGCAACTGGGCCTGGCTCGGGTCTTCCTGCTGCAGCTCCTGGGTGGTCACCGCCACTGTGGTCTCGGTGGGGCCGTAGGTGTTGAACAGGCGCACATCGGAGCGCCCCTGGCGCTGCCACTGGGCCAGCTGCTCAGGGTAGACCGCCTCGCCGCCGATGATGACGGTGGCCAGATTGGCAGGAATGTGGGCCTGACCCGCCGTCAGCGCCACCACCCACTCGTTCCAGAACGCGGTGGGCAGGTCGAGGTGGGTGATCCCCATCTGCTCCACCCCGGCCGCAAAGGCGGGCATGGATTCAAGCAGGGCGTCGGTGCGCAGCACCAGGGTGGCACCGGCGCTCAGGGTGGCGAACACCTCCTCGATGCTGGCGTCGAAGTTGAAGGGGGCGAATTGCAGCATCCGCGCGTCTTCATCCAGGTGATAACGGCAGCGGGCGGCGGCGGCGAAGTGATCCAGCGCGCCGTGGCTGACCGCCACCCCTTTGGGCAGACCGGTCGAGCCAGAGGTGAACATCAGGTAGGCGACGGCGCGGCCGGCGGCCGGCTGGTTCAAGCGGTTATCGCTCACCAGATCCCCCGCCAGCAGATCCCCAACCAAGAGAGTACGGCCCTCAAACAGGCTGGCCAGCTTGTGACGGTACTCGGCCTGAGTGATCAGGGTCTTGACCTCCCCCAGCCGCAGAATATGGCCCTGGCGCTCCAGCGGCTGCTCGGGGTCGAGGGGCACATAGACGGCGCCTGCCAGCAGCACCGCCAGCTGGGCGAAGATGGCCTGGGGGCTGCGCGCCAGCATGACACCGACCCTGTCTCCCGGCTGAACACCGGCGGCCTGCAGGGCGGCTGCCATCTGTTCAGATCTGGCCAGCAGCGCCTCGTAGCTGAAGCGGGCCTCTCCCTGCTCCGTACTCTGAATCAAGGCGATCTTGTCCGGGGTCTGGGCGGCGAAGTGGCAGAGCGCCTCCAGCACCGGCAGTGTCTTGATCACTTCATGAGCGGGGCCGGCGATCAGGGCGCTGGCCCGCTGCTCGGCCAGCCAGTCGGCCTTGAGCGCCCCCAGGGTCTGGGTAGGCTCGGCCAGCCAGCGACCCAGCAAGGCGAACAGGGTATCGGCGATGGCCGCCAGATCGGCCTGCTGGTAGCAACCCGGGTTGGCGTCCAGATCCAGTCTGGGCTGGCCATCGACGCCAACCTGCACCTCGATGGTGAGATCTTCCACCGGGCCGGCGCTGATGTTGAGAATATGGGCAGATAGCGGCCCGAAGCGGCGAGCGTGATCAAACGGCATGATGTTGACCAGCGGGCCGAACAGGCGCTTGTCGCCACCCACCAGACCGAGGTCGCGGCGCAGCAGCTCGTAGCGGTAGTGCTGATGCTTGCGCACCCCGCGCTTGGCCTTGGCCACGGCGTCGGCGGCAACCACCAGACTCAGCCCCTCATCGAGCGCCAGTGCCAGCGGAGTGATGTTCATCTGCATGCAGGGCACGGTCAGGGAGGCCGAGCCGATGCGGTTCATCATCATCAGGCCAAACAGGGTCTTCTCCTGACCACTGGCAAGGGACAACTGGGCCGAGAGCCCGGCCAGCAGCAGATCCGGCCAGCCCAGCTTGTTGTCATCGGCAAAGCGCACCAGGGTCTGCCACAGCTCGGTGGGCAGCGGGCGGCTCTCGCGGATAAACTCGGCAGCGATGGGGGCGCGGGCTTCGCTGAAAGATTTCACCTCGGGCCAGCCTTGCAGCTGCTCCTGCCAGAAGGCGCGGGCGGCGGCGTTCTTGCCGCTCTGCTCGCGGTTCGCCTCTTCCGCCAGCACCTCCGCCAACGAGCCGAAGGGGGATGGGGAGTTCATCTCACCGGCCAGCCCCTCTGCATACAGCTCAGCGATGCACTGGAACAGCAAGGTGGTGCCAAAGCCGTCGAGGGCAATGTGGTGCACGCAGCTGTAGAGGTAATCGCGGCCGGGGCCGCGCAACAGGGCGAAGCGGCAGGGCGCCTCTTTGGTCAACTCGAACGGGCGGCGCAGATCGGCCCAGGCCCAGGCGCGGGCGGCGGCCTCGTCATCACTCGCAAGGTTCACCTCGCCATAGGCGAGCTGTGCCTCGTCCGAGACGAAGCAGACCGCCTCCCCATCGGCTTCGAAGTGGCCCTTGAGCGCCTCGCACTCACCCACCGCCTTGGCAAGGGCCGCGGCCAGCACGGCCGCCTCGACCTTGCCATCGAAGGCGATGCACTCGGCGGTGTTGAACATCGCCTTGTCGTCGTTGAGCAGATGTCCGGACCAGAGCCCCTGCTGGGGAATGGTCAAGGGGAAGCGGTTCATGGGGTCACCTCCAGCGCCTGGGCTGCCAGCTTGGCCTCGATGAGGCGCCACCAGCCATTGAGGGTCGGCAGCTTGGCGAGATCCACGAAGCCCAGCTCCACCCCGGCGGCGCGCCACTCGGTGAGCAGGGCCATGATCCGCACCGAATCCAGACCGTAGTCGATGAGGTTCTCGTCGGGGTCAAACTCCCCCTCGTCTTCGTCGATATGACTCAGCAGCCGCGCCTTGAGCCCCTCATACGTCAGCAACGGATTGGTCAGGAGCGGACTGGTCTGGGCGGCAGAAGCGGAGGCCGGGGCGAGCGCCAGCACCTCCTCGCAGCGGATCACCTTGCCGCAGCGGGTCGCCACGTAGTCCAGCGCCATCTGGTGATCGGCCAGGGAGAAGTCCGCCACCCCGTCCGCCAGGAAGAAGGGCTGGATGTCGCGCATGAAGGCGTCGCAGGCGGTCATCATGCAGCCAATATGGCCGTAGATGCCGCCGATGATCAGCTGATCCCGCCCCAGCGCTTTGAGCATCTGCTCCAGCTCGGAGCGCTGGAAGGCGCTGTAGCGCCACTTGACCAGCACGGTGTCGTCCCGCTCCGGGCGCAGTGCTGCCACCACCTGCTGCTGCTCGGGCCGTTTGTTGAGCCCCGGGCCCCACATGTCGTTGAGCAGGGCGCGATCTTCAGGAGATTGGTCCTTGGGCTGGGCGGTGTAGAAGACCGGAATGCCGAGGGCCTTGCACTGCTTGCGTACGGCGGCCAAGCGCTCGGTCAGCGCCGCGATCAGCGGGCTGTTTTCGCCATAGAAGGCGGTGAAGTACTCCTGCATGTCGTGGATCAGCAGGGCGGCACGTTTGGGATCCAGAGACCAGTTGACCTTGTTGGCCTTCCACTGGCTGGGCATGGCGTAATTGTTCAGGGTTGGGATAGCCATAACGTCATGATTCCTTTTTTAGTTTTATGCTGTTGTCAGGGACTGGTTGGCGGCGATGGCGTGCGCAATGCGCGCCCGCAGCCCCTGCTTGTCAATCTTGCCCACCGCCGTCATGGGCAGGGCGTCCAGGGTTTCGAAACGGTCGGGCAGCTTGAAGTCCGCCACCCCGCGCTCGCGCAGAAACTTGCGCAAGGCCAGCGGCTTCAAGGCGGGATCCGTGCTGACGATGAAGGCGCAGCTCTTCTCCCCCATGGCGCTGTCGGGCATGGAGACCAGGGCCGCATGGGTGATGGCCGGGTGGTGCAGCAGCTGGTTTTCCACCTCTTCCGCCGCGATCTTCTCACCGCCCCGGTTGATCTGATCCTTCTGCCGCCCTACCACGGTGAGGTAACCATCGGCATCCTGTACCACCAGATCGCCGGAGCAGTAGAAGCCCTCGGCATCAAACACCCGGGTGTTGTGAGCCGGGCTCTGGTAGTAACCGCGGAAGGTATAGGGGCCGCGGGTGTGCAGGGCGCCAGACTGGCCGGGGGCGACCGGATTGCCCGCCTCATCGAGGATGCGCACCTCGTCGTCCGGGCTCATGGGGCGGCCCTGGGTATGGATCACCTTCTCGTCGGGGTCGTCCAGCCGGGTGTAGTTCACCAGCCCCTCCGCCATGCCGAACACCTGCTGCAGCCGGCAGCCGAGCAGCGGCCCAATCTTGCTGGCCACCGCCTCCCCCAGCTTGGCGCCACCCACTTGCAGCAAGTCGAGGCTCTCGAGCTGAGTGCGCGCGGTGGGGTCCGCTTCCGCTGCCTGCAGCCAGAGCGAGACCGCCGGCGGCACCAGCGAGGTGAGATTGACCCGGTGGCGGGCGATCAACGGGAAACAGCTGATGGGGCTGGGATCCGGTGCCAGCACCACTGTGCCGCCCGCTTCGAACACCCCCAGGGCGCCAGGGGAGCTCAGGGGGAAGTTGTGGGGCGCCGGCAGGGCGCACAGATAGCGGGTATGGGGGCCGAGGCCACAAATTTCGTTGCTGCGGCGCACGCTGTACAGGTAATCGTCATGGGTGCGGGGAATGAGCTTGGGGGTGCCTGTGCTGCCACCGGAGAGCTGGAAGAAGGCCACCTCGTCCGCCGGGGTCGGGCCATATGTCACCGGCTCACCCTCAGCCCCCTTCGCCAACCAGCGGGTCAGCCCCAGCTCCCCTGCGTCACCATCCAGCAGCACCAGTTCGACGCCGATGGTTGTCAGCAGCTCGCTCTCGCGCCCCTTGCTCGCAAACAGCGGATGGGTCAGCGAGCCGATAAAGAGGCGCGGCGTGATCTGCTCGGCATAAGAGAGGAGCTCCAGCCGGTTGTGGCTAAAGAGCGCGTTGACCGGCGCGATGCCGGCCTTGAGCAGGGCGAAAAACACCAGATAGAACTCGGCCACGTTGGGGAGCTGCACCAGCGCGGTATCCCCCACGCCCAGGCCGTGGCGGGCCAGATTGGCGGCCAGCCGGCTCGAGGCGGCGTCCAGTTCGCCATAGCTGAAGCGCCGCTCGCCGCAGAGAATGGCCTCGGCGTCGGGGGCCAGCTCACACTGGCGCGCCAGCATGGCGGTCAGCGGCTCGCCGCGCCAATAGCCCTTGGCGCGATACAGCTCCGCCAACGCGTCAGGCCAGCGGGTATAGGGCAGGAAGCGGTTGGGCTGGGTCATTGCGCCACCTCCAAATCCAGGCCCAGGGCCTTGAGCATGGTGCCCAGCTTGGTGCCGGTCTCGGCCCACTCCATGGCGGGATCCGAGCCCGCGACGATGCCGGCGCCAGCGAACAGCTCAACCTGATGGCCGTCGAGCACGCCACAGCGGATCACCACGGCCCACTCGCCGTTGCCCTGGCTGTCGCACCAGCCGACGATGCCGCTGAACAGGGCGCGCCGGAAGGGCTCCTGCTCGCGAATGAACTCGCGCGCCAGATCGGTGGGATAGCCGCACAGGGCCGGGGTCGGATGAAGCTGGCAGGCAAGTGACAGTACCGATGCCTCGCCACCATTGAGCCGCCCGGCAATGGGGGTGCCCAGATGCCAGAGGGTATCCGTGCTCATCAGCGAGGGGCTGGACGGGATCGCCAGCTCGCGGCAGTGGGGCGTCAACACCCGGCGGATCTCGTCGATCACCAGGCGGTGCTCATGCTGATCCTTGCGAGAGGCCAGCAGATCCCGGGCCACCATTTCGTCTTGCGCCGGCTCGCTCGCCCGACGGGCGGAGCCCGCCAGCGGATGGGTGAACACCTCTCCCCCGCTGACCCGCAGCAGCAGCTCGGGGCTGGCGCCCAGCAGGCGGCGGTCCTGGCCGAGCGGCAGGGAGAAGTGGAAGGCATGGGGATTCTGGGCCATCAAGCGGGCCATCACCTGCTTAGGGTCGGCAGGCTGGTGCAGGGTAAGGGTGAGCTTGCGCGACAGCACCACCTTGGCGAGCTTGCCTTGTGCAAACGCATCCAGCGCCGCGCTGACCGAGGCCTGAAATTCGCTGGCCGGCGGGGTGCTCTGCACCGAGATGACCCGGTTGGCCTCGACGACCTGCTCTGCCATCGCCGCTATTGCCGGCACCTGTGCCGGCGGGACAGGGCGATCGCCCCGCTCATAGTGGCCGGGCACATAGAGGCAGGAGGCTTCCGCCGGGTCGAACGCAAAGGCACCGATGAGCAGGGGGTTGGCCTGGCCGGCGGCACTGGCCGCTGCCAGCGCACCGGCAATCTGTTGTTCTAGCAAAGGCCATTCACAGGCGGGGGTGGTGATAGGCTGGCCCAGATCAGTGGCACTGAGCGTGCCCTGACCCGAGGTAAACAAGAATTCGGGCGAAGACGCAGCCTGGGCAGGCGCGCTATTTTCCATCACAAGAGTATCCACGTTACACCCTCAAATATGATTCAAAATGATAATGATTATCAGTTTGTATTTGTGCGGCGGTAAAATACTCGCTTTGAAATCCCCCGGTCAATGGGATTTTTATGCCGATAAAACTGGAACTTATCTGTGGATATGGCGGGTGCCACGGCTGCTGCGGCCCACCGTGCAGGTCCGGCCAGCCTTGTCCGTATGAGCACCGCAGCCAACCCCCCATATGAGGCTGCGACAAAAACCGCGGGCTCGCCGCCCGCGCTGGCAGCGAACGCCATTTCCCCCTAAGATGGCGCCATCTTTATGACCATTGTCTCAACCCACGGGATCCTCGATGTTAAAGCACCTGCTTCTGCTCCCCCTCAGCCTGCTGCTGGCCGCCTGTTCACTCACCCAGTACAACGTCAGCGAAGGGGAGATCAACCAATACCTCAAAGAGAGGGTCGCCTTCGAAAAGCAGCTGGGGATCCCCGGCATCATGTCGAGCAAGATCCGCCTCGATGAGATGCAAAGCCGCATCGGTCGCCGCCAGGCCGACCGGGTCGAACTGGATGCCGCTGGCGATCTGCAGGTAGCGAGTCCCCTTGGCAGCCAGCAGATGAAGATCCGCCTCTCCCTCAGCGCCCGCCCCGACTATGTGGCCGAGCAGGGCGCCATCTACCTGCGCGATCTCGAGCTCATCTCGGTCAAGACCGAGCCGGCCGACGTGGGCACCGCCCTCACCCCGCTACTGCCCACCTTCAACCAGTCGCTCTCGCTGTTCCTCTCCCAGACCCCCGTCTACCGGCTGGATGGCAGTCGCAAGAACGAAGCCAGGATCAAGGATAAAGTCGAAGCCCTCAAGGTGGAACCGGGACGACTGGTCATCCCCTTCAAGCTGCTCTGACCCCCAACCGCGCCCCTCTTATCTTCAACTCCAGGGGCGCGGTTTTTTCTTCTCAAGCTTCCCCCTTTGCCTCATAATGCACACCATTCTCATTTAGATTCATGAGAAGCGTCATAATAAAATCAAACATATGGTGAGAAGGGACATGAGAAAAACCGTACTGGTCCAGGCAATCGCCTGCGCGCTCCTGAGCGGCGCCGCACACGCCGCCGTCAAGGTAGAAGACAAAACATTCAACACCGCCGCCAACATGCTGGCCTACACCGAGTTCGAGCTCTCCGGCGAGCCGCTGGCCGAGGCCCTCGGTCTGGATCTGGATGTGCTGGACGCCAATCGCGCCGATGAGCCGACCCCGTTCGACTTCGCCGCCGGCATCGAATCCTACGAATACTCCGAAGAGGCGATGTACGCCCTCAATTATCAATCCGGCATGGGCCCCCATCTGGTGAACGGTCCGCAAAACCAGGCTCGCGGCGGCACCATGGCCTCCCTCGGCCAGCGGGTGCTGGCCATGGCCGATGCGGTCGGTTTCCCGGCCGATGAAGTGCCGCAGGGCATGTATCCCCTCTCCCTGCCCTACTCCTCCGCCAACCCGGAGTTCGCGCAAGCCGTCAACGCCACCCCGGTCAACGGCGACCAGATCACCATCAAGACCGCCAAGGGCAACGAGAAGAGCGTCAAGACCCAGGTACCGGCCTACTTCCGCGACTACGCCACCCTGCGCTGGAGCGGCAGTGACAACCTGCTGGTGCCGGCGGCCGTGGGCGGCATCCTGCTCAAAGAGGTGATGTGGTCCCAGGACTTCCTCGGCGGCATGCACGTGGCCGAGACCGATGAAGAGGTGGAAGCCGCGTCCGCCACCATGGATCAAGACGGCAAGCACAAGCTGGGGGTCTCAGCCGCCGACGGCTTCAATGGCATGATGCTGACCGAGCAGTCCATCGACAAGCTGGCCATCCTGCAGGGTCAGCTCGGCTTTGACGGCAAGCAGCTGGGCGCCAAGATCACCCCGCAGTACGATCCGGCCAAGGGTATCGTCTACTTCCCCCATCAGGTGAAAGTGACCGAGACCGGCAAGAACGACGTCGGCGCCATCGGCAAGCTCGAGGTGGTGGACGGCTCCGCCCAGCTGCGCGACGCCTGGATGATGCTGTGGCCGCTCTCCGAGTTCTACGCCTTCACCGATCAGCGCAGCGCCAACACCAACCAGAACCCGGCCTTCCACGCCGTGTTCGACGGTGCCCCGTTCGCCGCCACACCGGCTGCCAACAAGGGCAGCGATGCCGCCAAGCTGGTGGCGGGTGACGATGCCTTCTCCCTGGCGCTGAACCTCTCCGGCATGGTGTTCAAGAACCTCAATGCCCTGCACTTCGAACCCAAGGCCGGCACCCTGGTCGACAGCTGGCAGGCAGGCAAACAGGGCAAGCACGTCACCACCTTTGACGCCGCCTACAGCCTGGTCGCCCTGCAGATCTTCCAGCGCGCCCAGGATGCGCTGCCGGTCGGTTACGCCGCCGGTGACAATGGCGAGCTGAACCTGAAAACCGCTCAGGGCCAGCAGGCGCTGGTGCTCATTCGCCAGCAGGCTGACTTCATCCTCGCCAATCTCAAGGGCAAAAATGGGCTGGTGCACGATGGGGTCACCCTGGGTGGCAAGCTCGATGCCGGCCAGTCCATCGATGCGCAGTTTGCCGCCATCCGCGGCCTGACCGCCGCCTTCCTGGCAACCTCGGATGCCAAGTACCGCACGGCGGCGCGCGAGCTGTTCATCGCCGCCGATAAAGCCTACTTCAACCAGAAGGCCGGTACCTGGCTCGCCGGCAAGCAGGGTGAATACACTCCCTGGACCCAGGCCGCCATCTCCGGCGCCCTGCGCTCCGCCATGCTGAACCTGCGCAACGAAGGCGGCGAGAAAGCCCCGGCGCTGGAGCTGGCCCAGCTGACCCAGCGCTACGTGGGCTGGTTCCGTGGCACCGTCAACGGCGGCATGCAGATGGCCGAGTGGATCGGCGACTCCGGCGAGAACGTCATCGAAGGGGCCGGTGGTGACACCGACGAAGATGGCGTCCCGCAAGTGACCGCCGCCGGTGGCAAGCACGGCACCGCCATGGTGATGGCCGCCAAGGCGCTGATCACCGAAAAATAATCAGCCACTCGCTGAATAGAAAAAGGGAGCCTTATCGGATCCCTTTTTAGTTGTGGCGTCTGGCGTTGGGCGTGACATCACCCCAGCTTGGCCAGCATCTCCTTGGTTACCAGCACGATACCCTGCTCGGAGCGATAGAAGCGGCGGTTGTCCTCGTCGGCGTTCTCTCCCACCACCAGCCCGTCGGGCAGCTTGCAGCCCTTGTCCACTACCACCCGCCGCAACCGGCAACCCGAGCCAATCTCGACGCCGGGGAAAATGATGGCCTGATCCAGGGTGCAGAAGGAGTGCACCCGCACATGGGTGAACAGCACGGAGTTGAGCACGAAGGAGCCGCTGACGATCGAGCCCCCCGCGAACATGGAGTTGATGGTCATGCCGTGCTGGCCGTTTCTGTCCTGCACGAACTTGGCCGGCGGCGTCATGGTCTGGCTGGTCCAGATGGGCCAGTTCTCGTCATAGATGTCGAGCTCGGGCACCACGGAGGCGAGATCCATGTTGGCCTCCCAGAACGAATCCAGGGTACCCACGTCGCGCCAGTAAGGTTTCTGTCCCTCCTTGGCCCCCACGCAGGACATGGTGAACGGGTGGGCAAACGCCTTGCCCTCTCCCACGATGCGCGGGATCACGTCCATGCCGAAATCGTGTTTGGATTCCTGATTGTGAATGTCCTCTTCCAGCAGCTGATAGAGGTACTCCGCCTCGAAGATGTAGATGCCCATGGAGGCCAGGGAGACATTCTCGTTGCCCGGCATGGCGGGCGGATTGGCCGGCTTCTCCACGAAGGCGCGGATCTTGCGCTGCTCGTCGATGTCCATCACCCCGAAGGCGGAGGCCTCCGCGCGCGGCACCTCGATGCAGGCCACCGTCACCTTGGCGCCGAGGCGCACGTGATCGAGCAGCATGGCGGCGTAGTCCATCTTGTAGATGTGATCCCCCGCCAGCACCACTATGTATTTGGGGCCGTAGTCACGGATGATGTCGACGTTCTGGTAGATGGCGTCGGCGGTGCCGCGATACCAGTGCACCTCGTCCACCCGCTGCTGGGCGGGCAACAAGTCGATGAACTCGTTCATCTGGTAGCGCAGGAAGGACCAGCCCGATTGCAGGTGGCGCAGCAGGCTGTGGGACTTGTACTGGGTCACCACCCCGACCCGGCGAATGCCGGAGTTGATGCAGTTGGAGAGCACGAAGTCGATGATGCGGAACTTGCCGCCAAAATGGACGGCAGGCTTGGCGCGGTTGTCGGTCAACTGCTTCAGGCGACTGCCCCGTCCCCCCGCGAGCACCAAGGCCATACTCTGGTTCAATAGTTGCCGTGCTTTGGCAGTATTTACGGGTTCTAACAACATAATTACCTCTGCCTTGTTTTGGTCCATTTTCGATTCATCTTCGCCTGTTTCCGGCGCCATGAAAGTGGTTTCACTCACATTTAACTGATTTCAATTGGCCCTTTTCCAGGAGTTGAGCGGGATCTCATGCTTTGCAGCGCGAGCTTGGTTAGAATTTCAGCATCAACGACATCATCAAGGATGACACCATGTTGAACAAGCTCGGGAGCAACCAGCTGCTGGTGATCGCTCTCCTCTGTGCTCCCCTGCTGCTGTTGCAGGGGCTCTGGCTCGCCTTCACCAGCACGCTGCTGACCCTGCTTATCATCCTCGCCACCAGCCTGCTCGGCTTCGGCTTGCTGAGCATGCTGACCCTGCACCTCCAACGGGCGGAGCAAAGCCACCAGGAGCAGGTGTGGTGCCGGGCACTGCAACTGCGTGACCCCACCTGTCTGACCACCCCCGAGGCCCAGGCCGCCCTGCAGCAGCTGCTCGCCCACTTCAACGAGGCCGAGCGCGACGCCCACCGCCAGATCAGCGAGCTGCACAATCAGGCAACCCAGGACGAACTGACCCAGCTGCAAAACCGCCATGCCTTTCGCCGCGACATGACTGAGCTGCTGCAGCGGGATCAGGACACCCAGACCGCCACCCTGGTGCTGATCCGCGCCACCGAGCTTGGCAAGCTCAACGCCCAGCGCGGTTTTCAGTCAGGGGATGCCTACATCAAGGATATCGCCAATATCATCACCAGGGTGGTGAGCCGCTTCCCGGGCCATCAGGTCTACCGCATCTCGGGGGCCGACTTCGCGGTGCTGGTGCAGCCGGTCGCCAATATCCCGCCCCCCCTGCTCGGGCGGGATCTGAAGATCGCCTTCGATCACTATCAGCAGCAGCATGAACTGGAGAGCGCCGCCTACTCCGGGCTGACCCGGCTCAGCAGCGGCCAGAAGATCGAGGCCATTCTGGCCAGGGCGGATCTGGCGCTGGCCCGCGCCCAGACCGAGACGGTCAACGGCTGGGCCATCCAGCAGGATGACAGCGTGGTGGAGCTGCAGGGGCAGCATCACTGGAAGCTGGTGCTGACCGAGCTGCTGGAGCAGGAGCGGATCAGCTTCACCTACCAGCCGATCCAGCCGATGCACCGCAGCATGCTGGCCTACAACGAGATCTACACCCGTTTCAGCAGTGCCGACGGCACAGTGCTGCCCACCGACACCCTGTTCGCCATGGCCCAGCGGCTGGACATGGTGATGCGGCTGGAGCAGATGCTGGTGACCCACGTCATGCGCCAGTACCGGGCCTTTGGCTCGAATCAGAGTCGCTGGGGCATCAACCTCTCCAGCAACCTGCTGCAAAACAGCGCCTTTCTGATCTGGCTGGACCGACAGCTGCTCAACGACCCCAACACCAGCGCCAACCTGGTGTTCGAACTGGATGAAGAGCATCTGGAACGCAACCTGACCGGGGCCAAGCGGGTGTTCGAGCTGCTCAGGCGCAACGGCAGTCGCTCCGCAATCTGCAACTTCGGCAAGGGGATAGGGTCATTCAACCTGTTTCGCGAGCTCAAGCCCGACTACATCAAGCTGGATCCCGCCCTCATCACCGGGCTGGAGCAGGATCTGACCAACCAGCAGTTCGTGCGGATGATCGTCGACGTGTCACACCGGATGGGGTGTCAGGTGATTGCGGAAGGGGTGGAGCAGCTGGGTCAGAAGCAGCTGCTGCAGGGCATGTATGTGGACGGGCTGCAGGGCTATCTCATCGCCAAGCCCCAGCAGTTGCGGCCGGATATCAGCCAGCTCGGGCTGTTTACTGAGGATGCTTCAACTTCAGCAGAGTCAGAATGATGTCGTTGAGCTGACGATAGCGTTCCAGCTCCTTCTGATCGTAGCGGGTCGCCAGGGTGGTGGGATTGTGGCGATTCTTGAGGTAACGGTTGATCTGCAGCCGGTTGAAACCGGCCACCTGATAGACCTGCCCGAGCAGGGCATTGAGTTCTTCGTGTTCAAGACCGGCCTTGGCGAGGTAATCCTCCTGGGCCGGGCTCTCCAGCTGGCAGCTCTGCTTGGCGATGCGGCCGGTTTCCTGCAGATAGCTGAGCCACTGCTCCAGATAGAGCGGCTTGCAGCCCGCCAGCAGATTGAAGAAGCCCACCGCATCGCAGCGGCAGTCGGTCAGCAGCAGCACCGCCAGTTGATCGTCATCGCAGCGGAAGGTGACGGGGCCGCTCTGCCCCCAGTCCAGCGCCTGAACCCGGATCTCGGCTCGCGCCCCTGCAACGCCGGTGACGTCGAATACAAACATGGCTCCTCCCGCTCGGCAAAAGGTTGATGATGGACCATCCCTCTGGCGGGTGCAAAGCCAAATCACCTTTTCATTCAGTATTCTGCAAGCCGGCCATAAAAAAACCGACATCCTCGCGGATATCGGTTCTCATCAGACGGGCCCAGGCCCGGCTCAATGCAGTGTGGTTCAGGCGTCCAGTTCCACCAGCGCCTTGGCCAGCTCGATGGGCTCGAGCTCCTGCCCTTCCAGATCGGCGTTCCAGTTCGGGCCGACCAGCACGTCGTCTTCGTCCAGATCGTTGATCCAGATGTCGAGAAACTCTTCCAGCTCGATCACTTCCGGCTCGTAGTCGGCCCACTCGTCCACGCAGTGCAGGCGGGCATCCCCTTCGGCAGACCAGAGCGGCATCACGTCGGCATCTTCGAACTCGGCAGAGCGGCAGACGACCCAGTCTTCACCGTAACGCAAGCCCCATACCTGACCCGACTCGCGGACTTCTTCGATGAACAGTTGGAAATTGGCGTCAAGATTGTCAGTTAACTTACTCATGGGGCTCTCTCTCTATCGGGTGCTGCGGCCACGGCAGTGCCGAGTGGCAATGCGGTGGCCAAATGGTGTCGCAAAAGTGACATGGACTCAAGCATCTTGGGGTTTATCACACAAAAAACTGCCCGCGGCCGGGTTTTACCTGACAAAACGCCTCCCGAAGGAGGCGTTTTCAGCGCAAGGGGCGGGATCAACGCTCCCAGTACACCTCTTCCAGGCTGTCTTCCTTCTCCGGCAGACCGCGCGACAGACGCGGGCTGCTCTGGGCCAACACCTCGTAGCTCACCCGGTTGGCGTACTTGCACACCTGGGAGAGCGAGGAGTAGGTGAGGAACTCGGCCACGTGCTTGGCGGAGTTGGGCACGGCGCTGCGGTGATAGGCGTTGGCCACCATGTCGTGCAGCACGGCGGAGAGGGCCCCGTCCCCTGCCCCGTTGGTGTTCTTGATCTTCTCCGGCCCGCCCATGTAGGGAGAGATGTGAGAGTAGATGCGCTTGGGCACGCGGCAGCCGCTGCGGGTCATGGGGCGGCTGAACTCGTACATGTTGAACTCGGGGATGACACCGGGCAGCAGCGGCAGCGTGGTTTCGCGCTTGAAGTCCTCTTCGGTGTAGGCAGCCATGTAGAGCCCCACCGGCCCTGCGGTGCAGAGCACCATGTCGGCCCAGTCCAGCGCCTTGTCGGCGGCGGCCAGCGGATCGGAGAAGCCGGTCAGGGCTTCGCCCTCCTCCTCATTCATGGCCAGCACGGTGACGTTCTCGCTGATGAAATCGCGCCACCACTGGGGGTCGGACTCGATGACGAAGCGGGTACCCAGGGTCAGCACCACCGGCACGCCGGCCTCGCGGGCATAACGCACCGCAGTCATGGCCGCGTCCTTCATCGGGGTGCCATCTTCACCGCGCACCAGATAGGCGGTGATGACCAGGGCGGAGGACTCCTTGATGATGGTCTCGGGGATGTGGGCCACATCCAGATGGTCCATCTTGCCGGCGTTGATGCCGAAGCTGCGCTCGCCCCCTTCGGTGATGAAGGTGAAGCAGCGGCCGACCGGGCCATCTACCGGTTGCAGGTAGTCGAGGTTGACCCGTGACGAGGTATTGCACAGGTAACGGTAGGCGTAGCTGCCGATGCGGATGTCCTGGCTCATGACGCCGAGCAGGATGGAATGGGAGTCCGCCAGCACCGAGTAGTTGTGCATGGTGTTGCCGATGGTGCCACCGGCAAACTCGCTCACCACCATGTTGTTGCTCTTGAGCTCGTCGTAGATCTGCTCGGCCACGTCATCGGAGATGAGCATGGAGTGGCCGCGGCTCAGGCCGTAACGCTCGAGAAATGCCAGATCAACGTGCGCCTCGATATCGACCAGCGTCTGGTCAATCCCGACCACATAGGCCTTGCCCCGCTCCGCAAGCACCGCGCTCTGGGAGATGAGGGGATCACGACGATCCACTGGAAAGTAGTGTTTGGACTTGCGCTGACCGGGAAATTTCATGGCAATGTTCTTGTGCTCTGGGGGAAAGAGGGGCGGGATTTTAACACAATCCGCCGCGCCGAAAAGTCGCCTGATTAAAATATGAAGTCAGTATAGACACGGCCTGCATAGGAAAACGTTTACCAAAACTCATCAAAAAAACCACCTCGCAAGGAGGTGGTTTTTGCAGCGAACAAGACTCAGCCGGCGGCGAGCCCCTGTGCCAGCGCCAGCACCGAGAAGAGGCCCAGCGCCAGCCAGAACAGCAGGGTGCCGACCAGTCTCGGCAGGTTGGGTGCCTTGGGGATCTGGATGCCGATGGCATGCAGGATGCGTCCCACCAGCAGCGCCAGGCCGCCGACATGGAGCCACAACGCCCCGACACCCGCCAGCTCGCACAGCGCCATCAGCAGCAGGGTGAGCGGCACGTACTCGGCAAAGTTGCCGTGGGCCCGGATGGCGGCGCGCATCTCGGGTGCCTCCCCTTCCCCTATCATCACCTTGAACTGGGCCCGGCGCTTGACCACCCAGAAGGAGAGCAAGAGGAACAGCAGCCCCAAGAGGCCGGCGTAAATCAGGGTGATATGCATCATGGTGAAACTCCTTCTCCTTGGATAGCAAACGGCTGGCAGCCGGTGTCGATGGGCGGCACCGGCTGTATGTCTGTCAGGCCAGCTCGCGGCAGATCAGCGACACCATCATGCGGATGTGGGCCTGATCGCTGTTGAGGGCCGGAATGTATTCAAACTGCTCGCCACCGGCGGCCATGAAGATCTCCCGGTTCTGCACCTGGATCTCTTCCAGGGTTTCGAGGCAGTCGGCGGCAAAGGCGGGGCAAATCACGTCAAGCCGCTTGATCCCGGTGGCCGGCAGGCCGGCGATGGTCACGTCGGTGTAGGGCTTGAGCCACTCCTCCTTGCCAAAGCGGGACTGGAAGCTGGCGGTCCACTGGCTGGCCTCCAGCCCGAGCGCCTCGGCCAGCAGGGCGGCGGTGCGCCGGCACTGGTGACCATAGGGATCTCCTTCCCGCTCGTAGCGCTCGGGAATGCCGTGGAACGACATCAGCAGGTGCTCGCCCTGGCCGTGCTGTTCCCAGTGGCGACGCACGCTCATGGCCAGCGCCTGGATATATTCGGGGTGAGCATGGTAATCACGAATGAGCCGCACCACCGGCAGGTTGCGCTCTTTCTTCATCGCCTTGGCCCAGCCATCGAACACCGAGGCGGTGGTGCTGACCGAATACTGGGGATAGAGCGGCAACAGGATCACCCGGTTGACTCCTTTGGCCTTGAGCGCCTGCCAGCCCTCATCCAGCGAAGGAGAGCCGTAGGTCATCGCCAGCTCCACCGGCACCTCGACCCCTTCGCGCTTGAGCTCCTGCTCCAGCGCCGCGCGCTGCTGCTTGCTTATCACCATCAGCGGCGAGCCCTGCTCGGTCCACACCTGCTGATAGAGCTTGGCCACCTTGGGGGAGCGGGTCGGCAGGATGATGAAGTGGAGCAGAGGGCACCAGAGGTAGCGCGGCAGGTCGACGACCCGCTGATCGTGCAGAAACTGGCTGAGAAACGCCTTGACGGCGGCCGTGGTGGGCGCGGCTGGGGTACCCAGATTGACCAGCAAGATCCCGGTTTTCGTGGTCACGTATGCTTCCTGTCGTTCTGTTGTTATGTCTGAATGCAAGAAAGGGCCCATGCCGGGCCCTTGTCTCACTGGCACATTGCCGCTGGCCCCTTGGGGACGATGGCAATGGCGGGCTTAGCCCAGGATGGTCGCCAGCTGCTTGCTGACCAGATCCACCGGCTGGGTGCCATCAATCTTGACGTAACGGGTGTTGCCCGCTTCCGCTTCCTTGCCGTAGAAGCCGATGAGCGGTGCGGTCTGCTGATGGTACACATCCAGACGCTTGCGCACTGTGGTCTCTTCGTCGTCGGCACGGATCACCAGATCTTCACCGGTCACGTCGTCCTTGCCTTCCACTTTCGGCGGGTTGAACACCACGTGGTAGGTACGGCCGGAGCCGGAGTGAACGCGACGACCGCTCATGCGCTTGACGATCTCTTCGTCCGGCACGTCGAACTCCAATACGAAGTCCACGGCAACACCGGCGTCCTTCATGGCTTGCGCCTGGGGAATGGTGCGCGGGAAACCGTCCAGCAGGAAGCCGTTGGCGCAATCCGGTTGGGCAATACGCTCTTTGACCAGGCCGATGATGATGTCGTCAGAGACGAGCTGACCTGCGTCCATCACGGCTTTGGCCTTGAGGCCCAGCTCGGTGCCCGCCTTGATCGCGGCACGCAGCATGTCGCCGGTGGAGATCTGCGGAATACCGTGTTTTTCCATGATGAACTGAGCCTGAGTACCCTTGCCGGCACCCGGAGCCCCCAACAGAACAATGCGCATACACGCTCCTATTGATTGGTTATTCAATTCTTGAGAAGGCAAAAAACTACACGGTTTCGCCCATTTTCACAAGCTTGCCCCGTGTGAGTGGCTTATTTTTCACCATCTTTCCGACATGGCAATACGACCATTGGCGCAGATCCGTGTACGAAAAATGAGTGAAAATGCAGCAGTGCTGCACACAACTGGCGCCCACCCCAAACGGGGCAGGCGCCAGAAAAGAAAGAGCCCACTGCGCGCAGTGGGCCCAAACATCATGCCTGGAGTAACAGACGGTTGATACGGGAGACGAAGCTCGCCGGATCATTGAGACCGCCCTGCTCGGCCAGCTGGGCCTGTTCGTGCAAGAGGGTGACCCACTCGCCGAACAGCGCCTCGTCCTGGATGGTGTCAAGTTTCTTCACCAGGGCGTGGTCGGGGTTCAATTCCAGAATGTACTTCTGCTCCGGCACCGGCTGACCGGCGGCGCGCATCAGCTTGATCATCTGGGTGCTCATGCCGTGCGCATCGGTGACGATGCAGGAGGGGGAGTCGGTCAGACGGTGGGTAACGCGCACCTCTTTCACCGCCTCACCCAGGCTCTGCTTGACCCGCTCCACCAGACCGGCGTTGGCTTTTTCGGCCTCTTCCTGCGCCTGTTTGGAGGCTTCGTCTTCCAGATCGCCCAGATCCAGCTCGCCACGGGTGACGGAGACCAGCTGCTTGCCGTCGAACTCGGTCAGGTGGCTCATCAGCCACTCATCGACCCGCTCCCACATCAGCAGCACTTCGACGCCCTTCTTGCGGAAGATCTCGAGGTGCGGGCTGTTCTTGGCGGCGGCGTAAGAGTCGGCGGTGATGTAGTAAATCTTCTGCTGGCCTTCCTTCATGCGGCCAACGTAATCCTCCAGTGACACGGTCTGGGCTTCACCCTCGCCGGCGGTGCTGGCAAAGCGCAGCAGCTTGGCGATCTCTTCGCGGTTGGCGTAATCCTCGGCCGGGCCCTCTTTGAGAACATTGCCGAACTCGCTCCAGAACTTGGCGTACTTCTCGGCATCGTCCTTGGCCAGCTTGGCCAGCATGGTCAGCACGCGCTTGGAGCAGGCCTTGCGCAGGGAGACGGTCACCTTGTTGTCTTGCAGGATTTCACGGCTGACGTTGAGCGGCAGATCGTTGGAGTCCAGCACCCCTTTGACGAAGCGCAGGTAAGCCGGCATGAACTGCTCGGCGTCGTCCATGATGAAGACGCGCTGCACGTAGAGCTTCAGGCCATGTTTCTGATCCCGGTTGTAGAGATCGAACGGAGCGCGGGCCGGCACGTAGAGCAGGCTGGTGTACTCCTGCGCCCCTTCCACCCGGTTGTGACCCCACAAGAGCGGATCTTCGAAGTCGTGAGCGACGTGCTTATAGAACTCCTGATACTCCTCGTCCTTGATCTCTTTCGGGTTGCGGGTCCACAGCGCGGTGGCGCGGTTGACCTGCTCCCACTCGCCCGGGGTGCCGACGATGGTTTCACCGTCTTCTTCGCCCTCTCCAACACTATCCGGGGTGCCCTCTTTGTACATCTCCACCGGCACGCTGATGTGGTCGGAATATTTGCTGACCACGGAGCGCAGACGCCAGTCGTCGAGGAACTCGTCCTCTTCAGCGCGCAGGTGCAGGATGACGTCGGTACCGCGACCCTCTTTGGTCACGTCAGCCACGGTGAAGGAGCCTTCCCCTTCCGACTCCCACTGCACGCCCTGCTCTGGAGCAGTACCGGCGGCGCGGGACACCACGGTCACCTTGTCGGCGACGATGAAGGCGGAGTAGAAGCCCACCCCGAACTGACCGATCAGCTGGGAGTCGCGGCCCTGATCACCGGAGAGGTTCTTGAAGAACTCGGCGGTGCCGGACTTGGCGATGGTGCCCAGGTGCTCGATCACCTGATCACGGGTCATACCGATCCCGTTGTCGGAGATGGTCAGAGTCCGATTTTCTTTATCAACCACCAGGCGAACGCGCAACTGGCCGTCGTTTTCGAACAAAGAGGCATCGGAAAGCGCCTTGAAGCGCAGCTTGTCCGCCGCATCGGAGGCGTTGGAAATAAGCTCGCGCAGGAACACTTCTTTGTTGGAGTAGAGGCTGTGGGCCATCAGGCTCAGCAGTTGTTTGACTTCAGTCTGAAACCCGTGGGTTTCGGCATGAACGCTTTGGGTCATCGACACTATCCTCAGGCGATTCGGGTTGAACATATTCCCGATCCAAGATGGGGCCGGCGATCGCCATTTCAAGGGGGGCAAAGCGTCGAGGCGTGCGAATGGCGATTTTTGCGCCAATCGACCCTCTTGCCCAACAAAAAACCCGCCGAGGCGGGTTCTGGTATTGCTGCTGAGTCGTGACGCGGAGCCTGTTGCAGGGCTGGCGTGGGTTCAGTTGAAAAACTGGCACTGACTCAGTTAAGGGGCTGGCGCCCCATCAGGGAGTGGGAGAGCGTGGTGCCGTCCACCAGCTCCAGCTCGCCGCCCACCGGCACCCCGTGGGCAATCCGGCTCACCTTGACGCCGGCGGCGCGGGCCATGTCGGCGATGTACCAGGCGGTGGCGTCCCCTTCGATGGTGGGGTTGGTGGCCAGAATAAGCTCGCTGATCGCCTCGTCTTTCAAGCGTCGCTCCAGGATCTCCAGCCCCAGCTCTTCCGGGCCAATGCCGTCCAGCGGCGAGAGGTGGCCCATCAGCACGAAGTAGCGGCCGGAGAACTGGCCGGTCTGCTCGATAGCGGCCACGTCCGCCGGGCTCTCCACCACGCACAGCAGGCCGTTCTCTTCGCGCTTGGGATTGGCGCAGATCTCGCAGCGCTCGTTCTCGGTGAAGGTGCGGCAGTGGCTGCAGTGGCCAATCTCGGTGAGGGCGCGAGAGAGCAGCTGGGCCAGCCGCAGGCCGCCGCTGCGCTCACGCTCGAGCAGGGTAAATGCCATGCGCTGGGCCGACTTGGGACCGACACCCGGCAGCACCTGCAGGGCTTTCATCATCTCATCCAGCAGCGGGCTGAATTTCATGGGCTTGGTATCCTTTGAAGCTGTGTCGGCCGCGGCGCCCTGACGGGCAAGGAGCGCGACCGAACCTATCTTGTTGGCGCAGGACTATACCCGAGCCAATCCCGAGCGCCAATGGCCTTGTGCCCTCAGCCTTCTGCCGCTGTAAGGGATGATGCCGCGCTTGCCAGCAGGATGCGCTGGCGGCCGCTGTAGATCTCCGCCCGCCCCGGGCGGCAAAAGCCCACCAGGGTGAGCCCGGTCTGCTCGGCCCGCTCGACCGCGAGCTCGGTGGCGGCGGAGATGGCGAGCAAGATCTCCACCCCGGCGCTGGCGCACTTTTGCACCATCTCGAAGCTGGCGCGGCTGGTCACCAGGATGGCGCCGTCGCGCCGGCCACTGCGCTGCAAGTACCCCACCAGTTTGTCGAGCGCTATGTGACGCCCCACGTCCTCGCGAATGGCGAGGATATTGCCCTCGCCGTCCACGTGCACGGCGGCATGGGTCGCCCCCGTGCTCTGCCCCAGCAGCTGGAGCGGGCGCAGAGCGCTCAGCACCTTGTCGATATGGCCCACCGCAAAGCGCTGGCTGTCGGGCAGCCTTGGCTGGGCGCGCACCACCTGCTCCAGGCTCTCGCTACCGCAGATGCCGCACCCGGTGCGCCCGGCCAGGGTGCGCCGCTTCTCTTTCAGACGATGGACGCAGCGATTGGCCAGGGTGATGTGCAGCTCGATGCCGCGACAGGCGCTCTGCTGCTCGATGTCGTGGATATCGAGCAGGCTGTCGATGATCCCCTCCGACAGCGAGAAGCCGATGGCGAAATCCTCGAGATCGGCGGCAGAGCACATCATCACGCTGTGGGCGATGCCGTTGTAGACCAGCGCCACCGGGGTTTCGCAAGGCAGCTGCATGGCGCTGTCGGTGGTGACGCCGCGCTGATGGTAATGAACCACCTCGCGATGGGCGCTGAGCGCCTGCGGGGTGTCGGGGTCGAGTTCAAGCAACATCTAGGTGCCCCTTAGTTGAGGGTGCGTGGATCTTTGGCCGAGATCCCGAGCCGTTTCATTTTCGACAGCAAGGTGGTGCGCTTCATGCCGAGGCGCTGGGCCGCGCCCCGCTCGCCGGCAACGATGCCATTGCACGCCTTCAGCGCCCGGATGATGCTGACCCTCTCATCCTCCCCCTGTGCCTCTTCACCTTGCGGCAAGGCGGGCAGCGGCTCGCGAAACAGCTCCCGGGCCGGCTCGTCATAGACCAGGGTCTCTATCTTGTGAAAGCCCTTGAGGGGCAGCAGCTCGTCCGGCGAGAGGTTGAGCACGTGGCCGCGGGTCATCACCACTGCCCGCTCGATGATGTTCTCGAGCTCACGGATGTTGCCGTACCAGGGGAGCGACACCAGCATCTTCATGGCGTCGGCCGAGATGGAGGTGATGGTGCGGCGCATCCGCTTGGCGATCTTCTTGATGAAGAAGTTGACCAAGAGAGGAATATCCTCGCGCCGCTCGCGCAGGGGCGGCAGCTCGATGGGAAAGACGTTGAGCCGGTAATAGAGATCGCTTCTAAAGCGCTTGTTCTTCACCATGGAGAGCAGATCGCAGTTGGTGGCCGCCACCAGCCGCACGTCGATGGCAATGGGGTTGCTGTTGCCCACCCGCTCCAGCTCATGCTCCTGCAAGACCCGCAACAGTTTGGGCTGCAGATCGAGCGGCATGTCCCCCACCTCGTCGAGGAACAGGGTGCCCTTGTGGGCCCGCTCGAAGCGGCCGATGCGCTGGGTCAGTGCCCCGGTGAAGGCCCCCTTCTCGTGGCCAAACAGATCGCTCTCGATAAGGCCGGTGGGAATGGCGGCGCAGTTCACCTTGACCATCTCGTGATCGTGGCGGGTACTCAGGGCGTGAATGGCCTGGGCGATCAGCTCCTTGCCGGTGCCGGTCTCCCCCAGAATGAGCACGGTGCAATCGCTCTGGGCCACCAGCTTCACCTTCTCCAGCACCTTCTCCATCACGGCGCTCTGGTAGATGATGTTGGCAAAGTCCCCCTGTGGCGCGGGTCCGTCGACTCGAAGGGTCTTCTCCCTGGCGCCGGTGGTGTTGGAGATCTCCTGCTGCGCCTGCACGTTGTTCATGGCAATCGCCGTGCGCGCCGCCACTTGTTCGAGCAGCGAGATATCGAGGTCGGCGAAGAAATCCGCCTCGGGGTGGGAGAGGATCAACACCCCCAGCAGGTTGCCCCGATAGCGCAGCGGCAGGATACAGGAGCTGTCGGCGTCGGGGGGCAGGATCTGGGAGGTGAAGCGGCAGCTCGACTGGCAGCCGTGGCCCTGCTCGCGATAGAGGAAGAAGGGCTCGCTGTGGCCGAGCGCCCCCTGCAGGCAGTTCTTCTCAAAACACGAATGGTTGATGATGCCGGGCTGTTCACGCTGCTGCTGATTGACCAGGTAACTCTTGAAGCTGTCGGAGGTGGCGTTGTACTCGGCCAGGCACAGACTGCTGATGCCAAAATGGTGGTGCAGGATGGTGAACAGGCTCTGGGGCAACTCGGCGATGCGCACCAGTTTAATCACCGCGTTGGTCACGTCCACCAGGATCTTGCAGCTGTCGCGCTCAAGGCGCAGGGAGTTGGCCTGCTCCAGGGTGCGCTCCTTGTCCAGCACGTTCTCCAGCGCAATGGCGACGATGGCCGCCAGCTGGGTCAGCTTGGCCAGGGTCTCCATCTGGAAGGCATTGGCCTCGCGGCTGATGAACTCCACCCCGCCCAGGTGGCTGCGAGCAGTGGTGATGGGCAGCTGGCAGTAGGATTGCAAGCCGTCATAGACAGGAGTGCTCGCCAGCTGTTCGCAGCGATGGCGAAAGCGGCTCCCCGGCAGCACGATGGCCTGCTCGCGGGAAAAATGGAGATCGGCCTTGCGGCAGATGAGGTGTGTCGGCCCCTGCTCCCCCAGGTAGTAGAAGACCGCCTCCTCCCCCGTCCCCAGGTTGAGGATGAGGTTGACCCGATCCACTTGGCTAAAGCAGGGCTGGATCCAGTTCAGCTTCTTGATGAAGTCGTCCAGGGTGACGGCAGAGAGCAGGTTCTTGGAGAGGGAGAGAAAGCCGTCATCCCAGATGGGTGAGATGTCGGTCAACGGAATGGCACTCACATTCAGCATTCAGGCCTCGCATTACATCTAGGGAAGGTGCGAATAAGCGGGGAAATTCTTCTCGGCTGACTCAGTCATTTCATTTCTTCATGTTTGAGCCGATT